>CAZEDT010000010.1:0-73475 GCA_964510795.1 uncultured Syntrophomonas sp.
GACCACAGGGAGCATATGTAATACCCGAAGGGTGCAACATTTAGAAATGTTATACCTTCTGCCCTGAAAAAAGATTTTTCATCCATCAGTGGTGGCGCTACGCGCCATGGGGGTCTGATACGGCAAAAAAATCTCTCCCAATGGCAAGGTGGTTGAATACCCTGCCATCGAGAGAGTTTTAAGAGAGAATTGATCTACAACAATATGTTATCCATTTCCGAAACATAGAAACGGCTCAGATAATCCTGATATTTGGAACCATCTATATAAATGGTTTATAACCCTGACTAATAGTATTTTTGGCTATAACCATCCGTTGGACCTGCGAGGTACCTTCGTATAACTGCATGATCTTGGCATCGCGGAAATATTTCTCTACCGGATACTCCTTGGTAAAGCCATAACCACCAAAGACCTGAATGGCGTCAGTGGCTACTTTCATGGCGGCATCTCCAGCCCACGCCTTGGCCATGGAGGAGACTGCTTTAAAGGGTTTTTCTGCATCCTGCAAACTAGCCGCTTTCAAATACAGCAAGCGAGAAGTTTCTACATACATCACCATATCTGCCAGCATAAATTGAATAGCCTGAAAACTGCTGATAGGTTTGCCAAACTGTTGTCTCTCATTGGCATAATTCACAGCCGCTTCCAGCGCAGCCTGCGACACTCCGGTAGCCATGGCCGCAACTGCAGTTCTGGAAAGGTCGAGGGTTTCCATTAGAATGTATACCCCTTTGCCTTCTGCCCCCAGCAGATTGGCAGCTGGCACTCTAACATCTTCAAATATCACCTGCGAGGTACTGCTGCTTCTGATGCCAAGTTTGTCTTCCTTGGGTCCAATCGACAATCCGGGAGAGTTTCTGTCTACCATGAATGCACATATGCCCTTGCTGCCTAGCTTTTTATCCAGAGTAGCAAAAACCGTAAACTGTTCGGCAATGGGCGCATTGGTAATAAACTGTTTGGTTCCGTTCAGTATATAATGATCTCCGTCTTTAACACATTTCGTCGACATTCCCAGGGCATCAGAACCGGCCCCGGGTTCAGTTAAGCAAAAACCGCAAACGGCGCCCTCCAGCATACGTCCGTACCACCACTGTTTCTGCTCATGGTTGGCACCAACCAAAATAGGATCTGAAGCCAGCAATGATGAGGCACATATAACCGTACCCAGTCCCGCATCTGCTTTAGTTATTTCCTCTTCTACCAGGCATTTGGAGACATTATCCAATCCATCTCCGCCATACTCAGCAGGAACACCAATAGTCATTAAACCTAAATCCTGCATCTTCTTAATGGTATCCAGAGGACAGACATCCTCCTTGTCCCACTGACCTGCAAAAGGAGCTATTTCATTAGCAGCAAAATCAGCTGCCATCTGCCGTATCATTTCTTGCTCTTCAGTCAAACAAAAGTCCATAATTATTCTCCTCCTCTATCTATATAGCTAAGTTCTTAACCATTTGTATCAGTAGAATTTATTATTGCGTTTTGTAAAGGAGTTGCTATACTCGATTTTTGTTACTGGGCAGCCAGATCCTGTTTTTCTGAGCTTCTTTAACCAGCTCATCTCGGAAATCAGGATGAGCAATAGCTATCAATGCTTCGGTTCTTTCCCAGGTGGATAGCCCCTTCAGGTTTACTGCACCATACTCGGTAACCACATAATTTGTCAGGGAACTAGGAACGGTAACTACAGTTCCAGGTCTAAATGAAGGTACAATTTTGGATTCCAAGCTGCCATCTTTGGCTTTGGCTGTGGAAGGCATACATAAAAATCCCTTGCCGCCTTTAGATCGGAAGGATGCAAAATGAAAATCCAGCTGTCCGCCCGTCCCAGATATTTGCCTAAAACCAATTGATTCCGAAGAAACCTGTCCCAGCAGATCAACCGATAAACAGCTGCATACTGAAAACACCTTGTCGTTCTGAGCAATAATGCTGGGATCATTAACATAATCGACCGGGAACACTTGGCAGGCGGGGTTATGATCCAGGAAATCATAGAGCTTCTTACTACCCATAGCAAAGGTATATACAAATTTGCCACGGTTAATGTTTTTGCGTTGATTGGTAATTCTGCCGGCGTTGTACATATCAACATAGGAATCCACCAACATTTCGGTATGCACACCCAGATCTTTAATATCCGACTGGGATATCATTTCCCCTACCATGTTAGGCATTCCACCTATGCCCAACTGCAAACAGGCCCCATCCTCAAGCTCTTCCATGATTAAGGCTGCTATTTGCTTGTCCACATCAGTGACGGACGGCTTTTGCAATTCTACCAGCGGTCTATTCTCCATGCTTTCCACCACATATGCCACTTCCGATATATGCAGGGTATTATTGGCCCCGCTAAAGCAGTAAGGGAGGGAGGTATTTACTTCGACTACAATTTTTCCAGCTATCTCTTTTTCAGCCACCAGCTTACCGCAGGAGCTGCTCATGTTGAAATAGCCAAATTCGTCCATGGGGGTAACTGCTATAAACGCTACATCGGTTCTAAGGTTTTTTCTATATATGGCCGGTATTTCATGGAAAGACTCGGGCACCAGATAACAACGCTGTTGATCGGCCAGTTTCCTGGATATACCGGTAAAGGACCAATCATGATAGATAAAATGCTCTTGGAGAGGATCTGCCTGAACCACCTGAGGATCATGCATACAGGTACAACCACGTACCTTGACCGACTTCAATTCATCCTTGCGCCTGGCCAGAGCTGCATCCAGTTCCACAGTTGTTGCTACATAATCGCCATAATCTACCCAGTCACCGGATTTAACTACTTTAACTGCCTCATCAGCAGTTACCAGTTTATTTCTGTATTGTTCCATTACGGATTCTGACATACTATCACCTCCGCATAATGATTTTGCTTGTATTTTCTATTAGCATTATGAATGATTCAGCCTGAAATCTATGCCCGGGGCCACCCGCCAGGACAGCCCCGCTGAATAACTAAACCCGAGTTTTATTGGTAGGCAGCCAGATTCTATTTTCCTGGGCTACCTTAACCAGATCATCCTGGAAATCGGGGTGAGCAATACTTATCAAAGCTTCAGCTCTTTCCCAGGTGGATAGACCTTTAAGATTTACAATGCCATATTCGGTAACCACATAGTTGGTTAATGAGCTCGGTACACTGACCACGGTGCCCGGCTTAAATGATGGAACTATCTTTGATTCGACTGTGCCATCCTTACGGGTGGAGGTCGAAGGCATGCACAGGAAGCCTTTGCCCCCCTTGGAGCGGAAAGAGGCAAAATGGAAGTCTAATTGTCCACCGGTACCGGATATATGTCTAAAACCAATCGATTCAGAAGAAACCTGACCCAGGATATCTACCGACAGACAGCTGCACAAAGAGACTACCTTGTCATTCTGGGCAATAATAAAGGGATCATTGGTAAAATCAACTGGCATCACTGAACATAAAGTATTATTATCTACAAAGTCATATAGTTTTTTGGTACCCATGGCGAAGGTATAAACAAACTTATCCTTCATCACATTTTTGCAGCGATTGGTAATCCTACCAGCTTCATACATATCAACATAAGAATCCACCAGCATCTCGGTATGCACACCGAGGTCTTTTAAATCTGATTGGGCAATCATTTCGCCAACCGTATTAGGCATACCACCTATACCCAGCTGCAAACAGGCTCCATCTTCCATTTCCTCCATGATCAAGGCGGCTATTTTACGGTCAATATCAGTAACCGGGGGCTTTTTGGTCTCCATCAGCGGAGGATTGTTGCCTTCAACTACAAAATCAACCTGGGAAATATGAATGTTGTTATTGGCGGCACTATGACAGTAAGGTAGGGCAGTATTAATCTCAACTACTATTTTCTTGGCTGCTTCCAACTCGGCCAGCAGCTTGCTGCAGGAGGTACTAAGGTTGAAATAGCCATGTTCATTCATAGGGGTTACGGTTACAAAGGCTACATCAGTACGTATACGTTCCCGATACATCCGGGGTATCTCATGGTAGCATTCCGGCAGAAAAAAGGCCCGACCCTCATCAGCCAGTTTTCTCGTAATGGTACTGAAAGACCAGTCATGAAAATAGAAATGTTCTCCTTCCGGATCACAAACAATAGTTTGTGGAAGTATTGAACTAGTAGTAGCACGTATTTTAACTGCCCTCAGCTCATCCTTCCGCTTGGCCAACGCCTGGTCGCACTCCACACTACTGGCTACAAAATCACCATAATCAATCCAGTCACCAGATTTAACCACTTTAACGGCTTCATCGGCACTTACTAATTTGCTTTGGTATTCTTCAATAAAGGTTCTAGCCATCTTTTCCCACCATCCTTGCATCAGTTAATAAAAATATACCTGCTTAGTATTTGGATTGAACCTAACCAGCTTATCTTTTATTGCTTCGTCTCCAGATATTGGCTTCCTTGCATGCTGCTATTAACTCATCCTGGCAATCAGGATGGGCAATGGATACCAGCGCTTCAGCTCTTTCCCAGGTGGATTTGGCTTTTAAGTCAACCATGCCATACTCGGTAACAACATAACTGGTCAGGGAACTGGGCAAGCTTACCACTGTACCTGGAATAAAAGCTGGAACAATATTGGAAACAAATTTATCCGATTTCTTATCAAATCTTGCTGACGACAAACAGATGATGCCTTTTCCGCCCTTAGAGTGGTAGGCGGCATAATGATAGTCCATCTGTCCTCCCGTACCTGAAACCTGCTTGCGTCCTACTGATTCAGAGGATACCTGGCCAATAATATCAATATTAAGGCAACTGCAGATGGAGATTACTTTATCGTTCTGCATAATAATCTTCGGGTCATTGGTATAATCGGTATTATATATATTGACCAACGGATTGCGATTTACAAATTCATATAACTTCTGGCTTCCCATGGCAAAATTAGCTACAAATATCCCCTTATTAAGGGTTTTCTTCATATTGGTTATTTTCCCGGCTTCATACATCTCCACATAGGCATCAGCGAGGAGTTCGGTATGCACACCCAGATCCTTTAAATCCGAATCAGCAATTATTTTACCAACATAATTAGGGGTGCCTCCCACACCTAGCTGCAGACATGCACCATCTTCAATGACTTCTACTATGTGCTCAGCAATTCTCTGTTCAATTTCAGTTGCTTCAATTACAGGCAGGCACCGAGGCAACTGGCTGTTCTCCACCTCAACCACATAGTCTACTTTCGAAATGTGCAAATACTGAGTGTTAGGTCCGTAAACATAAGGCAAGGTATCATGCACTTCAACAACGATGTGCTTCGCAGTATCAACCTGAGCTCCGAGACTCAGACCCGTAACGGAGAGATTAAAATAGCCCCGGTCATCCATGGGGGTTGCACAACAAAATACTACATCGGCAGGCTTGCGGCGATAAAACTCAGGAATTTCATGCAAAACTTCCGGGATATGATAAACCAATCCATCAGCCTGCATCTTTCGCTCAATAACGGAAAATGAAAAATCATTTATTATAAAATGTTCCTGGCTGGGATCACATATAGCGGTTTCCGCATACTGATTCATGCTTGAAGAAAGGATATATACATCTTTAAGTTCATCTTTCCGTTTAGCCAGGGCCTTATCCAGTTCCAGGGTAGGGGTAACAATTTGACCATAGCTGACTCGATTTCCGGACTTAACAATTTTGACGGCTTCATCAGCACTAACCAGCTTGGTTCTATATTCATTCCAATAGCTGTTGTTCATAGCTTTACCTCCTTTTAATCTAAGCTCACCCGGCAAATACTATTAATCTTGAAGTAGTTACCTTCCCCGTCTGGGGAAGGTAACTACTTCAACTCCAGGGGGAGCATATATAATCATAAAATGCTCTTTAGAAATATGGTGTATAACCGTTCTTGCTAAAATCTTTGCCGATAACCATTCTCTGCACCTGAGCAGTTCCTTCAAATATTTGCATTATTTTCGCATCACGATAGTATTTCTCAACCGGGTAGTCCTTGGTATAGCCATAACCGCCTAAAACCTGCACTGCATCACAGGAAACCTTTACCGCAGCATCCCCAGCCCATGCCTTGGCCATTGAGGAAGTGGATTTGAAGGGCAGTCCGGCATCCTGTAAGCTAGCCGCCTTCATGTAAAGGAGACGAGAAGTCTCAGTATACATCCCCATATCTGCCAGAAGGAATTGAATCCCCTGGAAATTATTTATACTTTTGCCAAACTGCTGTCTCTCACCCGCATACTGCAGAGCCGCTTCCAGAGATGCCTGGCAAACGCCGGTCGCCATAGCTGCTACGCCGGTTCTGCTAAGGTCCAGGGTTTGCATAACAATAGCCATTCCCTGTCCTTCGGCACGAAGCAGGTTCTGGGCAGGTACCCGTACATCTTCAAAAACGACCTGGTTGGTGCAACTGCTTCTTATACCCAATTTTTCTTCTTTCTTGCTGATGATTATACCGGGTGTATCGCGGTCAACCATGAAGGCACAAATGCCCTTGTTGCCCAATTTTTTATCCAAAGTTGCCAAAACCGTAAACTGCTGAGCAATCTCTCCATTAGTAATAAATTGTTTGGTTCCGGTGATTATATAGTCATCGCCATCTTTCACGCATCTGGTAGACATGCCTAAGGCATCGGAACCTGCTCCTGGTTCGGTCAAACAGAAGGCTGCCAGGGCTCCTTCCATGATGCGCCCATACCACCACTTTTTCTGTTCATCATTGGCACCTACCAGAACTGGATCGGAACCCAGCAGTGCACTGGCCATTACTACGGTTGCCAGACCGGCATCCCCCCGGGCCAGTTCTTCCATAACCCCGCACATGGAGACATTGTCCAGGCCAGGTCCGCCGTATTCTGCTGGCACGCCTATGTGCATCAAGCCCAGTTCTTGCATCTTGGCGATTGTTTCCAGGGGACAGCGATCTTCCTTGTCCCATTGACCGGCATATGGTGCTATCTCATTGGTGGCAAAATCCCGAGCCATATCTCTAACCATTTTTTGTTCATCGGTTAATCTGAAATCCATGGGTATATCCTCCTTTATAAATAAAAGCTGCCTCTTAATATATTGAATGAATTAAAAACTGAGCATCTCCGCAAATCCCTGAATACGGGTTCTTACCTGTTCAACTGATTGCATTTGTTGATCTACTTCCAGGTATAACATGGGTATGCCCGCTTCTTCGAACTGTACGGCTAAAACCGGGTAATCAAATTCTTCAGGGTCACAGAATTTCATCATACATAACACGATGGCATCTGCGCCGGTTTCCTTCACCATGTTAATAAGCATATCCCCACGTTTTTTCTCTGAATCGTAGGCTAAAGAGCAGCCTTCAACCAGGGACCACTGCTGGGCCAAGCGAATTAGAGGATCATCTCCGGCAGGCACATCAGTCCTGAACTGCCGGGATTCATGTGCCAGATCGTCTCCAACCACAGCCATATGGTTCTCACTGAATAGTTCCAAAAGACCGTTAGGTTCTGCCATAATTCCGGTTAATATAACCTTCTTTCCCGACCATTCTTCCGCCGGTTGTTTAAGCAGCTCATCAATTATTTTTTTCACCAATGCAGTATGCTGGCTTTTTTCCATAAAATATCCACTCTTTATGACCAAATGCCGTACCGTAGGACTGATAGTTACCGGATACATTGTGGCTGCAGAGCAAAACTCACGTAAGACCCGACGATGCTCGTTATAAACTTCAATGCTATTATGCAGGGCTTCATCACTGATGGGTTCACCGCTTATAGCTTCAATTTCTCTCTTTATATGCTGGAACTCGGTCTTAAGATATTGGACGCCAGCCTCGATTTTCCTCATCTGCGGATAAACCGTCAGTATACCCTTGATATGAGGGATTACGTAGCCCCAATCCTGCCCGATTGATTTAAGAGTATCGCAGGGGGCAGAAATAATGACGGCATCCAGGTCGTTATACACACCCCGCAGAGCAAATTCCATAACCGATGTCATGATTGAACAGGCAAAGGCTGGAAAGATAGTATGAGCCAGGGAAACCTGCGTTTGTCCTCCCCACAGTCCTATTGGTAACATGCCAGCCGCATGAACAATTTCTTCCGGACAGTAAACTGGAAAACAGCCAACTACTCCTTTACCAGTATTTTTCTTAAACTCTTTTACGACCTGTGACGGGTTGGAAACAGCCTGACTCATTTCTGCAAGTACGTTGTTAATAATATCCATGCTTTTCACCTCCTAGAATTTCATGTTCTGAGTTTTATTGTTTTCCATCATTTCAACTAATGCCTGAATTCTGGTTTCAAACTGTGCTTTGGCAAAATTACGAGGATCAGTTTGGTCACCGTCAAAGGTTACATACGGTACTCCGGTCCGTTTGTATACTTCCTGGGCTAGTTGGTACTGCATAAAGTCCATAAGCTTACAGCTACGATTCAGATGATAGACTGCACCATCACATTTGCATTCCTTAATAATTCTGACTCTAAGATCGATGGAGCGCTCTAAATTACAGTTGTTCATAACGCTGGCATAAGCCCTGGCCATACCATCAATATCTCCAGCTTCATATAATAAAGTCCAAGCTTCCGGATAAGTGGAACCTACCATATTGATGCCATATTCTTTGAAAGTCTTAAAATTGTGTGATAGATATGGCCAGCAGGCAATGCCTTCCCACATGATCCGGAACTTTTCCTCTCCAGGGAACTGACTCTCTCCGTTCTTAGCCATTTCTTCTAATTCATCAGCAATCAAATCGTATAACTTAACCGACTCTTCCCGACCACGCATGCAAACCATTAACGCCATATAGTTGAAGATATTAAAACCATTAAGAGGAGAAGGTACATATTCGGTATATTTCATAGCCCGGTTCCATGCCTTGGCAGCCTTACTGGAGTTTTCCATGACCACCTGAAACCGATCATAGTCAAAGGGTTTGCCACAAATCTCTTCCAGTTGGCGAATGGCTTCATTGAACTGACCTTTAATGTAATCCACTCTCTCCTGAGTTACTTCATATTCAACGTTATAGGGCACATCGATACAGATAAGAGGAATATTAAGTTCCTTGGCAAGGTTTTCATACCACTTGACCAGGGTATTGCAAATGTTGTTACAAATAATCAACAAGTCTGGTAATGGAATATTCTCGAAACAGCATTCCTGCATATCCTTGTAAGCCAGGTTGATTCTGGCATAGGAACACAGGTCGGTTGAATAGCCCCTGGCCTCGGCATGATCGATCATGGGGAGTGCTCCCCCTTTAGCTCCAATGGCCGCAGCATGGTTTTCAGGATACAGAACATGAATCCCCATAGTTTCGCATAATTCCTGGGGGGCTATGGATGCGGACCACGCAACCAGTTCACCGCGTTTTTTGCCTTCAATGGCGTCCTGGTAATGTTTGGCTGTTAACTGGGCCAAATACTGCTTGGACGTTAGTTTTTCTTCACTCACAGCTAGCACCTCTCTTTAAAATTTATGTCTTAAATGAATGGTTTCTTAAAACTAGAAATCAAACCAAGTAACCTTTGATTGCAAGATTGTGCAAAAAGTATGCCAACCAAATATCACTTGCCAGCACTTTTAAATATCTACATATAAACTGCAGTTGAAAACGCAGTTTGCCAATAACATCAGCCAATAATAAGCAGTATGCTTAGCCTCATTTATTTCCATAAATTTGATTATATGGTTAGGCATTCTGCCTCACAGCATTTTTTTCGCCTCAGGTCATAAACCTCTCTGTTCTTTCGGTACTAGATGCATTTCGTGCTTGTGATCACAATCGTTTTCGCTTGCATCCTGCCTCACCGATTTATATCTGGATGCTTCCTAGGAATCATATAGACACACGATCATCGTTCATCCAAGAACATTACGAATAGGCATATTGACGTAAATATCGGTATTCATTTCCTTTCCGAACAAAATTCGTGCATGCCATACTACTATTGGCATGACTTTTGCTCTAATAGTGGTTAGCAAAGTTCACATAGCCATTTAAGCTAATAAGCATTAGCGAAAGGAGGGATAGCAGATGTATACGCTGGGGATTGATATTGGTTCAGCTTCGTCAAAAGTGGTTATTATTGATACTAATAAAACTATTGTGGCAAGTGCCGTGGTTCCAGGTGGAACAGGTACAACTGGGCCAGTCAAAGTTCTCGATGAGGTCTATGCTAAATCCGGTTTAGAATGGGAGGATATCGCTCGTACTGTTGCTACAGGATATGGTAGAATCGGTTTCCAGCGAGCCAATAATCAAATCAGTGAGATCACCTGCCATGCTCTGGGAGTTCATCACCTGTTGCCATCAGTTCGAACCATTATTGATATTGGTGGGCAGGACGTGAAGGCCATGTCCATATCAAAAGAAGGTATGGTATCCAAATTTGTTATGAATGATAAGTGCGCCGCAGGTACTGGACGTTTCCTGGAGGTAATGGCCAGGGTTATGGAAACAGAGGTTAGTAAATTGGGTACACTAGCTGGGCAAGCTGATACACCTGTTGATATCAGCAATACATGTGCAGTCTTTGCTGAATCAGAAGTCATTTCACGTCTGGCAGCAGGGGTTAAACAAGCAAATGTAGCGGCAGGCATTCATCAGTCGGTAGCCCGGCGGGTGGCTGGTTTGGCTATCAGAGTAGGAGTGGCTCCCGCGGTTGTATTAACTGGGGGGGTAGCTAAAAATGAAGGCATAGTAAACGCTCTTTCCCACGAACTTCAACAACCCATCATCGTTTCCCCTAACTGCCAGGTTACCGGAGCACTAGGGGCAGCATTAATTGCAATGAAGGAACTCATGAACTCAAGATCTCAAGCAATGATCGTATAGTTATCTCTTAGTTATTTCTTTTCCTAATTATTAAACGAATTTCACTTTCACAACTAGCCTTAGGAAAAATAAACAATTACAGTTATAACAGAGGAGGAGAATATATGAATGAAATTAAGACCTCGGGATCAAAAGCATCAGCAAGTTTAGGAATCGGATTTTCAATGGCTGCGGTCTGGTTTGCAACTCATTGTGGGGGAGGATTTGCTACCGGCAACCAGGAAGTAAACTTTTATGTAAAATATGGCTGGGTGGCAGTTTTCCTCCCTATTATTGCCATGCTGCTTTTGGGATGGTCACATCGGAATGCTTTGGTTATCGCCAAAGACAATCAGACCTATGATTACAAAAGTTATGCCAATGCCCTCTTTCATCCCTATGAAAAATTTTTCTCATTAATATTTGAGTTTGGTTTCCTGATGTTGATTGTCTGTGGCGTAAGTGCTTCCATAGCAGGTGCAGGCGCCCTGTTAAGTAAGAGTGTCGGCATGCCTTATGGAATCGGCATTGTCCTTGTAGGTGCGGTTCTGCTGCTTTTGACTACATTTGGCGGTGACCTGATTATTACAGTTCTAAAATTCAAGACGTATTTCCTGATCGTCGCCCTAGCATTGCTGACATATTTAGGCCTCCAAATGGGCGCTTTTAATTTCCACCATATCTTTGTTACCAGAGAGACCTTTGACACCAACATCTGGGAAGCAGTATGGAAAATGCTGATATATATTGGATTCCAGGCATTTACTGTGTTGCCCATCATTTCAGTAGCTCATCACATCAAAACCACCCAAGAATGTAATTGGTTTATGCTCATGGGCACGCTTCTAAACGGTTTATTTTTGGTGGCTGTTTGTATTATGTTGTTAGGTTTTAGTCCAGCAGTCTTAAAAGAAACACTGCCAGTATATTTTGTCACCACTCAACTCAACCTGCCTTGGTTACAGATTATGTACTCGGTGCTCCTTTTCATCGCATTGCTGGGTACTGCAATATCCCTGGTATATTCTTCAGTTGCCCGTTTTGAAACAGTATGGACAGAAGGAACTGGTATTTTTGCCAGTCTAAGAGCTAGAAGAATAGCTATTTCCTTTATTACCATGGCAATATGCACAGGCATTTCAGTATTTGGATTAACCAACATTGTTGTCAAGGGCTATGGTTCTGTTGGGTATGTTGGACTATTCTTTGTATTAATTCCACAAATCGTGATTGGTACTATTAAGATTAAGAAGGCTGCTGCACAAAGAGAAGCAGATGGGATTGTTGAATAATAAATGAGCAGTCTAGATAAACAATAAGTTTTCATATTAAAAAGAAAGCGTGCCTGAGAATGTTACAAATTTTCAGGCGCGCTTTTTATCTTATCGAGGATGACCTCAAATTACATATTGCAACATCAATAATGAAATAAATAATGATAAGAGGTAAAATTACTCTATTATTGGTTTAAGAACCGTAACAGAGTACCTTTTATATATCGTTATAACTTTTAAGAATTGATTACTTAAATGAAGAAAACTATAATAACACAATATCTTGTCACCCATCATTGTAAGGCAACTAATAATCCGGAACATTTGCGGAGGATATAAATGGAATTAAAACAAAAACAAGCTCTAATTTGTCAGGCTTTCAGAGAAGCTGGAAAAGTCCTGCTGGCCTTTTCCGGCGGGGTTGACAGCACCCTGCTGGCCCGCATCGGTCAGGATGTGCTTGGTGAAAAGTTACGACTTGTTACCATAAATAATGGTCTGCAGAGCAGATATGAACTGGCTCTGGCCAGGAAGATGGCTGTGCACCTGGGATTGCAGCATCAAATCATAAATATTGATATTCTGCAAGATAAAGCTGTGCGCGAAAATACTCCCAGACGCTGTTACTACTGTAAAAAAATTCTTTTATCCCAGCTTCTTGAGCTGGCTCAGGATGATAAGTGTAAGGTTATGGAAGGCTCTCATGCAGATGATGATGGAAACTACCGTCCTGGTCAACAAGCCATCGTAGAATTGGGTATTATTAGTCCTTTGCAGAACGCTGGCCTTACAAAAACAGAAATTCGCCAATTGGCTTATGGTTTTGGGCTACCAAACTGGGACACCCCGGCCTCCCCTTGTCTGGCTACCCGCTTTCCTTGCGGAGATTTATTGAGCATTCCGCTTCTTAAACGGGTCGAAGAAGCAGAAGCACTATTACGGCAGGCAGGGTTTAAAGAGTTCCGAGTTCGTTGTCATGGAGACCTGGCACGCATTGAAATTGGCACAACGGAGCGACAGCGCTTGATAGATACCAACTTAATGGACAAAATCGATGAAGGCTTGCGTAGTCTGGGTTTTGTTCACGTAAGCCTCGATCTGCGAGGATATCGGTCTGGCAACATGGACATTATTAAACCATCATAAAGGAGTGATTGGCCTTGCAAAAGGATGATATACAAGCCTTACTTCAAAACGTACAAGAAGGAAAAACAAGCGTTGATGCGGCCATGCAGCGTCTCAAGCATTTACCTTTTGAGGATTTGGGTTATGCACGGGTAGACCATCACCGTAACCTGCGCAATGCTTATCCTGAGGTTATTTATTGTGCCGGGAAGACGGTTGAACAGGTGCAGGGCATTGCCGGTTCCTTGCTAAAGGATGGAAGTAATTTACTGGCCACTCGAGCCAACGAAGATGTGTTTAAATCAATTAAGGCCATCCATCCAGATGCAATATATTATCCCCTGGCTCATCTGGTAGTAGTGGAGCAAAAAAAGCTTGCTCAGGTCAGTGGCTACATTCTGGTTGTTACTGCCGGGACCTCAGATCTTTCGATAGCCGAAGAAGCAGCTATTACTGCCGAGTCACTAGGAAACCGGGTGGAACGTCTTTATGACGCAGGAGTGGCTGGAATTCACAGATTACTAGCCAACATTGATTTGCTGGACGAAGCGCGCGTTATTATTGCTGTAGCCGGTATGGAAGGAGCACTGGCCAGCGTAATAGGAGGGTTAGTAGACAAACCAGTCATTGCCGTACCAACCAGCGTTGGCTATGGGGCTAGCTTTGGTGGCTTGGCGGCACTCTTAGCTATGCTAAACAGTTGTGCTAGCGGCATAAGCGTTGTCAACATTGATAATGGTTTTGGGGCAGGCTACATGGCAAGTATTATCAATCGCCAGGTTGATTTGGCCTTAAAGCATAGCAATAACCACCTGCCGAAGTTTAATCCTGCAGTTGATGATTAAGACCATATTTCTTAATTTTCCGTAGAACCGTGGTCTGATCTATCCCTGTGTCCTTGGCTATCTGTCGACTGCTGGTATGGAGCTTCATGGCATGACATAATATTTGTTTTTCAACCTCTTCAATAGCTTGGGGAATAGGAATAAAGCGATTGACGTGAACCGCTTCCCTCGCGTCAATCAGGTGCTGATCGTGATGAGAAGTATCTAAACATGGTAAGGTCGATAATTCCAAATATTCTCCACTGCTCAAAACAACCATACGTTCAATAGAATGTTTGAGTTGGCGTATGTTGCCAGGCCACGAGAATCTTTCCATTTTTCTCAACAAATCCAAATTAAGCCGCTTGTTTTGCCCGTAGCGCTGGTTACATTCCATGAGAAAATGCATGCAAAGCGGGCGAATATCTTCTACTCTCTCACGAAGTGGAGGTATATGCAGGTTAATTACATTTAAACGGTAATAGAGGTCTTCTCTGAATTTTTGCTGTTTAACCATCTGTTCCAGATCCTGGTTGGTAGCCGCTAACAACCGGACATTAATTGGTGTTGGGGTGTTGGCTCCTACTCTAGTAATCTCGCCGGTATCCAGTGCCCGTAAAAGTTTAACCTGCAGGTTAAACGGCAGGTCACCAATTTCATCAAGCAATAAGGTGCCACCATTGGCGGTTTCAAATAGTCCCTTTTTGCCAGTTTTAGAAGCCCCCGTAAATGCTCCCCCTACATAACCAAAAAACTCAGATTCCAGAAGTTGTTCAGGAATCGCGCCACAGTTTACGGCCACAAAAGGAGCCGCTTTCCTGGGGCTATTGTCGTGAATGTACCTGGCCACAACTTCTTTTCCTACACCTGATTCACCGGTTATTAAAACAGTAATATCTACTGAGCTAACTTTCCGGGCGGAAGCAAACAATTCTTTCATCCCGATGTTTACCGCCACAGGACCACCCTCGGACTGGTTCAAATCATCAAGATGCTGATAGTATAGCTCCTCCATCTCTTTAGCTTTTTCAAGTTTTTCACGTAATTGCACCATTTCAGTCATATCCCGACAGTTGGTTACGACCAGGCGCACTTGGCCCTGTTCATCAAAAATCGGGCTTCCGGTTACGATGACCGTCCTGCCAGGTACCAGATCCGCATAAGTATAGGTTACCGGCGCTTTCTTTTCCAATACTTCCAGGCAAGCTGCATTCTCATAGGTGGTCTTGTGTAAAAACTCACGAAAATTCTTGCCCGCAACGTCTTCTTTTTTAAGACCGGTGATACGGAAATATGCATCATTTACCATTATAACCATGGCGTTATCGTCCGTCACCAGAATACCATCGTAGGATTGCCCGATAACAGCTACCATTTCAGTATAAGTGAGGTCTTCAGAATGGCGTTCAGAAGAAGATGTTGGTGCAATAGTCATGTTTTGGCTCACTCCTTCTACAGGTAAAAACAATACAATATTTAAGCTCATACCTTGGCAGGGTTCTTTTTATAATGTTACCGTATCTATATGTATTACGCAATGTGACAGTTTAACTAGCTAACCCATTCTTAAACCTGCTTGGGCACCTGAAGAAACCGGCCATTTTCACACTTCACTTTGTGATGTTACCAATAATATAATGCCAAAAAACAAAGGCCGGTTACGGCCTTTGTTAGATAGTTCAGTTAAATTTTTATTTGGAACTCCTTTCTGGAGGTTTGATCTTCATCTCCTTACCGAAGTCGTAAAACTCTACTTTTATACTCAGGCGAGTCTTTTCATTCCGCTTGTTCCTGGCAGTTAGTTCTGCCTTCTTGATAACATTATCATGATAGTCAATCCACAAGCGATAATCGAAGTTTTCCCATAAACTTTCTAAAAGCTGACTTTGCACTGATGGTCTACTTCCAACTACCAGACATTCCGCACCATCTATCTTTTCGAACTTAAGTTTTTTTATTCCATGCAAGTCCTTAAATCTGAAATTTGATAGGGGGTTTAATTCCGATATAAGAAGTTCCGCTGAGTTGCTGGTGCCGCTTTCAATGACCAGCCACTTTTTGGAGAAGGAATCAAAATTATAAATGGTACGGTCAATATAATAGATATCTATAGGTGTGTTAACCATCTCCCCCTTTATATGCGTATTTCCTTGCTGAGTTTCACCTTCTACCCTGCTTATCACCTCCTTCCGCTGATTAACGGTAAATCCAGACTGCAAACGGTATCTAAAACTATTGAGCTGGGGCATTTTATTTAGGGCTTGCCGCAGTTCAACCTCGGGCTCCAGTTGGGATTTTTCATAGTAGTCCATAATTGTATTGGCACTAGCTAAAAGAGCTATCATTAATATGATGCCTCCAATAATAAACCAATGGATTTTTTTAATAACCCCTCACCCCTCTATCTTCACTCTATAATTATGTGCATAAGCATTTCCGTGACTCAACCTTTTGCTTTGCTGATGATCCTAGCCCACAGCCAGCTCATCACTAATACATTTCTATTAACTGGCCAGAAAATATATAACCTGCATAATTGGAGAAATTTATTCCAATTGTTGTATTGAGTATACAGTATTCTGTGGATTATATACTTTACTATGTATACAAGCTCTGATAGAATTTTAGCGTAAAATAATAATTAGGAGGAAATGCGTGTGTTTACCAATTACAACGAAGTAATGGATTACTGCGCAGAGAATTCAATCCAGATGATTGATTTTAAAATGATCGATCTCCTGGGTAGATGGCGTCATCTCAGTATTCCAACCGGCAGGTTTAAACCTGATACCCTGAAGTACGGCATAGGTTTCGATGGTTCCAATTACGGATTTGCACCGGTAGAAAATAGTGATATGGTATTTATTCCTGATGTCACAACTGCCGTGCATGACCCCTTCACTGATGTTCCTACCCTCAGCATGATTGGTGACGTCTACGTCATTACTCAACCGGAAAACCGTCGTTTCGAACAAGACCCGCGTTCTATTGCCTTCAAAGCCGAAGAATATATGAAATCTACGGGAATTGCTGATGAAATGAGAATCGGTCCCGAGTACGAGTTCCACGTTTTCGATCATGTTAGTTATGAAGTTTCTCCTCAAAGAACCGGTTTCACCATTGATACCGAACAGGCCATCTGGAACAGCGGCGATAACGAGCACCAAAATCTTGGCTACAAAATTCCGCTCAAAGGCGGCTACCATATTGCCCCACCCCAGGACATTCTTTATGATCTAAGATCTCGCATGTGTCTTTTAATGGAAGAAAATAATATTCCGGTAAAATACCACCATCATGAAGTCGGTGGACCAGGACAGATTGAAATAGAAGTGGAATTTGCTGGCATGAGAGAAATGGCTGATAAGACCATGCTGGCCAAATATTTAATTAAGAATCTGGCTTTCCAGGAAGGCAAAACAGTTACCTTTATGCCCAAGCCTCTTTATGCCGAAGCTGGCAATGGGTTGCATGTACATATGCATCTGTTTAAAAATGGCGAACCCTTATTCTATGATGAAAATGGCTATTCCGGTCTTAGCCAGACGGCCCTGTATTTTATCGGCGGGCTTTTAAAACATGCCCCCGCCTTACTGGCCTTCACCAACCCCAGTACCAATTCTTACAAACGTCTGGTTCCTGGCTATGAAGCTCCGGTAAGTCTTTGTTTTGCCACTGCCAATCGTAGTGCAGTAATCAGAGTCCCTGCTTATGCCAAGAGCCCTAACACCAAACGCTTTGAATTCCGTTCATCTGATGCTACCTGCAATCCTTACCTGGCCTTTTCAGGTATGTTGATGGCCGGCATAGATGGTATCAAAAATAAAATCGACCCTACATCTGAAGGCTTTGGCCCTTATGATGTCAACCTTTACACCCTTTCCAAGGAAGAGCAAGCCAAGATCAAAGGTCTGCCTAAATCTCTGGATGAGGCTCTCGATGCTCTGGAAAAAGACCACGACTGGCTGCTGGCTGGCGATGTTTTCCCCCAACGTTTGATTGACATCTGGATTGAAAACAAACGCAAAGAAGCCCGCAAGGTAAATGATATTCCCCATCCAATGGAATTTGAGCTTTACTACGATTTATAGGAGCTCAGTATAGCTCAATACTGTTATAATACTATGCCAAACTAACAAAGCAGCCGGTGCTAATAATGTACCGGCTGCTTTTGTTTCCCTTCCGCCATTCAGACGAAAACACCACGATCAGTATATACCCCCATGAGACATTAAAAGAAAGAGGCCTCTCAAAAAGTTCAGTGAACTAATAAGAGGCCTCTAATCTAATAAACTTTTTACCTTCGTACCCGATTCGTGCCCACGGATCAAAGATCAAGCCACGAATCATCTACGTTTCCGGACTTAAGGGGCTGATGTTACATCATGCCGCCCATTCCACCCATGCCGCCCATTCCAGCCATGGCAGCATTTTCGGAGCTGTTTGGTTTCTCGGATACTACTGCTTCGGTGGTGAGCACCATTGCAGCTATGCTAGCAGCATTCTGTACTGCTGAGCGGGTAACCTTGGCAGGATCTATAATCCCTGCATTAATCATGTTTTCATATACATTGGTAAGAGCATTGTAGCCAATTCCGGCTTCTGCTTCTTTAACTTTTTCAACTACGACTGAACCTTCAACACCAGCGTTGTTGGCAATCTGGCGGAGCGGTTCTTCCAGAGCTTTTTTAACCAGTTTAACACCGGTCATTTCATCGCCTTCGGCTTCTACATCGTTTATAGCTACAATAGCGTTAATCAGAGCAGTTCCACCACCAGATACGATACCTTCTTCAACTGCAGCCTTGGTAGCAGCCAGAGCGTCTTCGATGCGGTGCTTCTTTTCTTTGAGTTCGGTTTCGGTAGCTGCACCAACCTGGATGATAGCTACGCCGCCGGATAGTTTGGCCATTCTTTCCTGGAGTTTTTCGCGATCATATTCAGAATCGGTTTCTTCCAGCTGTTTTTTGATGTTGGTGATACGGCCCTTAACATCTTCTTCAGTACCTTCACCGTCAACGATGATGGTTTCTTCTTTCTTAATAACAACTTTGGCGGCTCTACCCAGCATGTCCAGGGTTACATTTTCCATCTTGCTGCCGGTTTCTTCGGATACTACTAAACCCTTGGTCAGTATAGCAATATCTTCCAGCATAGCTTTTCTTCTTTCACCAAATGCAGGAGCTTTAACAGCTACGCAGGTGAAGGTGCCTCTTAATTTGTTAACTACCAGGGTAGCCAGGGCTTCGCCTTCGATATCTTCAGCAATAATTACTAAAGCTTTGCCGGTCTGAACAACTTTTTCCAGGACAGGCAGTACTTCGGTAATAGCGGAGATCTTTTTGTCAGTAATAAGGATATAAGGATTGTCGAGAACGGCTTGCATTTTATCGGAATCAGTAATCATATAAGGGGAAATATAACCGCGGTCAAAGCTCATACCTTCAACTACTTCCAGTTGGGTACCCATAGTCTGAGATTCTTCTACAGTAATAACGCCGTCACGGCCTACTTTTTCCATAGCATCGGCAATCAGGTTTCCGATTTCAGAATCGCCAGCAGATATAGCGGCTACCTGGGCGATAGATTCTTTTGTTTCTACCGGTCTGCTGATAGCATGAATCTCTCTGATAGCAGCGGTAACAGCCTTTTCAATACCTTTTCTCATGATCATGGGATTGGCACCAGCTGCTACGTTTTTCAAACCTTCTTTGATCATGGCTTGGGCCAGAACAGTAGCGGTAGTGGTTCCATCTCCAGCTACGTCATTGGTCTTGATGGCAACTTCTTTAACTAACTGGCAACCCAGATTTTCCCATGGATCGTCCAGATCAATGTCTCTAGCGATGGTTACGCCATCATTGGTGATGGTAGGAGAGCCGAATTTTCTGTCCAGGACTACGTTTCTGCCTTTGGGTCCCAGAGTGACCTTTACGGTATTAGCTAGGGTATCTACGCCCTTTTCCAGTGATCTTCTAGCATCTTCGCCAAATTTTATTTCTTTGGATATCATATCTATGTACCCTCCTTATTTATTAATTAGATTAATTTTCCCAGGATATCTCTTTCAGCATTCAGGATCAGGTATTCTTCTCCATCAACCTTGATTTCCATGCCGCCGTATTTAGAAAAGATAACTTTATCGCCTACAGCCAGATCCACAGGAATTCTTTCACCCTTATCATTCAATGCGCCGGGACCTACAGCCAGGACTTCTGCTTCCTGAGGCTTTTCTTTAGCTGTGTCAGGCACATACAGCCCACTCTTGGTTTTTTCTTCTTTTACTTCAGCTACTTTAACTACCACACGATCTCCCAATGGTTGAATCTTCACAGGTATACCTCCTCTAAATTTTTGTTGTTAGCACTCAGTAACTGCGAGTGCTAATATTATTTAATATTATTAGGCAAGACCTGTCAAGTATTCAAATCACAATACCCTTCAAATCTGCCCAATTTTATCGTTCTATAGTATGCTCCGAGGTTTTTCTTTTTATACCATTAAATATCTAGCTTTTTTAAAAACCAAGTAAACACGGGGACTTTTCTCTTATATATTCTCAAATAAGTCAAGAGAATCTACGCAAGAAATGTCCCCGTATATTTTTTCTATGCAATTAGCCCTGACCACATTCTGTAGCCGAACCGATTAAAATATCCAGACCATGATCCAATGCTGGCATTATGGCTTCCAGGGATTCACGGACTCCTTTAACGCTGCCGGGCAGGTTAATAATCAGGGTATTGCCCCTAATACCCGCCACCGCTCTTGACAACATAGACTTAGGGGTCTTCTGCAAACCATAATAACGAATGGCTTCCGGTATGCCCGGGGTCAATTTGTCCAGAACTTCCGTGGTGGCTTCCGGCGTAACATCTCGTTTGGAAAAACCAGTTCCTCCTGAAGTTAATATCAGATCCAGTTTAAATTTATCACAGAGCATAATGAGCTGTTCTTTAATCTGTTCTTTTTCGTCGGGAATAATCTCATAGTAACAGAATTGGTAGTCTTTATCTCCCAGAATCTCCCGAATCTGCTGGCCGCTCAAATCTTCGCGTTCTCCCCGCGAACCCTTATCACTTAGTATTAAAATTCCAGTTCTATACAATTGCTAACACCTCTACTGTATCCCCTTTGCGAATAGACCCACCACTTATTACTTTACAAAACAAGCCCTCGTAGGGCAGCAGACTTACTCCAAAAGTGCGAGTTACCACGCTGGGGTGATCTTCTTTGCCTATCTGACTTACTTCTAATACCACATCACTACCGATTTTGATTCTGCCCCCCACGCCTACAGCTGATAATTCTATACCTTCAATGAGCAGGTTTTCAGCAAATTGTCCGGGGCTCATGTCCATATTTTTTTCCTGGTTTACTCTTAAAACACTTTCCCAGGCCAGGCAGGTCACCTGACGTCCCCAGTCCCCAGCGTGCCCATCATTCTCTATACCAAGATTGGTTACTACCGCTTCAGCAACTTCCTGTTTTAACTGCCCACGCTCCTGCGCTATACAGATTGAATGTAAATGACCTTGCGACAACTTTTTACCCCCCTGATTTTACTTCCAATAAATCATTTATCAAATGTCCACTCTTACCGCCTAACTTCTCCAGTAATCTGATATCAGTTATTTCCATCCAGCGGTCCACTGCCTTGCACATATCGTAAATAGTCAATGCAGCCACTGTTACAGCAGTAATGGCCTCCATTTCCACACCGGTCTTACCAGTAGTTTTTACCTCGGCATAGATTACTATCCTCGCTGCTTCCTCATCCACAGTAAAACTCAAGTCCACTCCACTTAAAAACAGTGGATGACACATCGGAATTAGCGCCGGGGTTTGCTTGGCTCCCATAACTCCTGCTACCTGCGCTACTGCCAGAACATCTCCCTTTTTTATGGCTCCATCCCTGATCATAGCCAGGGTCGCGGCTTGCATATGGACTTCAGCCTGAGCTCTGGCTACCCGAACGCTGTCTTCTTTATTGCTAACATCTACCATTCGGGCATAACCCTGTTCATTAATATGGCTAAGCTGCATAGGTATTTATCCCCCTATCTGGTACATTTTACGACTATTATCTTCACCCCAACCAGTATCCATATGATGTTGATTAGGCTTGGAACTTATTGCCTTTACAAA
Organism: uncultured Syntrophomonas sp.; assembly: GCA_964510795.1. Lineage (GTDB taxonomy): Bacteria > Bacillota > Syntrophomonadia > Syntrophomonadales > Syntrophomonadaceae > Syntrophomonas_B. Next base: position 22,175 of record CAZEDT010000010.1, read on the forward strand.
CAACTGCTGAAGCTCTTCGTCACTGGCACCGCCAATCATAGGTTCTCTTAAATCAACCTCACCTTGATCATGCAGACAGCCTCTTAATTTCCCTTCAGCAGTTAAACGAATACGATTACAATTGGCACAGAAATGATTGCTCATAGGGCTTATAAAACCCAGGGATCCCTTGGCACCAACCATATTATAATAACGGGCCGGACCATTACCCTTAATCTTGGACCCTTCCTCCAAGTGATATTTTTCTTGAATACGCTCCCTTATTTCCTGACTGGACATCATCCGCTCGGGGCGCCAAAATAGCAAATCCCCTATCGGCATAAATTCAATAAAACGTATATGAAGAGGATATTTGTAAGCGAGATCAGCAAAATCTATTAATTCATCGTCATTAAAACCTCTAATAGCCACCATGTTTATTTTTATGGGGTGTAATTCAAGTTCCAGCGCTTTTTCAATACTATCGAGTACTTTTTTCAATTCACCATTACGGGTTATATATCGGTATTTTTCCTCCACTAGCGAATCCAGGCTAAAGTTAACCCTGGTCAAGCCAGCTGCCTTCAGGTCATCAGCCAGAGGCGCAAATAGGAGTCCGTTGGTCGTTAGTGCAATATCATCGATTGTTTCTATTTCACTTATATAGCTGATTAATTGGTTCAGGTTTTTCCGGACCAGTGGTTCCCCGCCAGTCAGCCTTATTTTTCGAATGCCCACATCCGCCCCAATCTTGGCCAGGCGGGCGATCGCCTCCAGGGATAGAATTCCCGTATGACCTATATTGCTCACACCATCTATGGGCATGCAATACTGGCAACGCAGGTTACATCTGTCTGTTACCGAAATACGCAGGTAATTAATGTTCCGTCCACAGCTATCCAGCATTGGTTTTATCTCCCCCCATCCCGTTAGAGCAATTAATCAGACCAACACACACCCAGATAGAGTGTGATTGGAGTTGTCCTTCTGCTCTCAGCAACTATCTATAATTCTTTTTTAAAAACAACCGAGGTCGCAGGCACATATTTTAATACCAGCATCATCACAAGCTTTTCCAATCTCCGAACGCTCAACTTGCAGGTCTTCGGCCAGCTTGCGAGCATCTGCACAGGTGATTTTACCCTGTGGTGTCAGTTCCTTTAACTTGTCCATTACTTCTTTATGATCCATAACATAAGACCTCCTTTTGAAAATTAAGAAAAACCAGCTTTCGCTGGATAGTCTTAATATATAAATATTAAATTTTACATTTTTCTGGTTATAGGTAAAATCCAGTTATGCCGCTTATTGGCTAATCACAAGCTATATTTGCACTTATCATCCTTAGTTTTCCAAATAACGCATCTGTAGTACTGTAGGAATTATCATTAATGGACACCAGCAACAGCACCAAGATGCCTGAAATGTACACCATAATATTTTAAACTTTTTTTCTGCAAGAAGCCCCATAGGTTTACAACGGCACATGCTGCCCGACATTTATTTCTGCTACCCGAATATTTATGTGTCGTAAAATGTGGATAAAGCCTGTTCACATGAATATTATATAATAAAAACAGCACCTTAGCTAACAATCATAAACATATTATTAGTTTCTGGTGAAAGTTACCTTTATATTATACATATTATGATAAGATACTAAATATAGGGGTACTTTTTATCTTTTATACAGAAACTAAGGAGGTGGTAAGGTATGACTGCTGCACAGTGGATAATAATTACCGTTGTTTGTGGCTCCATAGAAATATTCACTCTCGGTTTGTGGTTCCTCTGGTTGGCTCTGGCTGCCCTGCTGGTGGCAGTAGGTGTGCGCTTGGAATGGCTGAATACTCTGCAGTTACAGTTATTGGTTTTTGCCTTATTTAGCATTGTTTTTGTGATCTTTACACGCCCTCTGGCAGTTAAGTTGTTTAAGACGACTGATACTATCAGCAATGTAAATGCTCTAATTGGGCAGCATGGTATCTCCACTACCGCGCTTACTCCTCTTACTTATGGCCAGGTCAAGGTAAACGGAGAAATCTGGACTGCCGTCTCCAATCAAGAAATCGAGCTTAATAACCGCATACTGGTGATAGGAATTGACGGGGTGAAACTTCAGGTAGAAAAGGCCGAGCCAGAAGAATAAGTTAAGCTATAAAAGTTGTAAATGAAAGGTGTGATAATTTAATGCAATTGTTCTTGAGTAATTTTGCTATTGTTCTCTTTGTTATTATTATTGCTGTTTCTGCTATTAAGATTATTAAACAAGCTACCGTTGGGATTGTGGAACGACTAGGAAAATACCATAAAACAGCTGAAAAGGGTATCAACGTAATAATTCCCTTTGTTGACCGTTTTCGGGCCATAGTTGATATGCGGGAGCAGGTAGTCAGCTTTGCTCCGCAGCCTGTAATTACTAAAGATAATGTCACTATGATGATTGATACAATCATTTACTATCAGGTTACTGACCCGTTTAGATACACCTATGAAATAGCTAATCCTATTATGGCCATTGACAATCTTTCCGCTACAACCTTAAGAAACATAGTAGGTGATTTAGAACTGGACCAAACTCTGACCTCCCGTGATCTGGTTAATACCAAGTTAAGAACCATCCTGGATGAAGCTACCGACAAATGGGGCATCAAAGTTAATCGAGTAGAGCTTAAGAACATCCTGCCTCCTCAGGATATTCAAACCGCAATGGAAAAACAGATGCGGGCCGAGCGCGAAAAGAGACAAGCCATTCTACTGGCCGAAGGACAAAAAACAGCTGCTATTCTAGAAGCCGAAGGGCAAAAACAATCAGCCATTTTAAAGGCCGAGGCTGTAAAAGAAGCTGCTATCCGAACTGCTGAAGGTAGCCGCCAGGCTAAGATGCTGGAGGCGGAAGGTGAAGCCCAGGCCATTTTAAGTGTGCAGAAGGCTTTTGCCAACAGCTTGGTTATGATTAAAGAAGCCGGAGCCGATGATAAGGTACTGGCCCTAAAATCGCTGGAAGCCATCAAACAACTGGGCGAAGGTCAGGCTACCAAGCTTATTATTCCTGCGGATCTAGCAGGTTTAGGCGGGGTATTTGCAGCTCTCAAAGAAATAGTGGTAGATAAACCTGAAAAATAGTTTTAATGGGTGACAGCCTATCAAATAGGACCACACGCTTCAAGGGCAGACTTAATGTCTGCCCTTTCTTATTTTTATTTATGCGCAGTAAAAGTGAACAGGGGGACGGTTCTCTTGTTCATCCAGTTAAAGTGTTAGGGGATGAACAAGAGAACCGTCCCCCTGTTCACTTTTACTCACTTTGTATTTTTGGTATTTATTGCCACATTTCTACATTTTTAAGATAAAATAATAAAAATAATGTGTCAGGCTATTTTGGAAGAAGGGGGGTGTACCTGTGGATGGACCAATTAACGCCAAACAATACTTGAATAGTCTACTACAAAACCATTACGCTGAAGCGCGGGCTGCCAAGGGTCGAGGAGAGTTGATCGCCTGGTCCGCTTCAGTGGCTCCGCAGGAATTCTGTGAAGCTATGGGCATACAGGTGGTATATCCAGAAAATCACGCGGCTGCTATTGGAGCTCGCGGCGGAGCTCTAGGGTTGCTGGAGGTCGCTGAAGGTAATGGCTATTCCCATGATCTTTGTTCTTATGCCCGGGTAAATCTGGGATATATGCAAATCCAGGATTGTATAACCGAGAATATCCCCTTACCGGATCTGGTTATTTCCTGCAATAATATCTGCAATACCATGCATAAATGGTATGAAAACCTGGCCTCTGAGTTACAAGTGCCTTTAATAATGATTGATTTGCCTTACAATCACAGCTATGAAGTAGAGCAGGAGCGGGTGAATTATATTAAAGGCCAGTTCACAGAGGCCATCCGGCAATTAGAAGAAATCTGTGACCGCCCGTTTGATTATAATCGTTTCGAAGAAGTGATGCGGATTTCCGGTGAATCCGCCCGCTGTTGGAAATACGCTACGGATTTGGCTCAGGCAATACCCTCTCCCTTAAATGGGTTCGAGGTATTTAACTATATGGCGCTTATCGTCTGTATGCGGGGCAAGCCAGAATGCGCCCAAGCTTTTCAGCTACTGGCCAAAGAGCTGGAAGAAAAGATAACTCGCGGTGAGTCGGCTTTCCCGGAAGGAGAAAAGTATCGAGTAATCTGGGAAGGTATCGCCTGCTGGCCTTACCTTTCCCATAATTTCAAGGCCCTCAAATCCCAGGGTATAAACATGGTATGTTCTACCTATCCAGGAATCTGGTCACTGCTTTACGAAGCCAATGATCTGGATGGTATGGCTCGGGCTTATAGTGGCGTTACCAACAACTGCAACCTGGATAAACAGGTAGATCTAAGAACCGCTCTAATTCGTGATTTCAGCTGTGATGGGGCCATCTATCATGTCAACCGCAGTTGTAAAGTCATGGACTTCATGCAGCATGAAATGGAACGACAGATTGCTGCCCAAACCGGTATCCCAGGAATAGTCTTCGATGGCGATCAGACCGACCCACGCAATTTTTCAACCGCCCAGTTTGAAACCCGTATAGAGACCCTGGTTGAAATGATGGCCGCCCGAAAAGTAGCAACGGATACAGACGTTCACAAATAAGAAAACTCGGCTTACGCCGCTACCTTAAAAGCGACCAGTGGGAGCAAAAAGATTTTTCATTCTTCAGTGGTGCCGCTTCGCGGCATGGGGGTCTGATACGGCAAAAAAGTCCCTTCCAGCCCGCCAGAAATCCTGGCCAGTTATGGAATCGGACCATACCAGCAAGGATAAATTGCCGAAAAATGCCAAGCGTAATCTAAGATAAATTATAGGGGGGAATTAAATCATGGCTAAGAGCTTTGCAGATGAGTATAAGCGTAAATTAGTCAGCGCGGACGAAGCGGTTAATCTGGTTAAATCAGGGGATTGGGTGGACTATGGAGATTTTGTCACCAATACCTTTGAACTGGATGCAGCCCTGGCCAGACGTAAGGATGAACTTAAAGCGGTTAAAATCAGGACCTGTACCCTGACCTTTTTCCCTCAGGTGATAGATCTGGACCCCGAACAGGAACATTTTATTTGTCATGACTGGTCCTTCAGTGCCAAATCTCGTCAACTGCATGACCAAAACCTCTGTTATCTGCTACCTGAAGCCTATCATGAAATACCCGCCATGTATCGCCAGCGGTTAACCAGTGATGTGGCCTTTTTCGGCGTGGCCCCCATGGACCAACACGGAAATTTTAATTTTGGAACCACCTGTTCAAAAAATGCCGCCATTAAGGATGTCGCCAAAAAGATCGTGGTGGAGGTGAATAGTTCCATACCAGTTTGCCTGGGGGGCAGGGGCGAGTCCATTCATATCTCTGAGGTGGATTACATAGTGGAAGGCAGTAATCCGCCCTTAGTGGAAATTCCCCGCGCCGCTCCCACGGAAGTGGACCGCGCAATAGCCAGCCTGCTGATGGAGGAAATGGAAGACGGGGCCTGTCTGCAACTAGGCATAGGGGGTCTGCCTAATATGGTGGGCACGATGATTGCCGCTTCTGACCTCAAAGATCTGGGAGTACATACTGAACTGTTGGTGGATTCTTTTGTAGATATGGTAGAAGCCGGTCGGGTAACTAATCGGCGCAAGAATATTGACCGGGGAAAAATAGTATACACTTTTGCCATGGGCACCAAGAAACTCTATGATTTTTTGGACCGCAATTCCAGTTGTGCTATCTACCCGGTGGAATACACCAATGACCCTTTTATAATTGCTCAAAACGACAAGGTTTTTTCCCTCTGCAGTGGCTTGGCTGTGGATCTATTGGGCCAAGTATCCTCGGAATCGGCAGGTTTTCGGCAAATATCGGCTACCGGGGGGCAATTGGATTTTCATTATGCTTCTTTTCGCTCCAAGGGAGGCAAGGGTTTCATTTGTATGCCCTCCACTTCCCAGCGAAAAGATGGAACTCTGGTCTCAAGGATTGTCCCCACTCTGGAACCAGGGACTACAGTTACAGTTCCCCGCTCCTTAACCAATTATCTGGCCACCGAATACGGGATTGTCAATCTGAAAGGTCTATCCACCTGGGAGAGAACCGAAGCCTTAATCAGCATCGCTCATCCTCAATTCCGAGACGAGCTCATCAAGCAGGCTGAACTGAATCGTATTTGGCTAGCCAGCAATAAGAGAAAGGCTTGATTTATCGTATATTTCAATCTATTTTTATTGTTTTCTTAAATAGTCCTCTGCCTATTACAATTTTTGTCTTTCCATTTTTCACTATCTTTTTAACTTTTTTCTGAGTTTTCTCTTCCAGGTATTTGATGGTTTGCTCGTCTGGATTGCCGATAATTCCAATTGCGGATGCGGATACGTAATTTCTCTTAAACATTATTTCACCTCAGTTAATTATAAATAGTTTTAATTCACAATTTATAAGAATTATACACTAATGTATGGTTTGTTCCGGTGGCAAAGAGATAGCAACCTGTACCCTTGTCACTCAAATGAGCGCAATGACAGAAGAGAAATGCCTTTGTTTTCGTATTAAAAAATGTCCAATTCCCCATCAATCAACAATTCGGACTTTCCAGCTACAATCCAGTGCATGGGGATATCCACTGTTGGGGAGGAAGGCTAGCGACCGCCTTCATCGTTCAGGATTTGCACCTCCTATAACCAGCACCCATATAAAACGCAGAGGCTTTTGAGCCTCTTTTTTATATACATTTTTATTCATTTTCATACCTTTCCATTTTATCGTCACCAAGAAATCTATAACTGATAAACAAAAACATCTAAGACTATTTATGATTTGCTAATTATTACATATGAAATATTATTTAAATTAAATCCGTAAATAATTGCCTACATTTATGACATAAGGTATATTTATTACATACGTAATAACTGCAAGGTATGTGAAGGGAGGAAAGGAGTTAGGTTTATAGACTTAACACCGAATTAATGAACGTTACTGACATAATGTACATGAATGCACGGAAATACCCCACCAAGGAGGCTATCGTTTTTAAAGACAGACGTTACAACTACAAAGAAATTGATGAGCTATCCAACCAATTCGCCAATGCCTTAATTGAGCTAGGTATAGTAAAAGGCGATAAAGTTGCTATGATGCTTAAAAATAGTGAGTTTTTCCCGGTTGTATATTTTGGGATCATTAAGGCGGGCGCAGTGGCTGTACCTGTAAATATAAGTTTGTTAAAAAATGAGGTGCAATTCATCCTAGATAACTGTGAAGCAAAAGCTTTTGTTGCTGGAGATGAGTTTTCAACTATTCTGAACGAAACCAGCCAACAACCTTTCACGGTCGAACATTTCATATACATGGGTACTGCCACACTGCCTAAAACCTTTAATTTTTCTGAAATTATAAAGAAGCAAAATAAAAATGCCCCTTCCATCCAAATAGCCGAAAATGATTACTGTGAAATACTGTACACTTCAGGAACCACAGGCACACCCAGGGGAGCTGTTTTTAAACATAAAAATGTTCTCTGGACAATTATACATACAGGCTGTTTATCTCATCGGATAGACTTGCACACCCGAACCCTGAATATGATGCCCCTGTTTCATTCTGCTCCATTGCATCTGTATTTTCTAGGAACTTTATATATGGGTGGTACAAATATAATACTAGAAACTTTTAATCCTCAAACTTTTCTGGAAACCATTCAAAAGGAGAAAACCACGCTCTTTTTTGGACCGGCAGTAGTATACCTGACCTGTGCTAAATTATTTGACCTCAGTAAATATGATCTTTCCTCTATGGAAATGTTTGTACTGGGGGGAAGTCCCATTTCAGCCGATGATATTAATCTGATTTTGGATTCATTTAGTTTGCGAGGTAAAAATAAATTGCAGCAGGTATACGGATTTACCGAAGGTGGTCCTACTGGTGTGCCCCTCCGCCCTAATGAAATTGAAACTAAACCTGCCAGTATTGGAAAAGCAGGTCTGACATCAACCGAAATTAGGATTGTGGATAGCAAGGGAGATACAGTACCTGCTGGGGTGGTGGGGGAAATTGTCGCGCGGAGTGAAAGCATTATGGTGGAATACTATAAAGACCCGGTAAAAACGAGAGATAGTTTTTACGGCGACTGGTTTAGAACCGGTGATTTAGCCTGGTATGATGAAGAAGGTTATATCTATTTTGCTGACCGTTCCAAAGACATGATAATTTCCGGAGGCCAAAACGTTTATTCCAAAGAGGTTGAGGATGTCTTAATGCAACATCCTGCCATAATGATGGCAGCTGTAATTGGAGTACCTGACCCTGATTGGGGAGAATCTGTGAAAGGCGTAGTGTCCTTAAAACCAGATTGCTCTGCTAGTGAAAAAGAGTTAATCGAGTTTTGCAAAAATAGACTAGCAAAATTCAAATGCCCGCGTATCATTCAAATCGTAAATGAGATACCTCATAATCCTGCTGGTAAAATTGTTAAACCGGAAATCAGAAGGCTATATGGTCATATCTAAGCTAATACGCGTGCACTATTTATTACCATTTATTACTAATTAATGTCTAATTATTCTAATTTTAATACATAATGCATTTAATATTAACTTTGAATTGGGGGAACAAGATGAGCAATACACTAATGGATAATAGCAAAATTTTATTACCAATTATAGCTCAAGGCTATGACGCAGTAGCCCTTGCAGTAACAGACAACACTAAAACGCTTTATAAGTATGAGCACAATTTCTCTGTTCCCGGGGTTGAGGAAGGCAAGGCACTACCCAATTATTCTCCCGGCTTAATGTGCCAGGAGCAAAAAAAATTAGTATCCCTGGATTTGTCTCCCGAAGGCTATGGAGTAGCCATTAGAAGTATCTGTATTCCCTTATTTGATGATGCAGACCCTGACACTGTTATGGGCTGCCTCGGCATTGCTTGTCCTCGTGATAATGCTGTGCACCTTAAATCCTTGGCAGAAGCAATGTCCGGGGCTATGGCTGAAATTGCAGCAGCAGTTGAACATACTGCTACTTCAGCTGCTAGTATTAGTGAAGGTGAACGTAAATTGTTTAATGCGATTACAGAGATTAAAACATCAGCCAAACATATCATCGAGGTGCTGGGCTTTATAACTTCTATTGCCAGCCAGACTAAAATGCTGGGTTTGAATGCTGCAATTGAAGCTGCACGGGCTGGAGAAGCCGGAAGAGGCTTTGGAGTGGTAGCAGAAGAAATACGCAAGCTCTCCGATCAGTCGAAAGACACAGCCAACCAGATAGCACTTTCTATTAAGGACATTCAAAACAGAGTAGAAATTGCCCAGGGAGCTTCTAATGCGAATCTGAAAGCCAGTGAGGATCAGGCAGCGGCCACAGAAGAAATTACGGCCAGTATTCAGGAATTGACCGGTCGCGCAGCAGAGCTCGATGTTGTAGCCCAAAAATTATAACCAACATCAGTAACTACAATGGCGCTCCATCCATAACAACTTGAATGGAGCGCTATTCCTCGGTAATTGTCGTTCTGCGATAAGCAGCCGCTGGAGTTCTAGTTTAGAGATATAATATTGATTTGTGATATATTAGGAATTGAAAAAGTAAACTCCTATTTAATAGCTAAACCTGTTAAAAGAAATCCCCATCAATCAGCAACTCGGATTGCTCGGTTACTATCCAGTGCATGGGGATATCACCTTCGTGAGGAGAAACATTGTCTACCACCTGGAATTCATAACACACTCCACATTTGAAGGCATCCTTACGCAGGTGAAGCAGGAAGCGATCGTAATACCCTCTGCCATAACCCAAACGATAGCCATTTCCGTCGAATACCAGTCCAGGTATCAGTACCACATCAATTTCTTGAAGTGGATAAGCCAAACCAGTTGGCTCGGCAATACCAAAAGAGCTGCGCGCAGTTTCCTGCCAGCCCTGCCATTCTACAGCTATCATTTCATCCCCTTCCACACGGGGCAACAAAATCTTCTTACCGCTACGCTGCTGTTCCTCGAGAAATATACCTAGATCCACTTCGTTCTGAATAGCTGAGTAGGCCATAATGGTCCCGGCCCTCTTAATGGAATCCAATTCATTAAGCGCTCTTGCTATTAAACGGCTGGCCTGCTCCCTTTCATCCAAAGTAAGCTCCTGGCGACGTTTTTTCATGGTGCTGCGTAAAGCTTGTTTGAAGTTATCTATATCCATTTTTCTTATACTCCATATCATCAGTTTATGACCATTGACTGCGTTCTTTTCTCCATCTGTACAGCAGCAGGGCAACGATAAATAGACCTGCTGTTACTACCTGTCCCATGGTGAATGGGCCATAATTTATTAAACTATCCCGGAAGTACTCTACAATAAAACGATAAATCGAATAACCCATTAAGTATAAAATAAAAATCTGACCATTAAATTTGCGGCGGGGATAATACCAGATTAAAACTGCAAACAAAATAAAGTTTAAAGCTGAGCTAAATAGTTGGGTGGGGAAACGAGCAAATTGATCCACGCTGGGGAAAACTACCCCCAGGACCGAATTGGTGATATCTCCATAACAGCAGCCCTCAAGGAAACAACCGATTCTAACGATAGCATAACCCAAAGCTGTGTACGGAGCCAGCATGTCCAACATACCCCAGAGAGGATAATCCTTGTGGCGCACATACCAAACGAATGCGGGCATGCCAAGCAGGAAGGCCCCATACCAGATTAGACCCCGAAAGCCTCCATTGCTAAAGGCTAAAACCGCCCCCGGATTAGTCAACAAATCCTGCCACTGATAGACCAGGATATATGCCAGGCGCGCACCTATAACTCCTGCTACTACCAGGATAATCACCATGTCTATAGCCGAATCCGGATCATACCCCTCCCGTTTAAATTGTTTTGTCAAACCATAAATAGCGACAATTACTGCTATTGCTAACATAAATCCCCAAGAGTATACATGAAATTTGCCCATACTTAGCAAAATCGGATGCATCCGCGTCATTCCTTTCTTCTAGATTTATCCACAGGAGTCTAGCTCGATAATAGTGGGGTTCTTGATTGGCTTATTTTATTATTAGTTTTTGATTGAGGCAGAAATCCAGTAACCACAGTTATCAACAGACTTATACACATTATCCACAGGCTTAATCACAAGGAAAATAGGTTAGGGTGTGCATTAATATTTAATGGTGCAAAATATCGGTTATTATAATCATTATAGGCTTTACCGGCAATCATAGCGGCATTATCGGTGCATAATTTTAATGATGGATAAAATACGCTCAACCCTTCCTCCTGTGCCCGAAATGTCATCATTTGTCGCAAAGCTGAATTAGCTGCTACTCCACCCGCCAGTAAAATCGTCGGAGCTTTATAGTTCTTGGCAGCCCGGATAGTTTTTCCGACTAATACCTCTACCAGGGCGGCCTGGAATTCGGCCGCCATGTTTTCCACATTGTTTTCCCCACGTCTTGATAACTTAGTCCACAGGTTCATGGTGGCGGTTTTCAAACCGCTGAAGCTGAATTCATAATCATCCCTATCCAGAAACACTCTGGGGAGTGTATATATGCCTGCTTCCCCATTCTGTGCCGCCTTTTGAATGGCTGGTCCTCCCGGGTAACCCAAACCCAAAAAACGGGCAACCTTGTCAAAAGCTTCCCCCGCCGCATCATCGCGGGTCTCCCCTATAATCTCTGATTCGCTACGGTTCTTCATATACAGTAAGCTGGTATGTCCACCTGAAACTACCAGACATATGGCAGGAAATTCTACATCCTCATGCTCTAAAAAATTTGCATAAATATGGCCCTGCAAATGATTTACTGCAATCACGGGTTTATTAATGCCATAGGCAAAAGCCTTGGCAAATGACAAGCCTACCAACAAAGCCCCAATCAGCCCAGGCATATTGGTTACGGCCACAGCGTCTATATCCTGATAGCTTAACCCCGCTTCCCGAAAAGCAGTATCTACAACTATAGCTATATTCTCAATGTGTTTGCGGGATGCCACTTCCGGAACTACTCCTCCAAACTGCTGGTGAATTTTAATCTGCGAATTCACTACATCAGAGAGGATTTCCCGTCCGTTTTTGACAATAGCCGCAGCGGTCTCATCACAGGAACTTTCTATCCCCAGTATTAAAACATCATCCATATATTTAACACCAACTTCATTAAAATAAATATTTGGTCATGATAATTGCATCTTCACCATTGTCAACGTAATAAGCTTTTCTAAGCCCGGTCTTTACATAGTTCAGTTTTTCGTACATATTTAAGGCAATCTCATTAGAGGGCCTGACCTCCAGATATATACGGTCAGCTTTTTTGGCCCGAGCAATCTTTTCCGCTTCTTGCATCAGAGCGAGTCCCATTCCTGAACCCCGGAAGTCTTTATCAACCGCTACATTAGTAATATGGGCTTCCTCAAAAACCACCCATAGACCTGCATAACCTGCTATTTCTCCCGCACAATCACATACCAGATAATTGGCAAAGCTGTTACGTAGTTCTCCCAAATAGGAATCCCTGGACCAAGGCAGAGAAAAGGCTTCTTTTTCAATCAACATGATCTCATCCAAATCCTGTTCGGTCATTTTCCGGACCAAAAATGCCTGGTTTAACAACTATAACTCCCCTTTACCTAATCTGTACTCCGCTTCCGAAAGTCGCACATATACTGGACGCAAGCTGAAAGCATCGTCAAAATCACCCTGCTCAGCCCTTAGCCAGGCCAGGCTGCCCAGAGCCGCGGCCCGGGGCAGATTAAGATGCGGCGGGGGTACCAGCAAACTTTCCTGCAAATTATCTTGGAAGTAGTCGGCATAGGGATTAAAGCCATCCCCTACCAGGGTAATGTGTTTTTTTCCTGTTTCTTCTGCCTTGGTCCGCACTCGGCTGACCAATTCCTGTGGCGAGCAGGCCGTATCTTCACATAAACGCCGGGGATAAATGTCGGTGCAATCGTAAAAGGCGGTATATACCTCCTGTTTGCGAGCGTTCAGCACCGGACATATCAGACTTTCACTATAGGCAAAATTGTGGGCCAGCACGTCCAGGGTAGAAATACCTACTAATGGTTTGCTGCTGGCCAGACTGAGTCCCTTGGCCGCCGCCAATCCGATGCGTAAGCCGGTAAATGATCCCGGACCAATGGTCACCGCAATAGCATTTAGATCTGGCACGCCGATTTCGCAATCCCGCAGGATTTGGTCCACCATGGGCATCAGGGTTTCGGAGTGGGTTTTCTTAAAATTAATAAACTCTTCCCGGATCAGGGTGTTATCTTTAATTAGCGCCAGACCCGCCACTGGCGTAGCACTATCTATGGCCAGGATATACAAAATTCATCAACCCTTCAATTTTTTCTTGGTATCTGTTGCCTCGTCCCCATATTTGAACCAGACGTTCTTTTTCATAATCATCTTCATTTAGTTTAATTTCTATAAGCAATGCTTCCTGTGGCAAATCACAGCCTTCCAGGCGCGGCCATTCAATCATAGAGATGCCCTGACATTCCAGGTAATCGTTGAGGCCCAAGTCCTCTAATTCCCCGCCTTCCAGACGATAGAAATCGAAATGATAAATGGGCGGGATGCTATTATATATATTCATCAACGTGAAAGTAGGGCTGGTCACTCGGCCCTCATACCCTAATGCTCGGGCAATTCCCCGCACCAGGGTAGTCTTACCTACACCCAGATTACCCAGCAGGTATACCACATCATCAGCCCCCAGAACCGATGCAACAGCACTACCCAGCTCCAGCATTTCCTGTTCAGTCGCAATTATCAAATCCATTAATACACCTCATTAGTTATTTCCCGACTATCCTGACCGGATCTGGCTTAAAAGGCCCAGATATGAGTCCGTCCACAATTATTATAACGTTTCTATTATAAGCTTATATTCGTTCCGGATAAGCTTGAAATCCTCCCAGGTAGGCCGCTTATAATTCTCATTCCGCAACAAAGCAGCGGGATGATAGGTAGGCATGATTTTAATGCCATTCCTCACCAGCCATTTACCCCGAACCTGTCCAATCCTGGCACGAGGGTCAACTACTGTTTGGGAAGCCAATGCTCCCAGACAGACAATAATTTTGGGCTGAATTATTCTTATTTGGGCCTCTAAAAAATTGCGGCACATTTTTACTTCGTCCGGGTTAGGCAAACGATTACCCGGCGGCCGGCATTTAACTACATTAGCTATATATACATTCTCCCGCTTAAACTCAGCAGCAGCAAGAATCTGATTCAACAGCTTACCTGCTCTTCCTACAAACGGAAGGCCCTGTTCATCTTCATCACTTCCGGGTCCCTCTCCGATAAAAAGTATCGGTGAGGCTGAATTCCCATCCCCGAACACCACCTGTTTACAGCCACTGCGCAGTTGGCAGGCAGAACATTCCAGGGCTCGTTTATTAAGGTTGTCAATATCGCCTATATCCAGATGAGCCTCTTCCGCTTTTACCCCGGGCAAAAATGGTGTATATGGCTGACTAATGGGTGGCTCAGCGACAATCATTTCCTTCTGCTTGTCTATTTGCCCGTCATCAGCAAACAATCCATACTGCTCAATAGACATTCTTACCCCTCCCCGTCATTTTTAACCCCAGTTAAGGCAATGAATAACTTATAGCCCTCATTGGAGCTATAAGCACCAAGAACATTATATATGATTTACCTGCTTTTGACGAACTCAGAATCAACCGGAATCGGGCATCGGTCTCTGCCCGGACTGCTTTTAAATTTCACATTGCGACTCGGCTTTAGGTCCTGATCGAGATCGATAACAAGTACTTATGGAATAAAGGAAGTGCTATTGGGGTTTGGCGGGCTTAATCAACAGTATTAAAACGCTACAGAGCGCACCCAGCAGGGTCAAACTCAAGAAATGAAAGGTAAAACGGCTGCCGGTGGATGGACTAATGTCGCAGTGCCATGGATGTTCATTTATTCTGTCAAGTTGTGGGGGGCAGTGCCATTATATGAAAATAGTTCAAAGATGTGATTCTATACACTAAACTAAATTCATTACCATTATTTACTAATAATGATATAATATGGCTCATGATTAATCGGACATTTATAATTGAAAAAATGTTCATGAAAAATGGGAGGGATAAAAATGTATCAGTATTCCAATCCGACCCTGGGAGTGTATTGCGAGCAGTTTAATGCCAGAAGAGAGAATACGAATTTGTGGGAACAGAATCCGTTGATGGTGAATTTTGACCGTGAAGTTCATACTATTCCTCAGGCTCTGTATAACACGCAGGCTAATTTTTGGGGACGCCCGGCCAATCTATATAAGGAGGATGGCGAGTGGAGGACTATCACCTTTACGGATCTGGTTTTCCGGGTGGAGAACATAGCGATTGCGCTCATAAAGTTGGGTATCGAAGCGGGCGACATGACCGGCATCAAGGCTCGTACCTCGGTGCGCTGGACCTGGGCCGATATGGCAAGTTTATTCGTCGGGGCAGCAACGGCATCCATCCATGCAACAAATTCTCAAAAAGAAACCATCATGATCGCCAATCATAGCGGAGTTAAACTAATTTTTGTAGATACGCCCGAAAATCTGGATCAAATGAATGCGTATCGAAAAGAAATGCCGACGGTTAAATATCTGGTTTGTCTGCAAAAGCATTTTAAGGGCAATGGCCAGGACATTTTTGGCATGGATGAGCTGCTGCAGATGGGTGAGCAAGCCAGGGAAGTGATGCTGCCGAAAGTCAAAGAGCGGGTTTCTTCCATCAAAGGGGATAGCCCTGCGGCCATGGTTTATACCTCAGGAACCACTGGTGATCTGAAGGGTGTTATGCATTCCCACAAAAACCTCTGCTATGGTTGCACTCGTTCACCGAAACATTACTTTAATTGTGGTCATATTTACTGTAATTTTTCCGTCAATATCTGCCTCCTGCCCTTGTCTCATATCGTTGAAAAATGTCATTCCTATTACATGCCTATCGCTTTTGGAGCTTGTATTGGTTTTGCAGAGTCCATGGCCACGCTGTTAATGGATTATCAAGTCATCCAGCCTACATTTCAGATGTTTGTGCCCAGACTGATCACCCGTATTCTTATGGGAGTGGAAAAGGCTTTTAGTGCCACCACCGAAGGGAAGCAGCTTTGGGATTGGGCCATGGATGTGGCCATTCGTGCGACCTATGCCTTGGAGAATGAGGATGGCAACATCAATACCAATATTCCGATTCCTGAACAATTAGAGGGGCAATTAAAAGCAGATTGGATTAAAGCCTACAATATGGTCTTCTATCGCGTGCGTTATATCTTCGGGGGTCATCTGTATGATATGAATGTTGGCGGTGCTGCCTTGGATCCCATCATTCATAGAAAATTAGTGGGCATGGGCTTTTTTGTGGGCTATGGTTATGGGCTTACCGAGACCAGTGCCGGAATCAACCAGGCTCCTCCCAATGCCACGAAAATTGGCTGGGCTTCGCAGGTCAATCCGGGAGTAGAAATAAGACTGGATGACGATGGAGAGATTCTTGTCAAAGGGCACGGCATCATTACCGAATACTATAAAAATCCCCAGGCTACAGCAGATAGCTTTACGGCAGATGGTTTTTTCCGCACGGGTGACATTGGGGAGATTTCTGAGGAAGGGTATGTGCGGATCATAGATCGCAAAAAATCTCTCATCATTCTGGATACCGGGAAAAACGTTCCGATGTCAAAAATTGAGGCCTTATGTGAGAGCACCACTTTAATTGATCAGATTGTAGTAACCGGACAAGATCAGAAATATGTAGGAGCCTTGCTGGTACCCGCTTTTGAAGCTATTCTGGGAATGCTTAAAGCCATAGGCTTTGTCTATGATGAGAGCCGGGTGAAATACGGTATCCTGAATGGACTGCCGGTATGTTTAGAGGTTGGACAAGATGTCATTAATCATGAATTGGTACAAAAAGCCATCAAGGAACAGATTGATCAGGTGAACGCGCAGCTAGAGCACTACGAAAGCATCAAGCAGTATAAAATCATGAACCGCTGCTTTACCGAAGAAGCTGGTGAAGTTACCGCATCTCAAAAATTAAGGATGAAAATCATAAATGATAGATACAAAGAAGAAATTGCTTCACTTTTTTAAACTATGAGCAAGTAAAATTTTTATAAGGGTGTACCCTGCGGGTACACCCGCTGTGAACTTACTCCGATGATTAGGACACAGTAGAAGAACGAAATCGCTAACGCGATGGCAATAGAAGCAATAATGAATGCTGATTGTTTTAATAGCGAAAAAGTAAATGAAAAACTTAAAGGGGTAGTAGTAGATCCTGCTCATCCCAAAAAGACAATTATTTGGATGATGGTAGTACCCTTACCACAGAGTTAAAAGTTCTCTCATCAACTTCAAGCGGTTGGATTGAATCGTTAACTAAGCAGTGGGGTCTGCCTCATGTTATTGATATGGTGAGTTACACGATTACCGCCCAAGGTCTCCTTTGGAAGAGGAATCAAGGAAGCGGTTATTTGGACCTATTGGCGGGCTTAAGCAACAGTATTAAAGCGGTACAGAGCGCACCCAGCAGGGTCAAACTCAAGAAATGAAAGGTAAAACGGCTGCCAGTGTTGCCGATTAAGCTTCCCAGCAGGCTTAATAGAATTGGAGACATGAACTGTCCGAAAAAAAGAGAACTGGAAATAAGGGACATGGCGAGGGGAGTTTTTTGTTTGGGAACCACTTGGGTTGTTCTTAAATAAATAAGGGGTTGTAGTATTCCAAAACCAAAACCCAAAATTGCAACACTCACAATTAGTAGATTGACCTGGTAAGAAAGGCTTAATAGCCAGAATCCGGCTGTCATACAAGCTATTGATCCCAGAAGAGCATGTTTACCCAGCTTTTTCAAGATGGTATTGAACATTAGTCCGCCGATAAATCCGAAAATATTTAAAACAGCCAAAGCTAACCCAGCTAAAGCAGCATTTCCTATACCCTGATCCTGCATAAAAGTTGCTATATTAGTGGGAACCGAGAAAAATACCAGCATCAACAAAAACTGTAAGCAGGCCAGCAAAATTACCTGCTGTGGCAAGCGTGCTGGCGAGCTCTCCAGTGCTTCTATTTCAGCTGACTCCGGGGACTCAGGTAAAACAATAATAGTTAGTAAAAGACTGGGGATAGCCAGACAGTAAATACCAAAAGCATAGCGCCAGTTCAATGCTGCCAGCAGGCCGCCTAAAAAACTGGCCAACACTCCGCCCAAACAGGATATGGCAGGCGATAAACCAATCATTTTAGATCGTTGTGCTCCCTCGTAAAAGTCAGCAATAATGGCCACCGATAAAGGCATAAGCAAGCCAACTCCTACCCCCAGAATGGCTCTAAAAAAGAGTAATTGATATATTGTAGTTGTTAAAGCCGCACCCAATCCACCCAGCAGGTACATAAGTAATCCGATTATCAGGATATATCGTTTAGATATCCTAGCCGCTAATTTTCCAGAAACATATGAAAATACTATGATCGTTATAGCTGGAAGGGAGATGATCATTTTTATCATTTCCGGGCTGACAGAAGGGAAGGCTTTGCTTATACTACCCAGCGCAGGAGATACAGCTGCACCAGCCATTACTGTTAGCAGCGAAATTGATAGAATAGTTGGCTTCAATAATCTGTTCATTACTAATTCTCCGATCTTTGAGCTATCCATATTCAATATCATAATTATCCCAGCTAATAACCCCGGGGAGTTCTTTAAATGCTTTATTTTTTTACAAGGGTTTATTCTATACAAACTATGAGTCGGCTGATTTTCACACCTACTATAAAAAATATACGTACTTATGTGACACAAATCAACTAATATATTGTAATTACCTTATTTTTCTTGCCGTATCATAAAATATAACATTTCTAAATGTTGATAGATAAGAAAATTCAGTCAGCCGACGTCCAAGGATGGCAAGGAACGACCACTGTCGCCTAAAGGCTCACCCTTCGGGTACTACTGATGCTCTCTGGCGTTCGCTATTAAGGTAGCGGCGTACGCCGAGTTTTCTTGTTTTTATACTACTTTCCCGGCTTCTAGAAGCAGTTGGTAATCTTGAGGGGTATTAACATTAAAAAATACCCACTCTGCTTGCATGGTATGATATATTGACTCTTCGGTAAGATAATGAACCCATAGATGTGCAAAAATTTCATGAACCGCACACATATCCCGTTTTAAGCAAGCTTCGATATAGGGCAGTGAGCTTTGGTTATAAAATGCACACAACGGTTCCAATCTTCCGTTTATTTTACAGACGCTCGCATCAAAACCTTGGCTGCCTGCAAATAACTGCTGTATTAACTGTGGGTTAAAAAATGGCATATCGCAAGAAATAATAAAGACAGAACTATGGATAGCTGCACTTAATCCTGCGTGGATACCCCCTAAAGGCCCCTTATTAGGGAATATATCCACTACCTCCTTCACCCCCGGTATAGCGTATTTGTTCTCCTTATTACTTACAATGATCAACTCATCAAATAAAGGTCTTATAAGCTCAATAATACGTTCAATCATGCTTTGTTGACCAAGCGGGAGCAAAGACTTATCAAAACCCATGCGGGAACTTTTGCCACCTGCCAGTATAACAGCGCTTGCATTCATTTTTTGGCGCTCCTTCTTGCTTCATTCCAAATCCACTAGATGGAAGTTTATTGTAAGGGATTTGCGCTGCAATTTAAAAAACGACACCATGGATGAGAAATGCCCAACTGAGCGGGGTATTATTGCTTAACCTGAAAAACGGCCATCAAGGTTAAAAGGTTTTCCGAACTTTTTCTGGCCTGGTTGAATTGCATAATAACTTGACTAGCTTGTTCTCGAACTGCCATCGCATTTTGGGCGATATGCATGGTGCCCCCTGCTCCTTCTGCCGTAGCCAGATTTATTCCCTCAATGGTTCGGTTCATACTTTGAATGGATAACAGGAGTTCTTCTGAAATGGTACTAAACCCTGCTATTAAGCTTTCAATAGCTATGGCATCCCTGCCATATTGATGGCTGGTTTGAAGCAGCATTTCGTAATCCTTGGCCACTTGTTCGTCTAAATATTCCAGAACTTGCGATGAACTGTTAGAGAGATTTGCAACGGATTCTACAACCGTCCTGGTTATGGCCTGAATTTCACCCACCGTATGTTTGGACTCTTCCGCCAGCTTTCTGATTTCGTCAGCTACTACCGCAAAGCCACGACCGGCTTCCCCAGCCCGGGCGGCTTCAATGGCTGCATTGAGCGCCAGTAGATTAGTCTGCTCGGTAATTGACAAAATGGCACTGCTTAAGTGATTAATCTGCTCAACAGCCCGGGATTGTTCTATTGCCATACGAAGTTTACTGTCAACATCCACATGCATTTCTTCAGCCATTTTTTGTGAACGAAGTGCGGTTTCCCTCAGCTCAGCCGCACGACTATTAATTTCGCTCGCCATTCTGCTTCCTTCCCTGGTTTTTGAGCTAAACGATTCAGTAACATCAGCGATATCATTGGATGCATTTTCAATTTCCTTGGCTGATGCAGCTGTTTCTTGCATCCCTGCTGATAGTTCTTCCGTTGTGGCCGATACATTTTGGATTTCCAGGTTAAGATCCTGCATAAGTTTATTTACTTGATCAATAGTACTGCCCAGATGATAGGACTCATCAATTACCCTACTGAACATGGCACGAATTTTGTTTATAAATTTGTTAGTAGCATTAGCCAGTGCTGCGATCTCATCTTTGCCGCTAATTTCAATCGATCGGGTTAGGTCGCCTCCGTGTTCAGCCAATAGCTCCAGCTCCCTTTTCAAACGATGAATAGGAATAATAATGCCGCGGGCGATGAAAAATGATACCAAAACACCTATTAGTAAGGCTGCACAGATAATTCCCACAAGTATTTTAATTACCTTATAATGCTGCCTATCATTATTAACTTTGATTTGGTCGGCCTGCTGGGTCTTATATTCAGCCAGGCTCTGTAATCTTTTTTGTATATCCTGAAGAGCCTCGGTATTGTGGTTGAGATAAAGGAGTGCCTCGTTTTGCTTTCCGGCTTGGACCAGCCTAATAACTTCCTGCTTAATTTTCGGGAATTCAGCCATATTCCTTTCAATCATGACGATATTATCCGTCTCTAATTGACTATGTTGGCATTGTTTATAGTTTTTCCAGTTAGTATTTATGAGCTTACCTCTTTTGCCCATATCCGCTAGCTGCTTTTGCCTCTCAGCATCATTGGCTGATACAATAATATAAAGCAGACTGGCTTCATTAGCCCTGATTTGTACCCGGGTATCATTCAGCCATTGAATTGGTTTCAAGTTTTGATTATACATTTGATTCATATCCTGTTTGGCTTGCTGGTTGAAATAGTAACCAGCTGATCCCACCACACAGATAAATACTAAAAGCAAAAGCACTAAACCAACCAATTTGTGGAGTATCTTTATTCTATTTAACATCATTAAAATTCCTCAATTCCATTTAAAAAGCTGTATGATAATTACTCTTTTAGGGCGCCTTATTAGGCCTGTGAAATAAGTTTAATTACGGGCTGGATCGGATACATCTCTTGCTCACCTGTAGCATAAATATCACCCAGCAAAAACCCGCCCAGTTCCTGGCCTGCTCTCAAGACTCCACTGCCAGCCGGGACATCCAGCAGTAAATTACAATCCACCATAGATTTAAGTATTCCGTTACCCTGGGCACCATTTAATCGGGCAAAATCAACACCGTTGATTCTCTGTAGCTTAGCTCGAAGAAATCTTCTCTCAGGACTGGTTTTATTAAATGTATCTTGTAGTATTACTTGGATTTTATGAGGTAGAACCTGCACCTCGCCCATCATTTTTTTAATTATAGGTACTGCCAAAAGATCAAAGGTAACCAGAGCTGCGGCAGGATTACCGGATAACCCAATGATTAGTTTGCCATCTTTGATCGCTACTATAGTAGCTGATCCCGGCTTGATTGCCAGCTTCCAAAACAGTATTTCTGCTCCGATATCCAATAATGCATCCTGCACCACATCGTAATCTCCAACCGATACTCCTCCGGTGCTTATAACCATATCACTCTGTTCCAGGCTTTTTAAAATCTGTTCCCCAACCGCCTCACGTATATCCGGCACTATTC
This sequence comes from uncultured Syntrophomonas sp., assembly GCA_964510795.1. GTDB lineage: Bacteria > Bacillota > Syntrophomonadia > Syntrophomonadales > Syntrophomonadaceae > Syntrophomonas_B. Next base: position 44,299 of record CAZEDT010000010.1, read on the forward strand.
CCATAGTCAGAGTATCCGCACCCATCTGCCGGCAACGGGCTTCCAAGCAATATAGGTTACTGTTGTAAATCTTACCGGGCAACAAATCTTCCGAAGGATATAAGAGCTCATCTCCGGTACTAAAAATAGATATTTTACTGGATTCAAATACCGGAACCTTATCTATTCCCAGGCTGGCCAGCAAACCTACCAGAGCCGGGGTTATCAGTGAGCCTCGACTGGCTATCTTTTCACCCTGCTGGATATCTTCACCGCTAAGTATTATATTGCTTCCAGATTTAAGGGGTTTGAAAACCTGTATGAAATCATCAACTATTTTTATTTCCTCAAATTTAATCACCAGATCGGCCCCTGCTGGCAGTTGACTACCGGTAGCAACTTTTATGGTTTGTCCAGCACACAGGCGTTTGGATGGCAATATACCTGCCCGCACTTCTTCAATTACTCTTAGCTTCACTGGATAAAATCGGCTAGCACTTTTTACATCCTCTGACCGCATCGCATACCCATCCAGGGGTGATTTATCAAAGGGAGGAACATTGCCTGAAGCATGAATATTTCTGCTCAATATTCGTCCATAAGCATTGAACAATGGCACTTGGGTTTCATTACTTACTTGAACCATGTCCAGCAGTAACTTCTGAGCATCCTCTAATAATAAATTTTCCTTCATAATTAACCCTCCTTATGCGCCCGTTCCAAATGAGCAGGCTGGAAAATGGCAAACATCACATTGCCGGCATAAACCACCCATTCCCAGTCTGCTAATCATCATCCTGGAAACCTTCTCACCCGCTAGAATAGAAGGAATAAGCAAATCAAATACGGTAGTCTTGCAATACATGACACAACCAGGCAGGCCCAGTATAGGAACCTGATTAAGATAGGCCACCATCATCATGGCTCCCGGCAATACCGGAGCCCCATAGCTAATAATTTCAGCACCAGTGCGGCGTACGGCACTGGGAGTAACATCGTCTGGGTCCACCGACATTCCTCCGGTGGTTAAAACCATTTCCGCTCCTTGTTCAATCAATTGCAGGATGGCTCCAGTAATCTGCTCAATGTCATCAGGTACAATAATTTGTTCCAGTACCCTACACCCATAAGCTTCCACCTTTTCTTTAACTACCGGTCCAAATCGGTCTTTTATTCTACCGTTGTAAACCTCACTGCCGGTGGTAACAATACCGACTTTATATGCCTTAAAGGGCTTTATCGCGATCGTTGGACTAATATTCGTACTTGATTCCACCAACTCCAGCTTGTGTTCATCAATTAGCAGAGGAACAACCCTTACAGCAGCTACGATATCTCCCTTTTTTACTGCCCGGTGGTTGTTTATGGTAGCAATTACGATCTCATCAATCAGATTGCTTTCAAGAAGTTGTTTTTCATTAATATCAAGCAGGCCATTGGTTTCGGCAATTAGACTGACCTTACCTTCGACTGGTTCACTCAAGCTAATCCCCTGGCCTGTAACTGCCCGGGCTAACCTTATAGCAGCCTCATTTTCATGTAGCTTGCCGGGCGTAATCTCCCATACGTAAATATGCTCTTTGCCCAGCTTTAAGAGTTCTGGAATATCATTTCGGGTGATAATATGACCTTTTTTAAAGGCTGGTCCCTTGAATTCATTGGGTACAATCCGGGTTATATCATGACATATAACTGTACCTACTGATTCATCAACCCTGATAGTTTGCATATTAAATCTCCTTCCCCTTTTTCAATAAGCGACAATAACTAGATTAAACTCCAATATTTAGGTATTTAATCTAATATACATAAATTTTGAAAATGGGCTTATTCCTGCAAAATTTAGAATTTAATTTAAATGAACATTTGACAATAACGGCTGAACAAGATATATATTAATTGGGAATGCTTGGATAAGCAGCCCATATAACACCTTAAGGAGTATATTGTTTATGAAACAACCGGATGCCAAGACTAGAATTTTAGAAGCAGCCCGCAAACTATTTGCCCAACAGGGTTTTGACGGAACTTCAGTCAAACAAATCTGTGAAGCAGCAGAAGTAAACATATCTTTGGTCTCTTACTACTTTGGCGGCAAAGAGAACGTCTTGTCTGCCTTATTTCAAACTGACTTTTTTGACTCCAGTCTTTTCCTGGAAGACGAATTTACTGACGATCCCATCTTGGGCATACAAGAAATAGCACGATCAATTATTAGCTTACGTATACACAACCCTGATATTATGACCATATTACATCGCGAGATTCTTAATCAAACCCCGCGTAATAGCGAAATAGAATCCTATATCTACCCTATTTGGAATCGCTTGAGGTCCCATCTGGAAACTGGTTTAGCTAAGGGTCTATTTCAGTTCCAGTCATTAGATCAGATCTTTCAGTTGGTGGTATCAACCATTATTTTCCCGAGAATTAATCCTAATTTTCTCAAACCCCTCTTAAGCGAAGATATCTCTGGCAGTGAAGAGTTAATCAATAACACTATGGAGTTTATTCTAAGAGGTCTGGGGTATAGCCCCGATAATAATGTTTAAGAATAATTAACATCCTGCCAGTCATAGAAAAATGCCGTAATCGGTATACACACAGACATTATTGCAATTAGAGAGTACACTTCAAGGCACTCTCTTTTTTTTATTAGGCTGGATCGTATTTCCATCGTTTAAATGGATTCAGGTGCTTGACCTGTTTACAGTCAAAACAGGTCTGATCTTGATTCTGCGGGTAAAGGAATAATTTATCACCACAAAGTCTGCAGCTCGTCTCATCTGCCTCAGCCAGGAAAATCGTTTGGGTGGCAAGCAGTTCGTCCATGTGCATAGGCCTGCCCCAGCTCACTTTACCCATTAGACATACTTTTTGGCACAGTCCGCAGCCAGTACATTTATGAGACATATAGTACAAGCTCTTGCTGCCCTCTGAGTCTCGGATTACTAGAGCCTGACCGGGACATAACTGGGTACATATGCCACAAAAATCACATTGCTCTACCTGCAAATGCTGGTAGGGAAGAATGCCTACCTCATAATCAACTTCTTGTTGCTCAAAGGCACGCAAAGCCATTAATAATCTCAACCTCTTCTGAGGCTGCACTTCCTGTTCGGTACTTGTTGGGCAACTACCATCATCTAATATCTTGGCGTAATCAGATATTTTTTCATTAATAATTTCCAGGGAGGCTCTTTTCCCCCGCCGCCACATATTCCCCATAAATTCACGGCGATTCATTGATTTAGCCCCATTCTCTTCGGTCAGGGCCGGCAGGTCTTCAACCCGTTCAATCCAGTTTACTTGCCTGGAGAACTCGCCCAATGCTTCTATTTGGCCCTGCAGCTCCTGCCTGTCAAATCCCAGACACTGCCTGCACTTGTCGGTAGCTACATAGATATATAATTCAGGTTGCTCAGCTAATAGATTGAGCACCAACTCCGGGTATAGTTGGCAAAGACAGGCTATACTGCTAACGTCAGTCTTACTTTTTTCCGGCATATTGTCCTGCAGAACGTCGCAGGTTAGTATTATGCGTTTATTAGACCGGCAGCTTTGGATTAGCAGGTCCTCGTCCAATTTGAATACATGACTGGGACACACTGATACACATTTCCCGCAACGGTTGCAGTCGTCTATCTTCCACTCATTATCCTGCCATACCAGTCCCTGCGTAGGGCAGTTGTCCAGGCAATGGCTGCAGCTGAATCTAGTGGAATAAGTGTGCCCACACAGTGTACTGCGTATGGTTATTCGTTCTGACTTGTTTAGCGTAGACAGGAGGCTCTTCAACATAATCGTTCCCCCAGTTCATAACATGATTATGGTTGCCGGACATTATCTCAATGAGTTTTCTGTTGTTCACAAGCTGGTTACTTCTGTTCTTCATCCCATACTTCAACTATGGTATCATCCTGGGCCTTCTTGAAATTTTTCATCGCTGCCCCCATGGACCTACCAACCTGCGGAAGCTTTCCAGGCCCAAATATTATCAATATAATAGCTAGAATCATTACCAGTTCCCATGGTCCAAAATTGCCAATTATGCCGAACATCTGCTCACCTCCCTGAGCCTTGAATATTACTAACTGTGGCTTTATGACTTAATATCATTTATTATTCTGGTGTCCAGGAATGAAACCAATTGTAATAGCCTGGTTAGGACAATGCTGGTAGCACTCAAGACATAAGGTACAATCTTCAAGACCTTCCTCGTCTGCAATTGGCATAGTCAATTGCTCTGGACAAACACTTTTACATACTGAACAATTTACACCCTGAGCTTGAAAGCATTTTCCCTGATCAGTTTTAGGACGAACTGCAATTTTAGTTTTAAGTCCTAATTTCCCCAAAAGCCTAAACATAGCCCCTAATGGACAAAACGAGCTGCACCAGGATCGTAGAATAAAGACTTCAAATATTAGCATGAGAGGGAATATTATCAGTTCCCAGCCCGGCTGATAAATGGTTGAAAGACGAAAAACAGCATAGCCGAAACCAAAAAACAACCCTACTGGACAGATCAGACAAAAAACCGGGAATTTAAAAATAAATGATGCTATTAGGGTAGCTCCCATGACTCCATAACCGATATACGATCTACCGGCAGTATCTACTTCCGCACAGGATGAGCATTGACCATGGCATTGATGGGAACCAGAAGCACTATCCTTATTGCCCTTAAAAAGCCCTTTCAGCAATGCGGTGGGACATAGCCAGGCACAAAACACCCTGCCTAAAACAATAATTCCTATGGTTACCAGAATGACTGGAAGCAATAGCTCCAAAGGTATGCTCCTGCCTGCCAGACTTATCTGCATAAATCCCAGCGGACAATATGAACACACACTACCCCAATCAAGTTTGGTCTGCACCCCCACCATGACCACCAGCACCAGTCCCAGGGCAGCCCATAAACGGAGCTTTTCCATTTTAATATTAGTTTTTTTCATACCAACCGTCCCCTCAATAAGGCGCAGGAAATTAGCTCCTTTTAATTGGAACTACCGTAATCCCTTTCCCCTTTGCTTGATCGTTATATGCACGTAATGAACCACTGGGGCAGATTTTTTCACATAACCCGCAGCCATTGCACTTGGCAGCATCTACCACCGGACGTTGATGATCATCCAACTGGATAGCATCAAATGGACATAACCGGGAACACTCAACACAACCACTCCAGCTCCAGGCTACGCAAATATCCGGATTAATTCTGGCCAGGCCAATTTTTACATCCTGGGGTGAAACTGGCTTAAGTGCACCGGTCGGACAAACTTCTACACATTTCATGCAAAGATCACAATAGCCCTGCAAAAAATTCATTGTGGGCGTGCTTAAAGCCATGCGGCCTTCCGCCATAGATATGGGCACGATTACTCTGGTGGGACATACCGCCAGGCACTTCTGACATTTTATGCATTTAGCTAGAAAATCTGCTTCATTGACTACCCCAGGCGGTCGGAGAAATGCCTGCTCATGTTCAAATCCATACAAGCTCCCCCCCAGGCCTAACACCAGTATTGATGCCCCCATTGTCTTAACGAAATTTCGACGAGATATTAATTTTTCTATTTCCATAAATCTCATATCCTTTTAACCAATCTGCTCTAGAGCCTAATTCAATAGCAATTCCTCAATCAATTCCTGCTCCATTTTCAAATATCCAACCGTAATCTTCGCCAGCGCTTTATAGAAATCGCTGCCGGCAATTCGCTCGACATCATCACAAAAGCCAGGTACCCAGTTCAGAAGGTGCTTATTCAGAAAATCTCTTTGTTTATCAAGGTAGGAAAGAGCCAGGTCATCATCATTATTCTGGAGAGCTTCCTGCATCCTGCTGCATAAATATTCCATGTAGACTAATTCGAAGGCTATATGATCCTCGGGTTCATTGTAAGACTCGTCTCTTACCATGCCTTCATTTCTATAGACAGCCACTACCTCGTCTCTGGCTTCCTGCATAATAAGGCCCCGGTGGCTGGTATAAACCGACTCATAGGGAAAAGCACCCTCTCCTTGTTTGGGACCGCAACCTAAAAAAATGCGGGCATAGTCAACTGCCAGATCAACCACCGGGCTATCTCCTGGACTCTTCAGGAAGGTATCCATCATCTGGTATCCTTCTGCAACCTCTGGTACATCAATATCAGTTGTGAAGTTCAGGGTTATCAGTTGATCCAGCAGGACCTGATCAACCTCCTGTCTATATAATCTGGCTATGAATGCATACATGGCGGCACTGTTAAAAACCATTTCTTGCAATACGGAACGGTCATTTTCTTCCATTTTGTTTCTGCCTCCCTTATTAAGATATGCTAAAAATTTAAAACCCTTGGTAGTGGTTGTGAATACCTGGTATTTGACCATTTATTTGGCGGAGCCAGATTAAGGGCTGAACACCAAACTGGCGTGCCCTTAACTATGACCCCAACTAATTTAGCCGATAATAAACTGGTGTACGCTGGACCCCAGCAGGTACATTAATGCTCTTATCGTTGCTGAACCCACCAATGTACAAATCAAGCCTGTGACTGGTACGGTCAGAATTGACCCTCCCGGCTGTCCTTTCATTCTGCGAACGGTCATAATCATCGGAATTGCTAGCCCGATAAGGACAACCGCGCCCCAGAAGAGCCAAGCCAGGTCCCCTGCCAATAGGCGTTGGGGTGAACGACTGGGATCTGGAAACGGAGCTGCTGCCAGATAAATTACATAGGCCAGTACCATAACAGCAAATCCGATTTGAGCAAAAAAGGCGGCTTTATTTACTTTCTGAATAAGCAGTTCATCTTTCTCTTTCAGGACTGTCCAAATATACATGGCAAACATGCCCAAAGCAGCTGCTGTAGCTACATACAAAATAGGTATGATATAGGTATTCCAGGCAGGTCTGGAACCCAGAACATAGATACGCCCGGTAGAAAATGTCACCACAACAGCAACAATCAGTCCAATTGCAGCCACATTTTTACGTGCCTGAGCAGAAGCACCTTTCCAGATTAACAGTGCTATATATAGAACGATGATTGCACCAATAATGGCCGTTAAAATAAACTCCTGGGCAATACCTGATTTGATATTGCCAAGTATGTGGAAAACACGTTCTGGATGACCTAGATGCATGGCACTAATCATCCCCCCGATTCCCAAAGCGACCAGACTGGTAATGGCTCCCGGTAAGCGGATGCTTTCCAGCTTACCCAGCCATTCAGTTACCGCTACAAAAGCAAAACATCCCATTCCCAGAGCAACCAGGAGACTGAATAGCAAGAGCTCCCATTGAATAGACATGCTAACCCCTCCATTCTAATTTTGTTAAGATGTACCCTACTCCTGGATGATTACCTACATCGCTTAAACGATGAAGGTTTTTCCCAGCTTCCTTAATTGCTTTTGATACATCCGAATTGGGATCATCTAAGTCTCCAAAGATTCTGGCTTGTCCCGGGCAAATACTTACACAGGCAGGTCGGTCTTCTTTATCAACCCGCTGAGCACACAATGTGCATTTTTCAATAACCCCTTTGTCCTCGCTATAATCACGCACACCGTATGGGCAGGCCATAATGCAATAACGACAACCGATGCACTTATCATGGTCAACCAGGACAATTCCATCTTCCCGCTTATATGAAGCACCGGTTGGACATACTGCTACACATTGGGGATTATCACAATGCTGGCACATGGTAGGCAGGTAGTACATTTCCAGGTCAGGGTATTTGCCCAGTGGACCAACCGTCAAGACCTTATTCCAAAATGTTCCCAGGTCTACATTGTTTTCCTGCTTGCATATAACCGCACAGGAATGACAGCCTATGCATTTATCCAAATCAATTGCCATTATATGTCTTGTCATGCTTGTTTACCTCCCTTGGGTAAAAATGCCTTCAATTCTTCGGCAGTGGTATAGATGCCTTTTGGAGCTCCATCGGTTGCTTTGTATATCTTGCATAAACCTCCAAAGTTATCAGTTCCAATCGCCGGATCATAGGGTCCGTCATTGTTTATCATGGTGTTGGGATTACATTCAAACGCACCATGCAAATCATCTTCTACTGGTTTTTCCGGGAACCACCAGTCGTGTTCACAATGAATAGTTTGCGGATGAATGGCATTGGTAAGCCGAGCCCGCTGCTTGCACTTGCCATGATCGGTTTCGATATAAACCCAATCGCCCTCTTCTATACCATTTTTCGCCGCTGTTTCCGGATTAATGTCCACTGTAGGATAGGTGTGAACTTCCCGCATCCAGGGGGACTGACGGTATTCAGTATGGAAATAGGCATGCGATCTCCCACCCGTGATTAATACATAGGGATAATCTTTTAACAGATCAGGCCGGCTGTACGGAGTAATAGGCTGTTCAATGTATTTGGGCAAAGGTCCCCAACCAAACAGCATCAGATCCTCGGAATAGAGATTGAATTTTCCATTAGGAGTTTCAAATCCCGGTCGATGATCACGCCTTAATCCACCTGTTTCAAAGCGGCGATAACTGGGTGGTCTGGTAATAGAAACCTTTTCCCGGAATTGTTCAAAATTCATCTTGGCAGGGCTTAAGACAAAATTGAAAAAGTGATATTTATCTTTCCAGCCCATATCGATGCCCATCCTTCTGGCCAGATCAAAACAAATGTCAATGTCATCGCGACATTCACCCAGAGGTTTGTGGAAAGGCTGGCGGATAAGGGCCGTATGACTGGCAGGCCAGCCGTGTCCGGAGTGGGCCCACTCAATCCGGTCTACTTCATTGGGATGAGCCGCCGGCAGAATAATATCAGCCAATTCTCCCGTCGGGGTCATAAACAGGTCTACATTTACTATAAAATCTAATTTTTTTAAACCTTCATAGACTTCCCGGCTGTCCTCTACGCCAACAATTGGTTCGGAGGTTTGACCCCAGTAAGCGCGAGGCTGGAATGGTTTTCCAGTCAACATAGCATGGGTGGTAGCTGCCCCGAAACCGCCCAGATTGCCATATATTTTTTGTTTGCCCGGACAAACGCTGTATTGGTCAATATTGGCGAGGGTATGTTTGCGCAGTTCCCCTTTGGGAGGAATGATATCGAACATCATTGAATCGAATCCACTGGCTGGTTCACGGGCAATATTCTGACCGCCCTTAACATCAAAGTTGCCTGCCAGGGCCATCATTAGGGTGAAGGCATGGGCTATACCACTGGTATTTATGCTGAACTCCACCTTTTGCCCACGGGCAAAGCAAGCACCCGGACTATTATCCAGATACAATTTGATGGCTTCTTTCAGCCGCTCAATCGGCACCCAGGTTAGTTCAGCCGCTTTTTCCATAGTCCATTCCTTGATACTATCGGCGAATACGTTAAAGGCAGTCTTGTACTTTTTGCCATTAATCTCATACTCGCCCATCAAGGCTGGCTCAATACCGGCTGTTTGCCAGTTAAGCTGCTGACCATCCCAGTATTTATGACTATTTGTTTTTTCATCCCAGACAATAAAACGATCTTTGCTTCCACCCGGTTTAATATCGATCTCACGTAAGAGAAAACCATCTTCTTTTACCAAAAAGGGACCATTGGTCCAGTTCTTGACAAAGCTCTTATCATAGCGATTCTCACTGATCATGGTGTTGATAAAACATAAAACCAGGGCCATATCACTGCCTGGACGAATCGGCAGCCATACATCAGATTTGGCAGCGGTGGTAGTAAAACGCGGATCTACCGCAATAACTTTGACTCCACGATCCTGAGCCCGCTTAATCGCCAACCAATCATAATAACCACGAGAACGTTCTTGACGCGCCCATAAAATAATGCACTTCGTATTTTGCGCATCCCATCCGGTATATTGGGTTTCGTCCCCATAAATCCGGCGTGATACCATGTAAGAACCTACCCAGCACAGGTTTCCGACTCCAAAAGTAGCCGTGCTCCCCATTTCCAGGAACAGCTTATTAATAGCCTGGAAGTTATACATGTCACGACCAGTTCCATATTGATGGATAATAGTATGCCCGCCATACTTTTGCTGGATTTCCTTGAAGCGGCTACTAATTGTATCCATAGCCTCATCCCAGGTAATACGCTGCCACTTGCCTTCTCCACGCTTACCGGCACGTTTCATGGGATACTGCAGTCGCAATGGATTGTACATTAGCTGAGGAATAGCAAAGGCCCGACTGCACAAAGTACCCTCGCTAAATATCTTCGGATTACCTTCAATTTTCACCACTCTGCCATCCCGAACGTGCCCTAGAATACCACATCTACCGTAACAATTCCGGCATGCACTGGGTATTATCTTAGTATCAGCTAGTTGTGTTGCTGCTTCGTTTCCAGCAGCCAAGCCAACGAGGTTATTTCCTGCAGAAGCCAGTGAAACTGCAACACCGGTTACAGCACTGAGCTTGACAAAATTTCGCCTCGTCATTGTGATACTTGACATCTCATATTCCCCCTTTATCAGATAAATTGCTTGCGCCTATTTCCTGATCAGTTCTTGCTTATTCAATTAATTCTGCCAGCGTCTGTTTGCATACATTGATCTTAGTAATTGAAATGTTCAATTGTGTAATAGCTTGTCAAATGATAAGTAAAGGAAAGCTTGCCAATAAAGAAATTATTTCTGCCTCCTTTCGTTAAATTGAGGATTATCACATTACCCGGAATAGAATAAACCGGAGCAATAAAAAGGAGAGGTCTGCTTGCTGAAGGGCTTCAAATGAAAGCCGCCCTAATACAAGCAGCAAAAAATTAAATCACCATTTAAATTAAACGTTTATTTAATTTTTATACATGAAGCGTAAATCATTTCGATAAATCTGTCAACAGATTTGTCGTATCGTCCAGACTTTAATGGCCGTAAAATTCTATTTTGTTAGGCAATTAGTACGGTTGCTTAAATTAAACTATTGAACATCAGTCATTTACTGAAAATGTTAAAAATAGTTAAGCATGGATTATCAACTAAAAAATGATCTGAAATTGAAAAAACCTTCGCTCATTTTCCCTTTTTATTCATTAGTGTTTGCCCAAGTCTTATAAATGTTTGATTGTGACAATGATAATGCCCTAAAAATAATGCTAATGTTGTAGGATATAATGCCATACATGTCGAAGCAACGAATAAATAATTGGTCTCAAATTAAAAACAGCAACGTCGCAGCCTTCAAGCAGTGATAGGGTATATAAAGCATTTTATCTTGCCAAATCCCTTTTACAGATGGTTTAACAGGAGTACAAATGAAAAGTTATTTAGATGAGTATTTGGATAGAATAGATGAATTTGCTGGTATGACTGTGGATGAAGCCATAAAATCTCAGATGCCCTTTATTATTAACACCATTTCCAGGGCTACCGGCAGATATGTTTCCCTCGAAAACAGCGAGGAGCTAAGCATAGGCCTTTTAGGGCTTGCGGAAGCTATTGAAAGGTATGACCAAGAAAGAGGCAGCTTTTTACCCTTTGCCCGACTGGTGATCACAAGCAGGGTCTATAACTATCTGAAAAAAGAAAATAAATATCGAAAACTTGCTTCCATACAAGAGCTGCAGGAAAAAGGGATTAACCTGGATGCATACTATACAGAACCTACCTGGGAACGGGATGTACTGGCAGAAGAAATATCTATTATGAAGGAAGAAATCAATCAATTCGGCTTTGATTTCACTACTCTGGTCAAAGAATCTCCTAAACACAGGGATACCAGACAACAAGCTATTGCTATTTCTGAAAAAGCAAGTCGGGAAAAAGAAGTGGTAGATAAAATGTATAATAAAAAAAAGTTGCCTACCCAACTTATCAGCGAGCTCTGTTCGGTAACCAAGAAAGTGATAAATAGAAGTAAACGATTCATTATTTTCATGATAATTGTTTTTTTTCGCGATTTGCGAGCCATTAAGTCATGGATAGAAAGATAGGTGAACAATGAGACGCGGAATTGTTATGGAAATAAAAGATAATTACGCAATCATCCTCGAAGAAGGGGGAAGTTATCAGGCTTTAAATATAAAAGCCAATATGATAATCGGCGAGAGAATTGCATTTGATGATCAGGATTGTTATCAGGGAGATTTACTTAAAGCGGGATCTGGCTTTAAAAGACAATTCTTAGCTGCCGCTATGTTTCTATTAGTTATCGGTTTAACTGTCTTTGCGTCAGGAATTTTTCAAAATCAAACTTTTGCGGTCGTGAGTATAGATGTTAATCCCAGTTTTACTCTGGAAATAAATGAGCATGAAAAAATCTTAAACGTGCAAGCCTTGAACGAAGATGCTTCCAAATTGGATTTGAAAGCTATTGAAGGCCAGTCTTTAAAAGAAGGCTTAATTCACCTCTATGATTCTCTAAAGAAAGAGGGTTATTTGCGAGAGAACAGCCCGATCTTGATTGGTTTGGCTTTATTAGAAAAAGACCATAACGGTTTTGCCCAAGAGACCAGAACCACTGTTGAGGATATTTTCATTCATGAAAAAATATTATTCGTCCAAGCCAGTAAAGCAGCCGCCCAAGAAGCTGAAGCTAAAGGATTAAGTGTAGGACGTTATGAAATAGCCCGCAGATTGCATGCAGATGAAGAAAGTATATCTAAACTAACCGTAAAAGAAATTGAAGATCTGAGTGAAACCGAAGTTGAAGATGCTAATGATGATAAGGACATTGAAGATGAGATCGAAGATCACGATAAAGATAAAAATCAAGCCGTTTTCCAGCCAAGTGACACGCGTAGCTTTGATAATTCTGTTGAGTCTAAAAGTGATCTAACCAACCCTGCGGAAAATAACCATCAAGAAAGGGATATTCAAAAAAATGAAGTGAAAACTAATAATGATGCAGATGATAGTGATGATATCAAAAGTAATCAAGATGATGAGAGTATTAATGATGATGACTATGATGAGAAATAGTCTAGGTTCAGAATAGCTCACATTTATAATTTAATGAAAAAGAGTATTTGTCACATTCACAAATAAGATTTCGTTTCAAATCCTGAGCGCTCTTAGATCTTTCTAAAAGCTTTCAGGATTTTTTATGCCAAAACATAAATTCAGTATTAAATCATAAGTTAGCATTTGTTGAAAAATTAAATGACTTGAAAAATTGGTCTTTTTTTGGGAGAGTTAATAATTTTTTATGAAATTTTAAAAAAAGGCACCCAAAATTTTATAAAGCAGGGTATTAAATAATAAATTGAAAAGAGGAGAGATTTGGAATGAATTTTAAAATGAAAATAAGGATGCTGTTAGTTGTTTTTGTGGCGGTTGCTTTATTTGGCAGCACAGCTTATGCTGAAAATGCACCACAGACAGTAATTACTGGAGAAAAAGCATTTGAAATTGCGGTTCAATATGCAGAAAAGGGAAGTCAGGTTGTTGTAAGTAAATTGAATAAAGATGGTAAGGAATATGAAGTATTGTTAATCAACGACGCTAAAAAAGAAATTTACGAGCTAAGAGTTGATGCTTTTAATGCCAAAGTTATTGCTTCCCACACTTATTCATACCTGGCCAAAGAAGATAAATCCAAACTTATAACTGAACAGGAAGCTACCGCTAAAGCTAATGGTCTAATGCCCAAAGGAAGTACTCATTTAAGTACCAGCCTTAAATATGATGGCAGCAAACCTTATTATGAAAGCATTTTCACCTATAAAACGATGAAAATAGCTACGATAATTGATGGCCTTACTGCTGAAGTTAGAAATATAACAGCATGCTCAGTTGAAACCCTCGATCCTAAAGCTCCTAATTTCTATGTTAAAGACCATACCTATACCCCGTTTTTAAGCAAAGCAAAAGCTGAACTGATTGCCGTTGAAATCTTTAATGCCAAAGAAGTTAAGCAGAACAATTTAAGTGTTTATCAGGGCTACTGGGAATACGTAATAAATTTGGAAACACCTGATTATAACGCAATGGTAATTGTGGATCCAGAAAACAGTAAGGTATTGGAAGTAAAATATGAGCTTAAAAAGGGAGTTGTTTCAACACCGCCCGCTGAAGTAAAACCAGGCAAAGATAAAGATAAAGACAAAGATGAAAAAATTCTATCCGAAGAAGAAGTGACTAAGATTCTGCTGGAAAAAGTCCCCCAGGGCGAAGTAATTGAACTTAGTTTGGAAAAAGATGATGGCCGTTGGGAATATGAAGCTATTGTTACCGATGATAAATACGAATATGAATTCGAAGTAAATGCGAAGACAGGTAAAATTTTAGAAATGGAGAAAGAAAAAATAGATTCTGGCGAAGATGAGGAAGAAGACGATTAAACGTGGTTAAAAGAAACTAATATTTAACCAGAAGGTTACAGTTGGAGTCCGGCCAGGACTCCAACTGCCTTTCTGCAGATATAAACTATAAGCTGAAAATTTCGAACCTTCCACGTATCGCTTCCTGAATTATATCTTAGCGTGGGGGAAGATTTTGTTCCAGCAGTTGGTAGAGTTCGGTGAAACCGTTGCCTATTCTCCAGAAGGAGACTCCCGCCAGCTGATTATTCAGGGCTATATCTAACTTCGCATTCAAGCTCGTTTCGTTCTCCAGCCATATCTGGTGAGCAACCCCGTTGTTATCCACATAACGGTAATAGGGGCTCATGCTGGCATTATCGAAGTATTCGCTAAGCGTATATTTACTTTTCAAGTTCTGCAGGTTTGGAGCGGTTACAGTGGTGGTAGTCAAACCATTACCCCAATCATAGCCGTAAGTAGGAAAGCCCAGCAGCAATTTCTCAGCCGGTATTATAGTCTGAGTATAATTTACTACGCCCTCCACCCACCATAAAGGGGCTACCGGTCCCGGGGCACTCCCTTTGTAGCTGTAGTCATAAGCCATTATAACCACTCGATCAGCAATCTCACCGATAGCGGCGTAATCATAGCCGGCCAGCCAGCTTTCCGGTTTGGTACAGGCAAAAACAGCCACCGATAGTTCTTTATTGGCTCCCAGCCTATTCTTAAGCTCTCTTAGAAAGAGCGTGAAATTATCCCGGTCATCCTTGCCCAGAAATTCGAAGTCAATGTTCACACCATCATAAGCATTTTGGGTTACTTGAGCAGCCAGATTTTCCACTAGGCGCTGACGGTTTTGAGGATCGGCAAGCAGCGTGTGCATACCTTCCTTGTCCATAAAAACCACGCTGGCATGAGTTTTTATCCCTTTGGAGCGAGCAAACTGAAGGATTTGATTATAATTGTCCTGATATTCATAGAAAAGATCCCCGTTGGCATTTGTTTCGAACCACCGCAAGGCAACATCGCTGATTAAATCAGCATTTTCCTCGAATTCAGCAAAGGAACGATAATAATATGCAAAAACCTCCGGGCGCTGGCTTTGATTAAAGCTAATATTAACCTCTCGTTTGAGATTGTTCCAGCTGACCCGAGCACCCAATTGTTCGGTTAGAAAACGGAGCGGTATGTAGGTTCGACCCTGGTATATGTACGGTGCCACATCAAGAGTTACTACCTGCCCATTGACCATGACCTGACGCCTGGCAATCTGAAATTCAAAGCTCTTTTCCCGGCAAAGAATGTTCACCTTTTTATTGTTACCATCCCAGTTCACAGTCCCCTGAAGGGCCTGATCCTCAATCACAAAGCGGATTGGTACCATGGTCCTGCCAGCTACGATTTGGCAGGATGGAGAGAACGTTCTAAGCTGGCCATCAATCCGTACACCTGGACTCGTATAGGCCTCCGCCGTACCCACTCCCGCCAGGAGAAAAACTACAAATATAGCTATAAATGCCCAATAAGCTCTTTTCACTACTCCAACTCCTCATAATTAGTAGATCTTCCTACTAATTCTCATTGAGGTAGTAGAAGTCCTTGATGTAAATAATGTTAATAAAATATGTTTCGTAGTTGACTAAAGATGCGCAGCAAAAGTGAACAGGGGGACGGTTCTCTTGTTCATCCAGTTAAGGGGTTGACAAGGGGACGGGGTTGTTGACACCCCAACCGGTATCATAGGGGGTGTCAACAACCCCGTCCCCTTGTCAACCCACCCATCTTTCAGAAAACCCGAAAGACCAGGCCCTGGTTCGTTCCCCTATTACTACCAACTTGGCTGACGAATTTAGTGATTATGCCGGCGACATTGGCGGAGGAAGCCGTTCTACCCTGCGAAGAAGGGTGAGCGGAAGGGGCCGAGGAACACGATGTTCCTAGCCTGCCAGCGACCATGGATGGGAGCTTGGCGGGGTAGCCCCTTACGCTCATCCGGCAAGCAGTTGGTAGAACGAGCTTCCGGAGATAGGAGCAGGCTTAATCACTAAATTCGTCCTTCCCCCAGCTCTCAGAAAATCGAGAAAAATAGCTTTCTGGTTAATGCAATAAATCGCGCTAAATAACAAACTTTTAAATATTCCTTACTGCGCATACTCTATAAAATACGAAGTTTAGTTAACAAATGTGGGATGCTAAGGGGTTGTAGGGAAGCAATATATAGCTGGCGGTCTTGTTATCTAACATATATTGGGATAAATTCCAAATGTTTTACGTAAAACATTTGCCTTAATCATACAGAGGAAATTTTAGAAGGTGACCGTTTTAAACATAAAACGAGTACGAGAACCACGTACTCACTTTTTCTAATTCATGAATTTACGGCGAGGAAAGAGCATATCCAAATCCTCCAGGGTACATTGGGGACACAAAATAAGTTATTTGGAATACTAACTTACTTTGTGTCCCCTTTAATCTCTTACCGCTCATAATCTGTAAACTGCGGATGTTTGGTTGACAAATGTGGGATGTTAGTGGGCTGTTGGGACAGCAATATATAGCGGTGGTCTTGTTATTTAAAGAATTTTGGAATAAATTCCAAATGTTTCACGTGAAACATTTGGCCTTAATCATGCAGGGGAAATTTTAGAAAGTGGTCGTTTTAAACAAAAAATGAGTACGAGAAGTCCGTACTCACTTTTTCTAATTCATGAATTTACGGCGAGGAAAGAGCGCATCCAGTTCCTCCAGGGGAACGTGCACCATGTTATCCTGACTTACAACTGCCAGGATTACCATTTCTTCGCCGCTGTATTCTTCTTTATAGGAACCAATCACACAAACCGTCATCATTGATCCCTCCAGATAAACGGTAAATAAATCGCCTCTATTCAATGTGATCCCTCCACAGTTTACCATCTACCAGCACTTGCTCTACTGAAGAGCGAAAATCAAACGGGTGGCCGTTATAAATTACCAGATCAGCCCGCTTGCCTGCCCGCAGGCTGCCTAACTCGCTATCTACTTTTAAAAACTGCGCCGGCAGACAGGTAATTGCTTGCATAGCCAGTTTCTCATCCAAACCTTCACGTACCGTTAGGGCTGCACATACCCTCAGATGTTCAATAGGTATAACCGGATGATCAGTAATGAAGGAGAACTTAACTCCTCTTTCAGCTAACAGCCGTGCATTTTTAAAGGCTACTTCTTTCATTTCTACCTTGGCCCGATTCACCAGCAGCGGCCCCAGAAAAACCGGTACATTTCTCTTGAACAGTTCGTCGGCTACCAGATGGGCTTCGGTTCCATGCTGGATTAAGAGATCTATATCAAATTCATCTTTGATACGCAGGGCAGTGAGTATGTCGTCAGCTCGGTGTACATGCACCAGAAGGGGCATTTCCTTGCGCAGGACTTTGAAAATCGCTGTCTGGCGATATTCTTCCTGGGCGCTCAATTCTTTCTTTTCCATGCTTTTGGCCGCTGTATAAAGGGCCTCACGTAACAGGCTGGCACTGGCCATGCGCGTCATAGGGGCTTTCTTCTGATCTCCATAAACCCTTTTAGGGTTTTCTCCCAGAGCGGCTTTCAAACCCCAGGGATTTTTATAAATCATCTCTGCCATGCTGCCTGCCAAAGTTTTCAAAAATACGGCCTGCCCACCTAAAATATTAGCACTGCCCGGCATGCTCATGGCCCGGGTAACTCCGCCCCGTAAGGCATCACCAAATGCCAAGTCCAGAAAATTGATGCCATCAACCGCCTGTAACTGAGGGGTAATCGGATCAGTGATTTCATTGACATCGTCCCCTTCTACTCGGTATATCTCTTCCTCCAAGCCTAGATGAGTGTGGGAATCAATAAACCCAGGGGTAATATATTTCCCCCCCGCTTCGATAACTGTATATCCATCAGGAACCGCCGTCTCAGTACTGACCAGCTTGATTCTTTCGCCTTCAATCAGGATCATTCCGCCATCAATGATTCCCGCTTCATCCATAGTAAATATTTTTCCACCCTTAATCGCATACATCTCTGGATTTCCTCCCTTTATGCTACATCTTATGATGCAAGATAGCATACTGTTCAGTTTTGCTTCTGCCATAATCTTCAGTTTAATAATGTTTAGATTTCTCTATCAAAGCCGTAAATAGGCGCCGTGCAGGAAGGTCTTGCATACATTCCGGATGCCATTGTACACCAAGGTAAAATAAGTCTCCTCTGCCTTCCACTGCCTCCACAGTACCATCCTGGGCATAAGCACACAAAAAAATGTTCTGTCCAGCCCGGCCTACCGCCTGATGATGGAAACTGTTAACCCTGATATGGGTACTTTCCAAAATCCTGGCCAACTGGCTGTCGTTTTCTATAAATATATCATGAAACGGATAATTGCGGGGTGCCTTTTGCATATGGCAGAGGTTGGTTGGTATGTGCTGAATTAGGGTTCCCCCCGCCGCAACATTCATAATCTGACATCCCCGGCAAATTCCCAGCGCCGCTTTGCCGGATGTCAGCGCCCTACGGGCCAGCTCTATTTCAAATTCATCCCGAAGTGGGTTTACCTCGCCCAGGTGATACAATGCTGATTCTCCAAAATAGTTGGGGTCCAGATCCCCACCCCCAGAAAATATAAAACCATCACAAATCCGTATATAGTCATCCAACCGTTCTTCCTGACAAATTGCAGGCAGGATAACAGGTATGCCACCCGCCTCACTCACCGATGATACATAATACTCCCGCAATCCAAAGCTATTCTCCTCCAGATTATAGTTGGACGTAATCCCAATGATAGGTTTCATCCTTAGCCCCCCATTTTTGCACTTCACCATCTTAACTCATAAGAAAACTCGGCGTACGCCGTTACCTTAAAAGCGACCAGTGGGAGCATCAGTAGTACCCGGAGGGTGAGCCTTTAGGCGATAGCGGTCGCTCCTTGCCATACTTGGCACCGCGACACTAGTCCATCCTTGGACGTCGGCTGCCTGAGTTTTCTTACCTATCAACCTTAATATTGACCTTCAGGTCAAATCAGTAGTACCCGAAGGGTGTTTCCTTAGTTGCGACCACCGGAGCATAGGTAATGCCCGAAGTGCGCAACATTTAGAAATGTTATGCCTTCTGATACGGCAAAAAAAGCAGGCCCCTTTTTTCAGAACCTGCTTTATAAGCTGCACAGACTATCTAGCATCTTTTCCCATTCTGTTTATGTTAATTAGTCTATATATATTATGTATTGTAAATCTCAATCAGTTCCAAGCTAACTGCCAGCGCCTGATCCACTTTGTGCATAGTGTCCTCTCTCAGAATCGCTATACGTTGTTTCAGGCGGGTTTTATCAATAGTTCTAATCTGCTCAGTTAGAATAACTGAATCTCGTTCCAAGCCGTAAAGATCTGCCTTTAATTCTACATGGGTGGGCAACTTGGCTTTATTAATCTGCGAGGTAATGGCCAGCACTATAGTCGTGGGGCTATACTGGTTACCAACATCATTTTGAACAACCAGCACCGGCCTTACTCCACCCTGCTCAGAACCAACTACCGGATTAAGCTGGGCAAAATAGATTTCGCCACGTTTTATCATACCATCAATCACTCCACCACTTTATCGTCACAAATTTCCGAGCAATCTTCAGTTCTGCTATCCTCTATAGCAATATGCAGATTGATATCTGCCATTTCTATATAGCCTTTTTTCATCTGTTCAATCATCAATTCCTTTTTACGCTCCCCTAGATAAAACATAATAGCTTCTCTAACTATCTCACTGCGGTTTCTATTTTCAATATGAGTAAATTTATCAACTTCACATAGGAGGCTATCAGGAACCGTGATTATAATCCTTTTTGAGGCCGACAAAAGGAGCACCTCCATATTAGTAAATATATGAATCCATATACTTATTATATAGACAAGACCTTTTGCCCGCAAATCCAATAATTGCTTATAGCAGTTTAGGTTAGATATATCCGGGGTATACGTTTTCCAATCGAACAAACTATTTCATAGTTGATAGTCCCAATTAGTTTCGCCAGATCATCGACGGTTATACCATCCTCGGGCCTACCGAAAAGTATTACTTCATCACCGACCTCTACCCCGTCAACTCCACTAACATCAAACATACATTGATCCATACAAACAGTACCAAGCAAGTATATCTTCTGCCCGCGAACTGTTGCCCAGGCCTGGTTGGATAAAAGCCGGCTGTAACCGTCGGCATATCCTATCGGCACTGTAGCTACCAGGGTTTCCTGTTCTGTAACAAAGCGGCGGCCATAACTGATCGATCTTCCTGCCGGCAGGGTTTTCAAATGGCTGATGCGTGTCTTTAGCCGCATAACTGGTTCCAGGGGCAGGTTTTCCTTTTGCACCTGATCCGACGGATATAGCCCGTAAGTAATAATTCCGGCCCTAACCATATTTAAATGAGTTTCAGGAATATCCATAATCGCTGCACTATTTGCCATATGTTTTATAGGAATATTAATGCCGGCTTTCTCAAGGCGGTCAATAAAATTAAGAAAAATCTCGCTCTGCTGTTTAGTAAAACTTTTATCCAGCTCGTCAGCTACAGCAAAGTGGGTAAAAATTCCCTGCAATTTTATATTAGGCAATTGCGCAATACTTTTGACTATCTGCAGCGAAATTTCGTCAGCTTGAAACCCAATTCTACTCATACCGGTATCCAGTTTAATGTGCAATCGGGCCGGGTTGGCAGCGCTGGCTGCACGTGAATACGATTGCGCGGCCTCAATATTGTAGATAGTAGCATCAATTTGATTTCTTACCACCACTTCTGCCTGATCTATCGGGATATAACCAAACACCAATATCGGAACCTGAATATGCTCTGCCCGCAATGCCAGAGCTTCTTCCAGAGTGGCTACTCCCAGATAGCCTGCTCCCGCCTCAATACAAGCCTGGGCTACTCTGATCATACCATGTCCATAAGCATCGGCTTTGACTACTGACATCAGTATGGTGCCGGGACTAAGCAAGCGTGTTATTGCAGTAATATTGCTTTGAATAGCCTTTAAATCTATTTCTGCCCAGCTAGCCTGGCTATTATCCATGCTGTTTAATCAGCGCCTTTAAAATATCATTGCGGGTAACGATACCTATTAGTTTGCCATGTCTTACTACCGGTACACGATTAATGTTCTCTTTTTGCATGATTACGGCTATTTCGCTGACTGGCACATCTTCTTCTACCCAGTGCACCTTGCTGGTCATAGCATCCTTTACTCGCGAGGCGGTATATTTTTTTAAATCGTTTTTAAATCGTATGGGGTTTTCCAAAAAAATAATACTGTCAAATAATGTAAGGTAGAAGGGGACTTTCAACTCGGTGGCCCTAACCATCAAATCCTTTTCCGTGATCATGCCCAGTACATGATGATGCTCATCCACAACCGGTATGCCACTGATCTTGTTCTCCAGCAGAAGCTGGGCTACCTTTTCAACTTCATCTTCAGGTCTGACGGTAATAACATCCTTAGTCATAATATCCTTAGCTAACATTTTCATTACCCCTTTCTTTTAGGAATTTTCCAAATCATGCAAGACCGTGGGCAGGGAATGAATAATATCCGTAGCGGTTAGTGCTCTTTGACCAGTCTGCAAAGCTGCCTGGTCGCCAGCCCGACCATGTAGATAAACCCCTGCCAAGGCTGCATCATTTACAGTTAAACCCTGAGCTATTAATCCAGTAATTATACCACCCAAAACATCTCCACTGCCAGCTGTAGCCATTCCCGGATTTCCATTCATATTCACACAAAGCTGGCCTGAAGGGCTGGCAATTACTGTATTATTCCCCTTGAGGACTAAGGTAACTCCCCATTCGCTGGCATAATGCTGACTGATATCCAGGCGCTGAGCTTGTATTTCCCCTACTGAAAGTCCAGTAAGACGGGACATCTCACCCGGATGGGGAGTAAGCACCACCGGCTGCTGCCGGTCTCTTAGTATTGCCAGGTCTCCCTGCAGGGCATTTAATCCATCCGCATCAATCAGCAGTGGAATTTGCGCCTTCTCCAGCACCCTTATCAATACGGCTTTTCCCTCGCTGTAAAGAGACATGCCTGGACCTATGCAGGCCACCGTAGCCTTTTCCATCAAATCCTCAATAACCGATCCAGCGGCTATAGAAATACCGCCGGTATCGGTTTGGGGTAGTCCTCGGCTCATAATTTCCGGCACTGCCGCATCAGCTATAGATAATAAGGCTTCCGGCACCGCTACTGTAACCAGGCCGGCACCACTGCGCAAAGCAGCCCAGGAGGCCATTAGAGGTGCACCGCTCATACCAGGCGATCCTCCAATCACCATTGCATGTCCATAGCTGCCTTTATGTGATTCAACCCGACGCGGTTTAAAATGGTGTTTAATTAATGATTCCATTAACAAGCTAATATTATATTTTTCGTCCGCCAGTAAGGCTTGGGGAATTGAAATATCTGCCACCGTAAGGGTTCCTACATAGTCTCGCCCCGGTTCCATTATCATGCCCAGTTTAGGAGCCGCAAATGTCACCGTATAATCTGCCTTTATGGCTTCTCCGTGAACTTTTCCACTATCAGCTTCCACGCCGGAAGGTATATCAATTGCCAGCACTCGAGCCTGGCTCCAGTTGACCAGATTAGCCACCTGAGACTCCAGGGGATTAAGACTTCCTTTAAACCCAATTCCATATAGGGCGTCTATTATCATCTCCGCAGCCAGCATTTTCAGCATTAATTGCTCCAAATCTTCAGTGGACCGCAGAGGATAGATACTGCCGTTCATCTTTTGCAGAATCTGATAATTAGCAGCGGCATCGGGAGTCAAATCTTCAGGCACGCCTAAGAGAAAGGTAGCCACTTGGGCACCAGCATTAATTAAATGACGGGCTATTACCAGCCCGTCGCCGCCATTATTTCCACGACCGGCCAATATGATAATTTTACACCCGATTAGATCGTCCAGAATGTTTACAATCGTATCCATAGCTCGTAAGCCAGCATTTTCCATCAGCACGATACTGGGAATCAGGTATTCATGACTGGCCCGTCGATCTATTTCTTTCATTTGTTCTGCCTTAAGCAGTTTCATTCAGCTCACCCCTTATTAGCGATCACTGCGGCTATGGCCTGATTTCGGGAATGGGAAAGCGACAAATCCCAATGGTTCATACCTATCTCGACCGCTTTTTCAGCAGCTATCCCATGTAAGAGCATTTCCGGTCTTCCCCCGGCAGTAATAAATACCTCAACATCATGGAAACGAACCCCTCTGCAAAAGATAAGGTCGAGTTTACGGAAGGCCTCCTTGGCTGCAAAACGGACTGCCAAAGAGGGATAAGGGTTACTCTTCTTAAAACAATAATTCAATTCCTGTTCACTGAATACCCGTTCCAAGAAATGCGGCGTCCTTTTTATAACATTTTCCATTCTATCTATATCTACTATATCTACACCTAACCTCAAACCATCACCCCTTTTGGCTTTTGTAAATTGGCTAGCATAAGACTTATTTAGTTTGGTTTAAGCCAAGATTTCTCATAATTTTTATAGCAATTAACATTCATTAGATCTCAGCACAGGTATAATTTCTGGTAGATCTGGTGGCTGGTTGCTGCGCTAACATATCAATTCGTTTCATCTTTCTCTTTTACTCACTACTCAACATATAACAAAGCCCTGAAACCTTAACGATTCCAGGGCAATGGTTTTTCAGCAGAAGATTTAGGCACCAACATTAAAGAGTTCAGCTTTTTCGCCATCGTTAAAAATCTTGTCCATATCCAGCAGAATTAGCAGTCTATCCTCCAGCTTGCCTACCCCGGTTAGATATTCGGCGGTTATCCCGCCCATCACAGCTGGTGGAGGTTCAATACTGTCCTGTGGTAATCTAAGAACTTCACTTACCTCGTCAACAATGATACCCACCGTCTGTCCATCAACCTCAACCACTACACTTCGGCTTTCACTGGTTACCTCGGAAGCATTCATGGCAAATCTCTTTTTAAGGTCAATGATAGGTATTATTCTGCCCCGTAGATTAATAATGCCTTCTACAAAATCAGGTACTTGAGGCAGCCTCGTTGGTACTGCCATAGGAATAATTTCCTGTACCTTGGTAATGGGTACACCATATTCACATACCACATCACCGGTTTTTAATTTAAAAACCACCAATTGAGTCTCATCAGCCATATTTTACCCTCCTTGCCCCATATTATGCCATCAATAAAAATCCCATACAAAAACATTATTGTATTCTATTACCGCTCAATAGATCTCATTATAATTCTACCACGTATTGAAGGCTAAATACTTAAATTTTGGATAATATTTCAACCTTTTCTGACCCATTACCATTGTTACTAACATGGCAAGCGAATCAACGATTCAAACTATTCTGGCGGAGCAATAAGAACCGTCCCCACAGCACTTTAGATCACCCCCCACATAAAAACCCCAAGTATAGCTCCAAATACTATGATAATCAGGTTAGCATTCATAAATGCCAAAACTATAGCA
Source organism: uncultured Syntrophomonas sp. (assembly GCA_964510795.1). Taxonomy (GTDB): domain Bacteria; phylum Bacillota; class Syntrophomonadia; order Syntrophomonadales; family Syntrophomonadaceae; genus Syntrophomonas_B. The sequence continues at coordinate 69,028 of CAZEDT010000010.1, forward strand.
ACTACAGCTCCAGCTAGAGCAGATCGATATTCCCCGGTAGAGTTTAGTATTCCCGGAAATATAAGCGCAGTAAGGGCCGCATAAGGTATGTATTCTAAAAATGCGCGCATCCTGGGAGGCAAATCGCTATCCTTTAAGAACACCAGGGGAAGCATACGCGGAATATAGGTAACCGCCGCCATTAACACAACTAACTGCCATAATTTCATGATTCTATTTCCTCCCGGGGAAAAATGAAAGCAGCCATTAAAGATGCTGTTACAGTAGTTATTACAATTTTCCACCCCATGGATATAAAATGAGCAGCGGGGCAGTAATACAGAAGAGAATTTATCGACACAGCTATGAACACCAATATCACAATCTGCCTGGATTGTCGCAGCACCGGAACCAAGAGGCCAATAAACATAGCATATAGGGCTATCCCCATACTGGCTTGCCATGCTTCCGGTATCCCGTTAACTAAGGTTATGCCCAGCCAGGTTCCCACTACCCAGGAAATATAAGCCAGCATATTTAAGCCCAATATGAAGCTGGGCGCAAGTGTTTTTTCCAGCCGCAGAGAGGCCATAGAAAAGGTCTCATCGGTTACTCCAAATGCCAGCAGGGCCATCCGCTTTTTAGAGGCAGGTTCAATCCGCTGACTTAATGAAGCTGACATGAGCAAATGTCTGAGGTTAAGAATAAAAGTAGTTAATACGATCTCCCAGGGGTTAGTCCCCAAAGAGATCAGGTTCACAGCTACGAATTGACTGGCACCCGCAAAAACTATCAGGGACATAAAAACAATGATATGCGCCGGCAAATCTGCTGTCCGCGCTATTAAGCCAAAGGTAATAGCGATAGGAAGATAGCCCACTGCAATCGGGACAGCAGCATATAAGCCAGCCATAAAATCTGAGCCTTTATTCCACGGAGATTCGGTTGCTTCTTTAAATGGATTCCATTTAGCCATATTTAGCATTGTCTTTCCCTCATCCAAATTTTACGGGAATGTTCTAATATAAATTATAGGTTTTCTTCAAATAATTAATTTTCTGTTCCATAAGCTAAAGAAAACCAGCCTAAGTAGCTTTTATTATAATTTGAATCTAGTTATCAGTAAATTCAGCCTGTCAGCATTTTGGGACAACCGGATGGCAAATTCAGCTACATCTTTCAGAGAGGCCGTTGTTTGCTCAGTACCCCTGCTTATCACCTGTGCCCCCTGGGCACTCTGATTCATAGTTATGGCAACGGCCTCGATAGCCCTACTAACTTCATTAACCGAATCCAAAACTTGATTAGACATTTGACTTACTTGATCGGTTAGCAGCTCAAAAGTACCAGCGTCTTTGGCATAGCCTTGTCCAATTCTCACCATCATATCATAATCTTTGCTTACTTTTCCGTTTATAAATTCGAGCACTTCATTAGCATGGTTAACCAAATTGCCAATAGATTTTTGTACGTCACTGGTCAAATTTTTAATAGTGCCTACCGTAGACGAAGAATTCTCAGCCAGCTTACGTACTTCCTCCGCTACAACCGCAAAACCCCTGCCCTGCTCGCCTGCACGGGCTGCTTCAATAGCCGCGTTCAAAGCCAGTAGATTTGTCTGCTCGGCAATATCAGCAATCGTTTCGGCTAATATGGATATCTCTTCGACCACCCGCGCTTCTTCTATTGATTGGCTTAAGCGGTCATTTATTTCTTTATAAAGCTGATTGAGAACTTGGGAAGCCTCCTGAGACTCTTGTTGAACCATTATAGCACTGCTTCCAATTTCTTTAGCCTTGACCGAACCATTATTAGCTTCATAAGTTAATTGCGCCAGGGAGGCGGCAATTTCCTCGCTGGAAGCGTTCACCTCCTCAGCCGAAGCAGATACGGTTTCCAAACCAGCAGATATTTCTTCCGTGGAAGCTGATACCTTTTCCATATCACAGGATACACTTTCTACTGTTGCTGACAGCTGCTGGCTGGAAGCTGTCATTTCTTCAGATGCTATGGCAATTTCAGCTACCATGTTACGCAAGTTATGGGTAGTATTATTAATAGACTTGGCCAGTAAGCCTATTTCTCCCCCATAAGACAGAAATTCTTCAGAAACATTCTCACCTAATTCATAGTTGGCGACCTTCTCCAGATGATGTGCTGCCCGGCTGATGGGTTTAGCTATATCACGAGCAATCAAATACACAGCCAGGAAAAATATCAGGAAAGCCAGTATACCCACCCCAACAAAAATCTGTATCATTTGATAGGTTTCTGCCATAATTTCATTACCGGGTACTGCCATGCCAAAAGACCAAGGTGGGATGTCTGCATTTATCTTAATAGGTACATATACCCGGTACACATCCTCCTTAAGCAGCTGTGAATAATCTGTCTGGCTAAATATTTTACCCTGCTGAATGGCTTTTCTCAGCGGTCCATTTTGTTTAGATACCTGCATTACATTTTGCCCAACAGCTTCAGGCCGGGCATGGGCTACATAGACACCCTGATTGGAAACCACCATACCATAACCGCTTTCAAAAGCCTTAACCCCTTTGGTTAGCTTTTGTATTTTATCAAGATTCAAATCTATACCCACCACACCCAGGAAATGCCCATCCTTCAGAATCGGAACAACTATACTGGTCTGCCACGACTCTGGGCCTCCCTCGGTATAAGCATATTTTGACGGCTCCAGCAGGGCAACTTTATGGGTTTGCCGGGGAATAATATAATAATCTCCTAGTATCGGATCATTGTAATCTGAGGTAATATTCATTTTCACCTGGCCGGTACTGGTATCAAAACCGGGGATAAAACGCCCGGATGCATCCGAAAATTGCGTATTGGCATAGTCCTTATCTTTGCCATCCAATACATTGGGTTCCCATACCGACCAGGTACTCAAGAAATTAGGGTTCCCTTTCAAGGTATCCTCCAGCATCCTGCTGAATACTTCCCTCCGGATATTGAGTGGATAGCTTTCATAGCCCTCAAAGTTGTTAGCTAGAGTAGTAGCTACCCCCAGGGCAGTCTGTAGCTCTGAATTAATCATCTGCGCATTTTCATTGGCTTTAGACTCAGTGAGTTGGTAGGCACTGCCCACCGAGCTAGTCCTGGTTTGATTAATAACTATCAGCATGACAGTTATAAACACTACAAATACAGCAGTTAGTATAGTTATAAGCATACGATTTTGCAATTTCATTGATTTCAACCATCCCGACATAATCAACCACTCTCCCCCTTAATAAAAAGCAACCATTTTTATTATTACCACCCATGATGTGTATTTCATTATGGTAATCAGTCGTTAGTAACTAACGTTTCGACTTACTAAAACATTATTCCTTTTTTAGTTCAATATTTTAATCCCAATAATAACTAAAACGAAAATACTTCTATTTATTTCTTGACAACTGTCTCCAAGTGATATATAAATATATTGTAATCATTACACATTTGTTTTGATTACAATTACTGTCAGAGAAGGTTAATAAGTATGGACATCAGAGATCTAGAACAATTATTAAAAATGCATAATATTAAGCCATCTCACCATCGCATAAGGGTGTATCAATATCTGCTTGACCATAGGAATCATCCTACTGTGGATATGATTTATAAGGATTTGCTGAATGAAATACCTACTCTGTCCAAGACCACCCTGTATAATACCCTGAGCTTATTTGTGGAAAGAGGGATAACTCAATTGATTACTATTGAAGAGATTGAAACCAGATATGATGCTGATGTTTCCCTGCACGGCCATTTAAAATGTAATCAATGCGGACAAATATACGATATCAGGTTGGATATTTCTCAGTTGGACCTGCATGGATTAGAAAAGTTCGAAGTAAGTGAAAGCCACATCTATTTCAAAGGCATCTGCCCGATATGCTTAAATAATCGGGATGAGCATATAAATTAGATTTTATTGAATAATTAAGGAGGTAGTATTACATGAAAAAATGGGTATGCGCGGTTTGCGGTTATGTTCATGAAGGAGAGGCCCCCCCGGAAAAATGTCCCCAGTGTAAATCTCCAGCCGAAAAGTTCTATGCGGCTGAAGAAACTGAAATTTTGAGCTGGGCAGATGAACACCGGGTTGGCATTGCCAAGGATGTAGATCCTGAAGTATTACAGGAATTAAGGGCCAGCTTTGTAGGCGAATGTACCGAGGTAGGTATGTACCTCGCCATGGGCAGGCAGGCAGATCGGGAAGGTTTTCCGGAAGTAGCAGAAGCCTATAAGAAAATTGCCTGGGAGGAAGCTGAACATGCTGCTAAATTTGCCGAACTGCTGGGCGAAGTAGTAACTTCCGACACCAAGACCAACCTCAAGATGAGAGTTGATGCGGAGCATGGTGCCTGCAAGGGCAAAAAAGAATTGGCTACCAGAGCTAAAGAGCTTAACTATGATGCAATTCACGATACCGTTCATGAAATGTGTAAAGACGAAGCCCGTCA
>CAZEDT010000011.1:0-73379 GCA_964510795.1 uncultured Syntrophomonas sp.
AGGAATCAAACACCCGATTATTTGCGGAGGTATGCTGTGGCTTTGTAAGCCGGAATTGTGTGCTGCTATATCCAATGCCGGGGGGTTAGGTAACATTACGGCGGGGAATTATGATAGCGGTGAAGAGCTGCGGGCTGCCCTGATTAAAGCTAAAGAATTGACTGATAAACCTTTCGGTGTCAATATTACTCTTTTACCATCTTTCCGTATCAGTCAGGAAACTTATGATGATTATTTTCGAGTTTGCTGTGAGGAAAAGGTTGCTGCAATTGAGGTTTCCGGAGCTCCAGCGACCCGTTATTTAGAGGCCCTGCATGCTGCCGGGGTAAAAGTTTTTCATAAAGTAGGGGCGCTCAGACATGCGCTTAACATCGAGAAATTAGGCTATGATGGAATTTTTGCAGCGGGGATTGAGGAAGGCGGTCATCCCCTTAATGATGATGTAACCAGCATGGTCCTTACTCCCCGTATCGCTGAATCAGTCAAGATACCAGTCCTAACTACCGGTGGTATTGCTGATGGCAGAGGTCTGGCAGCAGCTCTGACCCTGGGAGCAGAAGGAGTTATGATGGCGACCCGTTTCATAAATACTGAAGAATGCCAGGTGCATGAGAATATTCAGCAGGAAATAATCCGACGGCAGGAACAGGATACTACCTTGATCTGCAAAAGTCTGAATTTACAGGGCCGGGCGATGAAAAACGAACTTACCAAACAGGTTTTAGCCATAGAGGCAGAGGGCCAAGAGCTGGAGCGTATCTTTCCCCTAATCACCGGCCAAAGGGTGAAAAATGCTTGGTCCAATGGTGATGTCGAGGGAGCGGCTTTCATGGTGGGGCAATCTATCGGACTTATCCAGGACGTAGTAAGCTGTCAGCAACTTCTGGATACTATGGTCAAAGATGCCGAAGCCATAATGCGCAAAAACCTGGAGAGATTTTAACCTTCGTAGTAAAAGTGAACAGGGGGACGGTTCTCTTGTTCATCCCCTAGCACCTTAACTGGATGAACAAGAGAACCGTCCCCCTGTTCACTAAGGGAACCGTCCCCATTGACTCGCTTTTACGAAAAAACAACAGGTCAGCTGTAACGCTAATCTGTTGTTTTTTGTTGTTTCTAAATTTGTACTGTTTACCCTATAGCTACCCGATATAATGTAACTTATTTCCCTTTGAATTCAGCTTTACGGGATTCCAGAAAAGCTCCCATGCCTTCCTTCTGGTCTTCTGATGCGAAGAGCATGGACCAGGCAATCTGTTCGGCCCGGCATCCTGCTTTAATATCACAATTCATAGACATATTAACCGCATTTTTAGCTTCTCTAAGGGCTAACGGACTTTTCTTAGCCAGCTTCTTGGCCATCTTCAAAGCAGCGTCCATAACTTCTTCGGCGGGTACTACCATATTGGCCAGGCCAATGCGCAAAGCGGTCTGAGCGTCGAAGAAATCACCGGTAAGAATATACTGTTTGGCTATGTTCATGGAAGTAATACGTGGCATGCGCTGGGTTCCGCCTGCTCCTGGGAATATACCCAGGTTAATTTCCGGCAGACCTAGAGTTGCGTTTTCAGCTATGATATGAATATCGCAAGCCATAACCGTTTCCAGTCCGCCGCCCAGAGCCAGCCCGCGTACGGCCGCAATGGTAGGCTTATGATTATCTTCAATAGCAAACATGGTGAGATGAACTTTGTCCAGGAAATCACGAGCTTCAAAGGCAGTATAACCAGCAACTGCTTTCAAATCTGCACCGGCCGCAAAGGCATTTTCATTGCCACAGATGATAATTACTTTTACCTCAGGATCATCACTGTAAAGATTCAATACTTCGGTTGCTTCAATCAACAGCTTTTTATTAACTGCATTGAAGGCTTTAGGCCTATTGAACTGCAGGTATGCGATCCCATCTTCGACCCAAGCTAGAAGTGTCTCATAACTGACTCCGCGATAATTTTCCGCCATATTATTACCTCCCCAATTCATTGTTAACACACTCGACCATACATGTAAATATATTACATATATATAAGTATATTACCATAAAGGGAAATAATTATGAACATTTTTATTATAGGCTGATAAAAAAAGCGCCAAATATTAATTCGGCGCGTAAGCTATTTAATTACGATTCTAAAACCCTTTGTGTCCTATTCAATCAATTATAATTTCTTTTTTTACCCAAAATAAGTCGTCCTACTGACAGATAAAGCAAGCTTTCTTTTTATTCAGAAAGGCATCCATACCTTCTTTTTGATCTGCCGTGGAAAAACACATTCCGAAAAGGTCGGCCTCAATAGCCATGGCCGTATCTATATCCGTTTGCATACCTTTATTAATAGCTGCTTTGCTAAATTTTACTGCCAGCGGAGCATTGGCCTTAATTTTTGCTGCCAGCTTTCTAGCTTCATCCATTAAGGATTCAGAGGAATAAATATGGTTGACCAACCCAAGGCGATAGGCTTCCTGAGCTTTAATATTAATGGCACCGTAAATTAGTTCTTTGGCTCGTCCTTCACCAATAATACGGGGTAAACGTTGAGTACCTCCAAAACCAGGGATAATACCCAGGCTAACCTCTGGCTGACCGAATACGGCATTTTCTGAAGCTAATCTTATATCACAGGCCAGAGCAAGCTCACAACCCCCACCCAGAGCGAATCCATTTACTGCTCCAATAACGGGTTTTTCCATGCTTTCAATAGTCCTAAAAACATCTTGCCCCAGCAGACCAAAGTATCTAGCTTCAACAGCTGTTAAGCTCTGCATATAACTAATATCTGCGCCTGCCACAAAAGCCTTGTCTCCCACTCCGGTAATAATTAATACCTCAATCCCACAATCATCTTTGACATCAAGCACGGCTGTCTTAATTTCATGAAGAGTTTCGCTATTTAGAGCATTTAGAGCTTTAGGTCGGTTAATGTAGAGGATAGCTAATCCGGCTTCCTTTTCTAGAATTACGTTGTTATACATTACGTGCAATCCCTCCCTTTTGTTATTAGAGGTCAAGTTTCAGGTATAAAAGCTTTCGAAGCCTAATTCATACCTAACAACCCTATTCTGTATACTTTAAATTAACTATACCTCAATACGAAGACAATTTCAGCAATAAATGCAAATATTCTGAACTTGGCATAATAGATTTTTTTAATGATGATTAGAAGTAATACAAATTGACAAATCGATCAATACTAAAAATCAGGAGGTGTATTTTCATGAAAGCATTGATAATTTACGCTCATCCTAATCCACTTAGTTTTAATGCGGCGCTGGCCAAAGTGGTGCAGGAGGAAGTGGAGGAAAAGGGCGGGCAGGTAAAAGTAAAGGATCTATATGCCATGAACTGGAATCCGGTTTTAAGTGGTGCTGATTTTGAGGGCTTCCACACCGGCAAAATTCCGGCGGATATTAAGGCCGAGCAAACCGACGTAGCCTGGTCGGATCTGGTGATTCTGATAGCCCCCGTCTGGTGGATGTCGGTGCCCGCTATTTTGAAAGGCTATGCTGACCGGGTGTTCAGTATCGGTTTCGCCTACGAGTATACTCCAACTGGCCCAAGAGGTAAGCTGACCGGCAAGAAAGCCCTGGTTATAACCACCTCGGGCGCTGACGAACAAACGGCCCAGTCCAGTGGGATGCTGGATGCAATAACCAAGTCGATGGTCAATGGGCTGTTTGGTTTTTCCGGCTTTGACAAATATCAATACAAAAACCTCTTTGCCGTAACGGTGGTACCCGATGAGGAACGTAAAAAAATGTTGACCGAAGTAAGAGAGCTGGTAAAAACTTATATCTAAGTTGTGAGAGCTACCATCTGGATTGGCCCCCCTGATTAAATTAGGGGGGTTTATTACGTTTGTTGAATATATATTTAAAAAATATTTATTTAGGAACAAAAAAGTAGTACATAATGCCATTTAATCTTGTAAAATAGTAATTAATAAAGTATTTGGTATAAATTATGGAGAGGTTGAAGTAATATGGGGTTAAACAGCAGGGGGCTGAAAATTGGCTTAATAATGGTCATCCTATACATAGGAATGTTGGGCTGTTATTCACCAATAATGGCCGCAGATAGCAGCAAGAATAGTCAAATTAATTTTAATGACTTAACTAAATCAGATCCAAATCTCAACTATATACAATACCTATCCGGAAAAGGAATCATCACTGGCTACCCGGACGGCAGCTTCAAACCCCAGGAAGGTTTAACCCGAGCGCAGGCCGCCGTGGTACTGGTCAAAGCAGGACAATTGAAACTGGATGCCCAGTCCGCCAGCCCCTTTAAAGACCTTAAAACAGAACACTGGGCACGACCATATATTGCTGCAGCAGTAAAAGCTGGATACTTGAGCGGTTTTCCAGATGGAACCTTCCACCCGGAAGAAAAAATTAGTCGCGCCCAGGCAGTAAGTCTGGTACTGCGCCTATCCAAACAAAACCTTAATAGTGCAGAGCTGCCTTCTTTAACTGATATCAACAGCAGCCATTGGGCTGCCCCGGCTGTGGCTACAGGAATAGCAGCAGGCATGGTGGGATTGAGTGCTGATGGGAAACAATTCTACCCTGATCAGCCCATGACTCGTGGGAAACTGGCCCGAGCTCTGGGAACACTTCTAACCAAAGATCCCGGCTTGTATACCAAGAACCTGGAGGGAAGCCTGGAAGAGGTCAAGGGTGAAGTACAAGTTACCCAGAACGGAAAAACGACTACAGCCAAAAGCAATACCCGGGTATACGTAGGAGATACGATAATTACTGGAGCCGGCAGCAGTGCTCGGCTGACCTACCCGGACGGAAGCAGCATGCTCATAGATGAAAAGACCGAAATGAACATAAAAGAGTCTCGAGGCAGAGAATATATTAAAATGGACGGTTCTGCCAACACAGCGGTAGAATACCTCAACCTGGACGTAAAAAAAGGAACCGTATTCGGAGCAGTAGCAACCAAAAGGGAAGCGCAAGATAAAGTACAAGCCCAAAGCCGGAGACCTTTATTAGCATCACTGGATGGTTTTGGACTCCTGGCTGCCGCGCCAGCCAAGCAGGACATGCCCTGGTACAATACTGCCCAGACCAAAAAAGTAAAAGTTAAAGTAGATATGCCCTGGGGAGTAGCCGCTGTAAGAGGAACCTTCTTAAGAGTAACGGTCAATCCGGATGGGACCTGTAATGTAAGCTGTCTTACCGGCACAATTGATGTAAGCGGGAATAGCGGAGGCTCAGTAACCCTGGGCGGAGGTCAGACCGGTGGAATAGGTCAAGGGGGCACATCTGCGGAAAAAACCGGAATGAGTGATAAAGATAAACAGGAATTTAACAAGGTTCAGGATTTTATAGTCCAGAGCGCCTTGCAAATGGATATGCAGAAGGAAGCGGTAGTGGGAGTAATAGTGGAAACTCCTGGTAATGTTCCCGGGGGAACGCCGGAACAGCAAGCTCATGACACCCTGAAAGTGGTGCTGGATGCTCTGAAAGCCAGCGGGATTGAACTAAGACCCGAAGTAATAGAAAAACTAGAAAAAGATATACAGAAAGAAATTAATGTTACTCCAACTCAACAGGAAGCAAAGAGTGGATCGTCCGGCTCCGGCCCTAGCCCTAACCCTACCCCGCAAGCCATAAGCTATGGTATGGCTGGGATCTACGGTCCAGATTTGAACAGCAGCCCTCAGACTATAAGCGGTGATGTCATAGTAAGCGCCAGCGGAGTAACCCTGCAGAACATGATAATCACCGGCAGGCTATTCCTGGCAGAAGGAATAGGCGAAGGAGATGTAACCCTTAAAAAGGTCAAGGTCCAGGGTGAAACTAAAATAACCGGCGGCGGTCCCAACAGCGTGCAAATCATAGACTGCGAACTGTATACCGTTAGCATAGACAAGGAAAACAACCAGATTCGGATAGTAGCCAAAGGCAGCACTCTAATAGGTGCTGTAAACCTCAACTCCGGGGCCAAGTTGGAAGAATGCGAACTAAATGGTCAAGGCTTTGGCTCAGTGAATATAGGTTCACTAATACCAGCAGGGGCTAACATAATACTATCTGGAAACTTTGCTGCAGTTAATATCGAGGTACCCAATGTAAGGGTAGAGGTAGCAAGCGGGAACATAGGACAGATAAATCTTGCCGCGTCAGCAGCAGGGACAACATTAGATCTGGCCGCAGGAGTTAACGTTACCGCCCTGCAAGTCAATGCAAGTGGTGCTCAGGTAATGGGTTCAGGTACCATAAATACCGCCAACATAAACGCCAGCGGCGTGGTGATTGCTCAAACTCCCGCCAACATAAACGTAGCCAACGGCGTTACTGCTAGTGTGGGCGGTCAGGTAAAGATTACCGTTACTAATCCCACCCCGGGCTGCCTGACGCTCGACAGCCCTATTATATTGACTGCTCTCGGTGGACCGTTAAGCAACGATTCCTGGAACAATATCCAGGCGAAGATAAAAGCTAATACCGGTACCGGCTTGAACTGGATCACAGGTATTACCTCTGTAAATCTCAGACTGACACCAAATGCAGACGGAAATAGCGCCTGTCTGTACAATGATAGTACTGGCCCAGCTGCCATCATTCAAGCAAATTTCACTATCCCGGCCAACCAAGTTGTGAATGGGGCAGGCAATGTGGTCCCTAGTGATATCGTAATTGAAGCAGCATTGCCAGCCCAAAGTGGAGCTCCGGCATTTACAGCTGGCACCCCAGCCACATTTGGCACAGAGCTGACAGTAGGCGTGGGAAATCTTGGAATTAGGACAAATCTGACTTATACATGGTATCGTTCTACTAACGAAATATATGAACAAGCAGATACACTGGTAGGAACAGGACAAAATTATACACCAGCTGCAGCTGACGTTGCTAAATATCTCATCGTAGTAGCAAGATCAAGTGATGCAGGAGGATATGGAACCGTTGCAACCAGTGCATTAGTAGCAGCAGTCCCGATCACAGGTATAGGTTCAATAATAGGCCAAGCTAAAATAGGGGTTCAATTAACAGCCGGTGAATTGATACCAGCTGGTGCAACAGTAAGTTATCAGTGGTTGCGTGACGGTGACGGCTGGATGGTCATTGAGGATGCCACAACAAACCATTACACACCAACCAAAGACGACGTATGGTCAGAAGGTGGTGCGCGTATTAAGGTTGTAGCGACCGGTACCGGCGGCTATTCTGGCGAAGTAGAAAGTACACCAACGGAAGAAGTAGCCCCAGCGGTAGTAAATTCCATAATATCTGTAACAGCACCAGCAGGTGGAACTCCGGTGACATCAATTACAACCGATCAATACACAGGATCTGTAACATGGTTACCGGCCGATACAACATTCGCAGCAGGCAAATCATATACAGCAACCATCATACTGGAAGCCAAACAAGGATACACCTTGAGCGGTGTGGCTGCCAACTATTTTTCAGTAGCAGGGGCAACAACAAGCAACTTGGCTGGCTCAGGTGAAGTAACAGCAGTATTCCCAGTGACATTGGAGCAGGTAGGCCGACCTGGGTGGGAAGAAAACACGATAGGTTGGGAGGATGTAACCAACGCTCTAGGTTACCGTGTACAGCTTTACAAAAATGGTTTAGCTGCAGGTGATTCGTTATCCCTTGAACCTGAAACAACAAGCCATCCCTTTGAATTGTCAACAGGTAGATACACGGTTACTGTCCAAGCTATAGGTGATGGATTACACTACTTAGACGGACCAGTATCTGAGTATTCTGTATCTAAACCAGTAGCAGTGATAGCTAGTGAATCAACCATTGTAAAGGGAGCAGTACCACCACCAGTAGTAGTTACACTAGACGGGGCGCAGTTCGATGAAACAGCCGGAGATCCGAACAAATGGACGATCAGCACGGGGAACACCGGCCTTGCAGTGAGCGGAATCACGAGAAACGACCCTTATCAAGCGACTATTTCTTTCACCGGCACGCCAGGAGTTGGAACAGTAAGTATAGGAGCTAAAGCGACAGCCATCTCCGGTGATGTAGAGAGTAACATTATAGAACTTGTAGTACTAGTCCCAGCTCCGTAAAAACGGAAGAGGTGACAGATGTCTAACTTACAACTTATTCTCAAAGGGGAGATAAGCTGTAAGTGAAATCCTACCCAGTCAAAATACAACAGCCCCCTGCAGAGCAAACAATTACTCTGCAGGGGGCTGTTTCCGGTTCTGTCCCGAGGTATTGTCGGTTGCCTGTCCCATAGACCCTACACAGCGAAAGGCAGTGCTAACCTCCCAGTATACGACGAGTTACGGGTAGAGCAATCCATAACCGGCGGGGAGAATTATATCGCCAGTTGCTGATTTAACCGGCAAGGGCAATTTTCCGGTTGGTTTTACCAGGCCGAATGCAGTATTCAGGCCGGCGGTAATATTCGCCTGGTCATATCCGTAGTTCAGTATCACAGCTGGAACCGTGGACCATAAAGCCTGCTCGCGGAGGGGTGTAGCGGTTATAATTACCAGTGGTTTACCTAGTTTTTTAGCCTGTGTTGCGATTGCCAGGGGAAAGTTCCTCTGTGGATTGAAGGGGTCGGAGGTTAGCTGCAGGCTTCCATAGGTTAGGAGAATGATATGATTGGCCGAGGCCAAGGTTGATAATTGTTCAGTGGTGGGCTTATTCAGTGCGCGAAAAACGTAAGTAGGTGTACTTACATTTTTTAAGCCTTGAGAGGATAGCAGTCCGGCTAAAGACGCTTGGGTGGCTGGCAACATACTATCCAAAGGAACAAAGCAGACGATACGCTGACCATCATTAAGTTTTGACGGTAATACCGAATTCTGGTTCTTAAGGAGGGTGATGGCGTGATTGGCAAGCTCCTGTTGCAGGGTCAAATGGGCAGCGCTGCCCACCTTCTGTTGAACCAATTGCTTACCTTTATCCTGACTAAGATTTATGGTGCTTCCAGGAGAAACCTTGTTGCCAGTATGCGCAATAAGCCCTCGTTTACACTTCAAATCCAGCAAACGCTGCACCGACGCATTAATCCTACGTTCGCTGATTTCCCCGCTTCGTACAGCTTTCACCAGGCGCTGCTGAACCATGAGCGGGTCTTTTTGTATAAGGAGCAGGTCAGATCCTGCGTTCACTGCCATAACCGCCGCCTCTTCTTGAGTACCAAAATTATCCGTGATAGGGCGCATGATCAGGGAATCCGTCATAATGACTCCTTTATAGCCCATTTCATTTCGGGCCAAACCGTTTATTATGCGGGGTGACAGGCTGGCGGGAAGATAAATGAGTTGCTTGTTTTTTCGGGATGTGACCTGGGTGGAATCCAGGGCTGGGTAAGCCACATGAGCAGTCATGACAATTTCTGTACCGCTGGCGAAGGCTTGCTGAAAGGGGATTAAATCAGTATTCAACTGGGCCCGCGATGCTTTCACCAGGGGAATATCCAGGTGGGAATCTATAGGGGCCAGGCCATGACCAGGGAAATGCTTGGCACAGGATATTACCCCCGCAGCGCTCAGACCACGGGAAAAGGCCAGCCCTATATTAGCAACCTGGTTGGGGTCGGCAGAAAAACAACGGGAGCCCAGAGAGGCATTATCTGGTTCGTGTAAAACATCCAATACCGGTGCTAAATCAACGTTAATACCCATAGCTATAAGTTCCTCGCCAGTGGCCAGTCCGGCCTGATACGCAAGCTGTGGCGAACGGGCAGCACCGAGGGCCAAAGCTGAAGGCATGGTAGTTCCGCCTGCTATCCTGCTAACTACTCCGCCTTCCTGGTCGGTGGAAATGAACATTGGGATGGCAGAAGCTTCCTGCAGCTGGCTGGTCAGAGCGGCAGTTTGCAGAGGGCTGCTGATATTGCCTCCGTAAAGTATTAGCCCGCCTGGCCCAATATCCTTAATGGTTTTTAATAAGCTGGGTGAGGTCTGGGTTCCTTGGAACCCCACCATCAACATCTGACCCACTTTCTCCTCCAGGGTCATGCGGGCTAATATTTGGCTTGATGATTGGGTGAGCTTGGAAGCAGATCCTGGAGTCGGGCCTGAGGTTGCCATACATAGATCGGGGAACACAAGAAAGATTATCATCACTAGGCTGATATATAGACGGCTGAAATTGTGCATATAAATACTCCTCGTAAATTGCAGTTTTTACAGATATTTATCAAGACGTCAAGCGGTTAATTGTTGGACACACAATTCTTGTATGCAGTTATGGTCAAGTTATTTGCCAAGAGTAGGTTGTTGGCGGCTTGCTGTCCGCAAAAGGCTCCCCGGGATGGCAATCCGCTGGGAGCCTTTTAGATTGTATTAAATAAAGGGATTGAAGGTGGTTTTACCAGCTTTCATCGTCTTCGGGGAAGCGTTCGTCCAGTTTCAAGGATCTAGCCTCGAGCCAGATCTGTTCTTCACTATCCAGATCAGGGATATTATTGCTTAAGTCCAGGACAGAATTTCCTTGGCGGTACTTTTGCACAAAATCCTCTAGAGCCTTGGTAAATAGCTGGCTATAGGATATCTCTAATGTTTGAGCTAGCGTTAGGGCTTCCTGGAATAAATCTTTGCGGACGGAGATCTCAGTTTTCACAGTCACCTTGGCAATACCTCCTTATTATAGCTTAGTTGTTATTTATTATAGTATGAAACCATAAAAAAGAAATCATTTATATTACAGATTAGCCGAAGTGAAACTTAAACTGCCATTCCGACAAGGTAAATAATAATGAATATTCTAAGTTAATTTCCTATTCATAGAGAGGAAAATGATGCTAAATGTCAAATAATATGGATATGACTTAATTATTATGGAAATTAACAAAGGAGGAGCCGAAGTGAAGCCTAAAAATAGGGTTATTCTGATTATGGGATTGATTGCAGTATTTCTCATGTCTATTGTAAGCCCAGGTATTGCCAGTCCGACCAGCGAGCAGACCTCAGAAGGCAAGCCAGTTTCCGTTTTCAAGGATGTAAGTAGTGATGACGTCAATCTGGCTTTTATAAATTACCTGAGCGGTAAAGGAATTATCAAAGGTTTTCCCGATGGGGGATTCCATCCCACCGAAGGCCTTACCCGTGCTCAGGCTGCTGCCATAATGGTACTGGCCGGAGCTATCAAAGCAGATTCTGCCCAACCCAGCCCCTTCCCGGATGTCAGAGCGGATCACTGGGCCCGGGCCAGCATAGCATCGGCCGTTAAGGCAGGATATATCAGCGGTTTTCCCGATAAGAGCTATCGCCCGGATGATAAGATCACCCGGGCTCAGGCAGCTAACATGATACTGCGATTGTCTAAACAGTCACTTAACGGAGCAAAACTACCCCAGTTAAGCGACATGAATAGCAGCCACTGGGCTGCGCCTGCCGTAGCTGTAGGTATAGCCTCCGGCATGCTTAGCTTAAGTACCGATAGCCAAAAAGTTTACCCTGAACAGGCCATTAGCAGGGGAGATCTGGCTCGGGCTCTGGGGGTATTATTAACCAAAGACCCAGACCTAAGCCAAGCTGCCTTGATAGGAAGAATTGAAGTGAAAAGCGGAAGCGTGACTATCCAGAACGGCAGTAAAGAAGCCCAAAACATCACCGGCAGTTCTGTAATTAGTGCCGGTGATACACTAACTACCGATAAAAATGCTGAAGCCAGCATTAGTTATGGTGACGGCAGCAGTCTGTTGGTCAAAGGAGATACCCAGCTTAGTGTAAAAGAAGCCCGCGGCAGATCCTACATAAAAACCAACGGCTCATCAGGCATCGCTGTTGATTGGCTGCTTGTGGATCTCAAGAAAGGCAAACTGTTTGGCGCTTTAGCCAGCCACACCGAGACTCAGGAGAATCAGTCAAGTAATGATAAAAAGACCACTGGCAACCTGGAAAACAGGAAATTTATTGCCAGCTTAAGTGGACGGGATTTTATCGGAGCAGCTTCAGCCAGTGAGCAAAATATGCCCTGGTACGAAACCTCAAAAACTAAAAAAGTTAAAGTGAAAGTTGATATGCCCTGGGGGGTCGCTGCTATCCGAGGAACCTTCTGGCACAATGCGGTCAATAATAATGGCACTGGTTCGACATCTATATTAACCGGGACTGGGGACGTAACTGCAGGCGGACAGACAGTCAGTCTGGTAGCCGGACAGGCAACTCAGGGAACAGGTGCCAATACTCCGCCTGAACCGCCAGCACCAATGAGCCCAAGCCAGATGGGAGAATGGGCGCAGGCAGCTAGCTGGGCGCAGCAGACAGCTCAAGCTATTCAACAAAACCAGGAGGCTGCTCCGCCGCAGGCACCTGGTCCTAATCAGACGGGGAATACTCCTCCGCCCAATCTAGTACAGAATATTAACAATGCTATACAGGCAGCCCAAAATGGCCAGGGGAATCCCTCATCTAATTCAAATAGCGGTAGTGGCAGTACTCCTCCCCCGCCAGGTCCAGAAGTAGATCCGACTGTAACTTATGGTACTTACAGCTTAAGCAATCGCGTGGTTCTGCCAGGTGCCCCAAATAATGTACTGACCCAGGGTTTGAACATAACCCCGTCAGCTTTGCTGAGCAGCCTGGGAACTACCTCATATGGGATCTATACCAGGCTTGCTGAGGGTACATATTTTCCATTGAGTGCGCCCGAACCTATTGCAACTGAAGTACGCTTATTGCAGAAAGTTATCAGTCAACCTGACAATCTGTTAGTGTGTTTTTTTGCCGGACAGCCTACTCAGCAACAGTCACCGGTAGCTGTAGCTCGTTTAAGCGGAGGACAACTAATCAGTATTGATAGGACTATTTCAGGTACTATTTCTTTGCCAGCAGGAATGGTTGCGCCAGCCGGAGGAATACATATTGAAGTTAATGCCAACCAACAGTATTTTCCAATGCCGTTCCACCGGGAAATAACTATTCCGGAGGGTGCCAATTCCGCATCATATAACGTGCAAGTACCGGCTAATGCGGCAGATGGCTACTATATTTCTTATTATATAAGCAGTGATACTGAAGCTTATATTAAGCATGGCCATTATAATACTCCAGTTGACGTGAGCAGCGTTAGCAAATCCAGTATTAACATGTCTATCCTGGCAGGTAAAAAAATAAGCGGTAGTATAAGTTTGCCTCAGCCTAACCCTGCTGATCCGTTGTGGGTTAATATCTTGGCAGAGAATACTGACAGCCATGAGGTGTTCCAACAAGGCCTGGAAGTTACTAGCAGTGCCGTTTTCAACGTAATGGTCATGCCGGGTCATCAATATAAGCTGTCTTACCGGGTTAACGATAACGAAGGTCAAGCATATTTGACAACTAATAATATCCTCGGACATGCATATTATAGCGGAACAGGCATGAAGGCATGGTCGGGCGATGCTGCGTGTTTACAGGTGGATGATAATCTTGCTGCAATAAACTTGGCCACACTCGCTGGAACCAAAATTACAGGCAAGGTAACTCTCCCTGGTGATGGGCCTGAAGCGCCTCAATCAATCGCTATTAATGTCATTGCTCAGAGCTCAGGTGAATATTACTCAACATCCTGTGATATAGTAGCCGGCCAAAGAGAATCGGCTATTTATCAAATGGTAGTTCCCAATGGTACTTATAACATAAGGTTCATGGTGGAAAATGGATCAACATACGATACACCAAACGTTTGTGTACCAGACACTATTGAAGTAAATAAAGAAATATCTATCCCGCCCCAATTATCACAAACTCAAATGGAGCTGCCAATAAAATTGATAGCTGATAATAGCCTCGTGGTAGGAAGAAGGGTGTTTTGCCTTAATAGTCCGAATTTTACCGGTAATGCCGTTTTAAACGCGCTGAATCCTGAATTCAAAAAGGTTTATGTAAAAATTTCAGATAAGTGGTTTAATCTTATGGAGGCGGAAGATTATAGTTATCTCAATAACGAACATCAGATTAATGGGTTAGAGGCTTTACCACTTGTACCCAAACTACTCGTAAATTACAATGTGAATGGTCATTTAGTCGAAATCAGTGGGGGAAATTGGAGCAGTACGGATACACTGGTTATTAAATTTGTTGACACAGAGGGAAATAATGTCGAGGATGCAATTAAAGAAAACACCATTATTAAAGATGGCCCCGGTTTGGTAAAGCTTACTCTTGATAGAAGTAAGTTAGCAGATAACCGTCAGTACTTGATTGTGATCTGGAAGGATGATGACACCATCTTTATAGTTCCCATCAGAACCAGTTGTTAAAAGAAAGAGCCTGGTGCCAGGCACCTAACATTCTAACTTTTGTATAAGCTATTAAAACAATCAGGCTCCCTGCTTGCAGGGAGCCTGATTGTTTGTAGGAAAAAACATTAATATAATCATTTCTGGAGCATTTAAAGGTTTGACGGATTTATTCAATCATGAATGTTAGAAAGTTTGGTGCCAGGCACCTTATTTAAACCCCTTATCCTTCGATTTCTCAAAATGCAAATTCATATCTGTAAATGAGTAAACCTTAATCGGATTAGTAAACCCTTTGACCAGTTCTTCACCAACATAATTAAGTGAATCTCTTACTGCACCTTCCGGCAACAAATCGTAGGAGCGTTCCGAAACCAGCACCAGGGTTTCGAAAAGTTTGGTCAGGGCTTCTACCCGGGAGGCCAGGTTGGCGTCTTCGCCGATCAAGGTGTAGTCCATTCGGTCGGGACTGCCGACGTTGCCTACTACTACCGGGCCAGTGTTGATGCCTACGGCTACCAGCAGCGGGACATTACCGGTCTCAGCCCATTTTTGGTTGAGTTCGACTACTTTTTCTTGGATTTCCTTAGCTACGGCAATGGCTCTTTCCACATGATCTTCATAGTAGATTGGTGCCCCAAAGAAGGCCATTAAACCATCACCTAAATACTTATCCAGGGTACCCCCGTGTTTTAAAATTGAATCGGTCATGGCGGTCAGGTACTCATTTAATCGGTAAATTACTTCTACCGGGTCCTTATTTTCACTGAAGGCGGTAAAGCCGCGGATATCGGCAAACATAATGGTTACTACCTGCTTCTTACCTCCCAGGGACATCTGATCAGGGTTGGCCATCAGTTGGTCCACTACATCAGGGGAAACATAGCGGGAGAACATGGCCTTGGTCTTGCGCCGCTGCATTTCAGCCAGGATGAAGTCAGTAGCTGTTACCACCGCATAAGTCAAGAATATAATGGCTAGAGGGGCTGCCAGGTTGAGCCACCAGTGGGCATCCCAAAGCAGATATACGGTTCCTATAGCCACCCCCAGAACGCCCATGGTACCTAACAAGGCCGCCCAGGGACCACGTCCGGAAACAGCGAAAGTGGTTAGCAACGCCAGTATAGCTAAGAAAAGAAAATTGAGCCAGGGTCCAACCTGCCTGTACCAGCTCTGAGAAATAAAGCTCTGCACAGTGGCGGCATGGATCTCCACTCCCGGGGTTTCCAAAGCTCCGCTTTTTACCATATTAGAGGTTGTGTACGGGGTGGAAAATACATCATGTTCATCCTGAGTGGTACTGCCCACCATAACAATTTTATCTTTAAAATAGTCCGGGCTGACTTTACCTTCCAGGACATCGGCGTAGCTTATAGTTTTAAAGGTATCTTTGGGTCCCCAGAAAGTAGCCATGGCTTTATTTTCTGAGTCAACCGGCACCCGGTATTTTCCGGCGGTCAGATAGCCATTGGCAATGTGCAGATCCTTGTAGGTCAGGTCCTGATTAGCTAGAGCTATGGCTGTATCAAAGGATGGGAAGGGGAATTCAAAGGTATTCACATCGGCTAGGCTCATGTGGCGGATTACCCCGTCAGTGTCAGAGGGGGTATTGGCAAAACCCATGCCCATTGCGCCCTGCATAAAATCGCGCAGAGGGGGCTCAAGACTCTGTACCGTATCTCCATTTGCATCTTTCTCAAAATAGAATTTGCTGATTAATATTACCTTGCCATGATTAGCAATTGCCTCGGCAAAGGCCTGGTCTTCCTGGGGATCCTTTTCCGAACCAAAGGTGAGATCGAAGGCAACGAGCTTAGCCTGGCTGAGCTTCTCAAGTAGTTTCGCATGCACGGTACGGGGCCAGGCGGGAGGGCCGATTCTTTCAATAGATGATTCATCCAGAGCTACTACCACCACCTGTTCGCCCGGCATTTCTGCTCCGCGGAGGCGAAACCAGGAATCATAGAGGGACATTTCCGGTCGGGAGAAAATTCCCAGCAGAACAACCAACTGCACCAGGAGCAAGAGAAAGGCAGGCAATAGCCATTTCTTATAATCAAAACCAAGTTTGTTTTCCTTTTTAAGAGGAGAAGATGCACTAGTTAATTCAGTTTCCATCGTATCATGCTCCTTTTATTCTATATTTAGGGATGATTTATTAGAAGAAGCGCTTGCAGCCTGACCGAGCATAATAGTAAAAAGCCCAGGCACTGCTGGGCTGATTTAGTCTTGATGCTACTATTTGGGTAGGGTGTCACGGGTGGCATACTCCTTGATGCAAATATTATCTTCTTCAACGTAGGCAATCTCAGGATAATTATTTTTCACCAGATCACCTGAGGAACGAGAAATCCTATCCCCAATACGTAACTGACGAGGGGATAGCTTTAAGGCAAAAATGGTACTGGTGACATCGCCGAAGCAACCAGCATGGGCTAAACCTTCCAGTTTACCCAGGACAATTACGTCTTTGCCGGCGGTAATTTCGGCGCTTTCATGAACATCACCCCAAATAATAATGGAAGCATCACCATGTACCTTTTGGCCGCTGCGCAAAGTTTTATAAATAATCAAATCATTGCTGGCGGCTGGTTTTTTCTCTGCCCGAGCCGGGGTTTGAATAGTGGTATTGTTTAAAACCATTCCATTGTCCAGGCAAAGCCTCTGCAGGGATATCAGTTCAGACTGGGACAAAGCTGATAAGCCCTCACCTTGGAAAATTACCGGCGAACCGGCAAAGAGTTGGGGATTGTTTTCTACCTTTGATTTTATGAGTGATATGTATTCAGCGCAGCTTCCGTTACTGAAAACGAAAACCAAGCTATTATTTAGACCCTTTATGTCAAGCTTAGCCAAAGTTTATCTACCTTCCTTTAAGTGGGATGCTGATATCCAGGGCTGAATGACGTCCTTCGGTAATCAGATTTACTTCCGGCGAGCCTTCAATGTCCATATGCTTAGCAATAACCTGCAAAATCTCTTCCTTGATAGTTTCCATCAACAGAGAGTTGGCTCCCAGTCGATCATGGGTTAAAACTACCCGTAAACGGTCATTGGCCTGATTGCGGCTCGAAGTATCATCGCGCGAATACAATTTTTTCAAAAACTCTAACACAATACTCTACCTCCTACTTCCGTGAAAACAGGTTACGCTTGAGTTTAGACCAGAAGGAGTCCTCTTCTATGGGCATTAACTCCACTTCCTCACCCACCAAACGCCGCACAATGTTGCTGAAGGCCTGAGCAGCCGGAGAATGATCATTCAACACGATCGGTTCTCCACGGTTGGTGGAGATAACTACACTCTGGTCTTCGGGTACCACGCCCAATAAATCTATGCAAAGATGTTCCATAAGGTCTTCGATGCTTAACATATCGCCACTTTTTACCATGTTGGGCCGCAAGCGGTTTATAAGCAGTTTAATATCCTTAAACTGAGCTGACTCCAGGATGCCAATAATGCGGTCGGCATCACGCACTGCCGAAACTTCAGGATTAGTTACTACTATAGCTCTGTCCGCCGCCGCAATCGCGTTGCGGAAGCCCTGTTCAATCCCGGCTGGGCAGTCCAAGAAAATAAAATCAAACTCAGGCCTTAATTCATCACAAATGGCCTGCACCTGTTCGCCGCTGATGTCATCCTTATTACGGGTCTGGGCCGCTGGCAACATATACAGATCGGGAAATCGCTTGTCTTTAACCAGGGCTTGCTTAAGGGTACATTCACCTTCAACTACCTGGCAAATATCATAAATAACCCGGTTCTCCAGGCCCATGATTAGATCCAGCTTTTTCAGGCCGATATCCAGATCCATGACCACAACCTTATAGCCATGCTTGGCCAAGCCGGTGCTTAGATTAGCCACCGTAGTAGTTTTGCCTACACCACCTTTTCCTGACGTTACTACGATAACTTGACTCTCGGTCATCTTTTTTCCCATTACTGTGGTTCCTCCTTATTTTTTGCGGTCCGGATAACCAATCAGCCCGGTACCATAAAAATACTATTAAAATAATCTATTGCATATACTATCTTCATCATTTTATAGTATATTTCCTGCTGAATAAACTTCTATTTTTGGTAAAACCCAGAATTTTATCATAATACAATAAAAGGTGTGAGATGGAGTAACAAAAAATGGAAGTAAGGAGCAAAAAAAGAACATGAGCCTTGGAATAGACTCATGCTGAGAGGGAATGTTTACTTCCTTAGGGGGGGAAGCATTGTAGATATTATGACATGATACGACAAAATTTGCAACAGGTAAAAAGATAAATGTTTTCGGATATACTGCATTATTAGAGCATTGAGGTTATTACCTGGCGAAATTAAGCTGTAATAGTTTATTAGGTTATTGATATAAAAATACGCTAACAGGGCAAACCAACATATGTGAATATAAATAAAGCCAACCGGAATTTAAGAGGAATTAAAATACATATAGACATATACCGAAGATTTTACTGGTATAGGTACGCAATATTAGCATTTTGACAATTAATAGGTTATCAAGGCCGCCAGAAATATTTTACACTTTCGTGCCTTGTACTATAATTATCTTGAGTTAGATGCGTATATACGGTATATAGTAATTAAGAAAACTCGGCGTACGCTGAGCCTTTAGGCGATAGCGGATGCCTGAGTTTTCTTACCTATCAACATTCAGGAATGTTATACTTTCTGATACGGTAAGAAAACTCGGCGTACGCCGCTGCCTTAATAGCGAACGCCAGAGAGCATCAGTAGTACCCGAAGGGTGAGCCTTTAGGCGACAGCGGTCGCTCCTTGCCATCCTTGGCACCGCGACACTAGTCCATCCTTGGACGTCGGCTGCCTGAGTTTTCTTATCTATCAACCTTAATATTGACCTTCAGGTCAAATCTGTAGTACCCGAAGGGTGCAACATTCGTAAATGTTATACTTTGATACGGTAAGAAAGGAATCCATAGAAAGCGTTTAAAAACTAGTATATATGTCTGGTGCCGAGTTGACAATTTATATATTAGGAATAGTTTTGATATAGAAGGGTTTTGATATAGTGAAGTTCTTATCTAAATTAGGTCTGGTATTGGCTGGTATACTGATCTTTTTACTCTTTTTTTATGCCGGAGTCTCACTGACCCAGACTACTCCAAAGGTAGCTAATTTTATTACCGGTATCAACAACTGGGAGTATAACGTTCAGGAACAAACTGTGGTATATTACAGCGATGGCAAGAAAATGGGTAATCTGGGCTATCAGAGAGAATACAGTGAGGATTTTCCTGAGTTCATGAAAGATGCCGTGGTTGCTGTGGAAGATAGACGCTTTTACGAGCATTCCGGGTTGGACTCCAAGGGTATTGGACGGGCTATATATAAAGACGTGCTGGCACGCAGTAAATCTGAAGGCGGAAGCACAATAACCATGCAATTGGCACGTACTCTTTTTCTAAGTAATGAGAAGGTTTTCTCTCGCAAGATCAAAGAAATCTTTATTGCTACTGCTATTGAGGACAAGTATACCAAGGAATCCATACTTAATATGTATCTGAATGAAATCTATATGGGTCGTGGCTGTACTGGTATGGGAATAGCGGCCCAGGCTTATTTCGACAAGGATGTTTCCGACCTTAATGAAGCTGAAATATGTGCCTTAGTTGGGATAATTCAGGCCCCTGAATATTATTCCCCGGACCGCAACCTGGAAGCTTTGAAGAAGCGGCAGAAGGTAGTAATTAGTGTCCTGGTAAAACAGGGCATAATTAACGCTGAGGAAGGTGAGGTTATTTTCAAACAGCCCCTGAAATTTCAGCCTTTCCATCAGACTTTGAGCGCCCATCCTTATTATATGGCCTATCTGGCCAATCAATTAGAGGATATGGTCGGTGCCGAGAAACTTTATCATGGGGGATTGCGGGTTTATACCAGTGTGGACAGCCGCATGCAAAAGGCAGCTGAATATGCCGTGGAAAAACAGTCAGCTACCTTTGCTTCTCGCGGGATAACGGCCAAAGACGTGGCAGTAGTATCCATTGATCCTAAGACGGGTGGGATCAAAGCAATGGTAGGTGGGGTTAGCTGGGAAAAAAACCAAATCAATATGGCGGTCGCGCCCAGGCAGCCAGGCTCAGCCATTAAGCCCCTATATTATGCCGCGGCTATTAATGAAGGTGTAATAGATCAGGATACCGAGTTAAATAATGCTCCACGCAGCTTTGGTGGCTATACTCCCCGTAACTATGCGGCCAGCCCGGATAAGACTACAGCCAGACAGGCAATTGTAAACTCCTATAACGTAGCTTCGGTGGAGGTTTTGAACAAACTGGGGGTAAGCAAGGCCGTCAGTTATCTGCAAGAATCTGGGGTTACGACGATAGATAAAGGGGATTATAATCTAGCTTTAGGATTGGGAGGTATGCATAAGGGAATCTCTCCCCTGCAGATGGCTGGTGCCTATACCATTTTCCCGGCTAAAGGGGTATACACCAATTACTACAGTATTGAAAAGATTGTAGATAGTGAGGAAGATATAATTTACCAGAACCGTCCCAGTTCGCAGGAGGTTATCGCTAGGAGTACGGCAGCTACTATGGATAGCATATTAAGAGATGTGGTGGCTTACGGTACCGGTACTGTAGCTCAGGTAGCTATTAGGAGCGGCGGGAAAACTGGAACCACCTCGGAGAGCAAGGATCTCTGGTATATGGGCTATACCTCGGACCTGGTGACTGCGGTCTGGACCGGCAACAGTGATAACAAACCTGTGGGTGGCAGTCGGGCCTATGGTGGAAGTGTTTCGGGACTGGTGTGGCGAGATTATATGAACCGCCTCATAAATCAGGGCGTTTTTGCCGGCAGGGTTTATGAAGAACCTGTACCTGAGGAACCCCCCGTAGAGGAACCAGTCATTGAAGAACCTGGTACTCCCGAGGAGATTCCTGGAGATGGTGATACCACGACACCGCCGGAAGAAATACCACCGGATGACACGACCGATGGCGGAGAGGTTTCGCCCCCCAATCCCGATGGCGGAGAACAAGCCCAACCGGGTGGGCAGTAATAAATAAAGCCTAATTATAGTTACTGGTTATAAATAACTGCCAGACTGTAGGCAGCAACATAACCGGCTACTACTTATGATTAAGTTGAAGGCTGGCAGGGATATGCTTATGGGGGTCCTGCCAGCATTAATAAGGAGAATGTAGAGATGAGATATGAGGGTCAAATATATCGGCCTTTTAGTGAGGCCGATAGTTATCTTTTACAGTGTACTATTGGCTGTTCCCATAACCGCTGTACCTTTTGTGCTATGTACAAAGATAAAAAATACCGAGTTCGCAGTATGGAAGAGATCAAGACTGATATTAAGATGGCTCAGCAGCATTATGGGGATGTTGAGAAGGTATTTCTCTGTGATGGAGATGCCATTGCAATAGACACCGATATGCTGCTGGAGATTTTAGCGGAATTATATAAAAGCTTCCCCAGTTTGCGCCATGTGGGAACTTACGTAGGACCGGACAGCACCTTGCAGAAAAGCCTATCCGAGCTATCCGCCCTACGGGCCGCCGGACTTACAAAAGCTTATCTGGGGGTGGAAACAGGCGACGAAGAACTGCTGAAGGAGATAAAAAAGGGCGTAACTTATGATGAGATGCTCCAAGCGGGCCGCAATCTTATTAATTGTGGCATAAATCTATCAACCATGGTACTGCTGGGTTTAGCGGGTAAAGGACCGCGCTCCCACGAGCATGCTTTGGCTACCGCTCGCATCACTAATGAAATGAAACCCGAATACCTGGCGGCGCTAACTGTTACACCGGTTCCGGGAACCGCACTTTATCGACAGGTGCAGGAGGGCAAATTCCAGGTTTTGAATGCTTTCGAAACGCTGGAGGAAATGAAAATAATCTTTGAAAATATAAGTATTGATAATTTGAAATTTGTCGGCAGTCATGCTTCCAATTATCTGCCCATTAAGGGTACTTTACAGAAGGATAAAAAAGAAATGGTGAAAATGGTTGATAAAGTATTGGAATCCAGGGATGCACGCTATTTGCGTAATGAGAAGATGAGAGGACTATAAGGTCAGAGGGTAGGATGCTTGAGGGGCATAATATTCCTATTATCTTTTTGCTGGTGGGTCAGGTCTTTATAACTTGGTCCACCAATCACTGGAACCATTGACCAGAAAAACCGCTGCTACCGCCAATAATAAACCTATGCCCATAACAATGAGCAGGATGGTAATAAATACTCCTATGGAATCCATAATATCACCCCGATATTGTCATAAAATTTTTATTAAATTTATATTATCATGATTTAACTATAAAATATATCATTTTTGAAATTACCTGTAGAATCTGTCATATTAAGCAACCTAACTGCATGTTATAAGGGTAGCACCCATTATGCGTTCCTCCCGCCGAAAAAGCTTCCCCGCTGTTTTAAATCGTAATAATTCTCAAATGGTAAACAATTGCTATGCTCCTGCTTAGTATAGAGCAAGGAGGTAGTGATATGAAAATTTTTGAAGATAATGTGCTGGGTATTTATAACCGCACTCTTAGCACCCAAGCCTGGAGTCCCCCGGGGGTTTCATTGCTAGCCGCGCGTAAAATCTGGTCTTCCACCCGCGGTGAAAAAACCGTAGTAGCCATACTGGATACCGGTGTGGATTACAACCACCCTGATTTGAAGGCTAATATTATCGGGGGAGTCAGCTTTGTTCCTGCCGAGAAGGATTTCATGGATCTACATGGACATGGCACGCATGTTGCTGGTACCATCGCGGCCAATAATCGAATTCTGGGGATGGCCCCCCAGACTAAGATCCTGGCCATAAAGGTATTGGGCAAAGATGGGTCCGGCACCAATCAGGGAATTACCAAGGGGTTGGAATATGTGCGACGCTGGAAAGGGCCACAAGGGGAAGTAGTAAATGTTGTGAATATGAGTCTGGGAGGTCCGGTCGAAGACCCTGCCCAGTACCGGGAAATAAAAAAGGCATTCCAGGCAGGTATTAGCGTGGTATGTGCTGCCGGCAACTCTGGAGATGGAAGTAATAATACGCGCGAAATATCATATCCGGCTTACTACCCGGAGACCATTGCGGTCGGAGCAGTTAATCTCCAGACCCGTATTGCTAATTTCAGCAACTCCAATGACCATATTGATATTGTTGCTCCAGGGGTAGAAACCTATTCCACTTATCCCGGCGGTAAATATGTGAAGCTGTCCGGCACTTCCATGGCTACACCACATATTAGCGGAGCGGTGGCCTTAATTTATTCGCGTTATAAAAAACGCTTTGGAGTTTATCCGGATACCAGAATGGTTACTCAGCTGCTGCAGTATGGCAGCATTGATATGGGCGAGGTCGGTTTTGATGAAATGTATGGTTTCGGAATGTTTAGCTTCAATCCAGACGGCGGTAAGAATATGTGCTTTTATTGCGGAAGTAATCGATACCTGATTAATGGGCGCTCCTTTGACCTTACTACTCCCCTAATAAACAGTGCCGGGCAAATTTATGGCCCTCTCTCAGAAATGAGCAATTTGTTGGGCGTAGACACCAATCCGCTGCCAGCCGATCCGAGTTCTGGCTATCCTGAAAATGGGTTGGAAATTTGGGTGTAAGACAATTTTTATTAAAAAAAGGAAATTCTATGGCACTGGTAGAATATTAATTATAATAAGTTGGGCATGTGGCCTCAACGAAATAATAGTTGCAGAAAAGGGGGATGGTGTAATGCCTGATAAATTGCACATATTTGCGGTATCTGACTCCGTGGGTGAAACTGCCGAAAAGATTGCGGTTGCTTCAGTCTTACAGTTTAAGATTGAGAGAAGTATTACGAGGTTTTCCCGGGTAACCAAAGAAGAACAGATACACCATATTCTGGACAAAGCTATTGAGGAAGATGCCATAATCATTTATACCATCGTAAAGCCTGAGTTGTCAGAGTATCTGGATGCGCAAGCTAAATCCAGAGGAATCGTAGCCGTTAACGTAATGGAACCGCTTTTTGCCGCCATAATGGACAAAACTGGTTTACAACCAGCGAATATCAGCGGTCTTACCCACAAAATGGATGATCATTACTTTAACCGGGTCAAAGCAATAGAGTTTACTATCGATCATGATAATGGGCAAAATTTGGATACTATCAAAGATGCTGATTTGATCATTCTCGGTTTACCTCGTACATCTAAAACTCCTCTGTCTATGCATCTGGCCAATGTAGGTATTAAAGTGGCTAATTTCCCGATTGACCTTAATACCGAAATTCCTGACCAGATCATGAAGTTAAGAGAAACTGTTCCTATGGTGGGATTGACCATCGATATTGAAACCCTGCTGGAGCTTAGAAAAGAAAGAGCACGTAGCTTTCAAATGCCCCAGGATATTGACAGCCTGGATGATTTGGTGGCAGAAGAGCTGGACAATGCCTACCGGATTTATGCCAAGCTAAAATGCTTGGTTATTGACGTTACCCTGGATGACATCGAAGAGGTAGCGAATACCATTACGCACAAATTTAATTTACCCCTGAAGGTTTCACATCATCGTTTTAAATAGCAATAAGTGCTGGCGGGAAGGCAGACTTCCCGCCGTAACTTTTTTCTGGCCGTATCTATTAATGGATATATCGGGTTAAGGGGAAACAAACCTAATTCCAGTTAATACTTGATGATGGTAATAATGGACTGTTCCCTTGTTGTGTACATTTATCCAAACAACGGAGGAGACAAAACTGGATGCCTTACGTATATATTTTACAGTGTCGAGATGATACTTTTTATACCGGCTATGCTATGGATCTGCAGCGGCGTTTTGAGGAGCACCAGCAAGGCCTGGGCTGCAAATACACCCGGGGCAGACTGCCAGTGCAATTGGTATATTGGGAGACTTGCCCCAGCAAAAGTGCGGCTATGCAGCGTGAGTATCAGATAAAACAGCTCAATAAGGACGCTAAAAAAAAATTAATTGCCAGCCTTGAAAATAAGATATCCTAAAATTGGATTTTTCAAAGATAATAAATATCTTTGGAGTTTCAAGCCAAGCAGCCTTTTACATAAAACCTGCTCATAAGGAGAAATATATGATAAATACTTATGACTAAGGAGGCTTTAGGAATGAAGGCACAAGAAGGTAAAGTAATGAGCAAGCAGGAATTTTTAAAAGGCGGATTATATTCCAAGGAGCAATACGAGGGTCTTCTGGTAAGTTCTGATATGGAGCAGGGTTGGTATAACATTGGCGTGCAATTGGATGAGAATACGGTTTTGGTAGTGGATCATTCCAAGGATACCCATGTAAGGGAGAGAATTCAGAACTGGGCCCCTCAGGTTGAGCAAATACAGCGTGAACATAAGGTCAAAAATAGCTTGGAAAACTATAGGCATTAAACTATTAATAGAGTGAAGTAATGATCAGGAAGTCAATTCAAAGTAACCATAAAAACAAAAACAGGGGGTTGGGAAGCCCCCTATTTTATTTTAGCTTGAATATATCCTCGATTTACGATACAATATTCTTTGCGTCGGGGTGTAGCGCAGCTTGGTAGCGCGTCTGGTTCGGGACTAGAAGGTCGCAGGTTCGAATCCTGTCACCCCGACCATTTAACTTACCATCTATTGATAAAAAGAATTTTATCGGTGGGTGGTTTTTGTTTTGCCTGAAAAGCCAGGAATATAGCCGTTTCTTCGGATTAGAGGAGCGGCTTTTATCATCTGCGGCAGGTTATATTTGTCGTTGGGAGGATGAAGTTCTGCCTTTTTCTGCGGCGCAGGTAAAAACCAATTAATTATCTCCTATGTAGTCAATTAGTTTTAGGGCTTCTTCTATTAGCAGGGAGTTGCTCATAGTGAGCAGTGGATTAGCCTTCTCCTATGCCTATGGTCAGAAATGTCATATGCTATGCCCGCCTTTTCCAGGTCGCGTCGTGAGATTATGGCGTTCTGTGGGCATGCTTTGACGCATTTCAGACATCCTATGCACTGTTCAGCCTCATCTATGTGGGCATGTTTATGGAAGATGATATTTACTTTGCCAATCACTTCTTTTGGGCAGGCCTCAATACATTTGCCGCAGGCATCGCAGCTTTTCGTATTTATCAAGATATGATCCGTACCTTTGCTCATTTTGCTATCTCCTTTCCTGGTCTACTGGGGGATTTTCCAGAGTGAATGGTGTTTATCTGTGTATGTTTTAGAAACTCGGCCGTCCCATAATACCCGGGCCGTATCCGGATTGACGAAAAGCGAAAGAAAGCTATGGCCGATGACCATTATGGTGGACAGGCATCCCAGCAGCCCATGAACGCACCAAAACAGCTCCTTTCTGCCTGCCAGACTGTGAGAGCCGTGTTCCATAACGACGGCGCTGACCAGCAGGCCAATCAACACCAGCAAGAGCGACCAGTAATATATCTTTTGCCCGGCATTAAATCGTCCGGCCGCTAGTGGTTTAGGATCATGGGATAAATATCCGCCCATCTTTAGCAACCAAGGCCAATCATACCGCTTAAACGATGCGTCACGAACCCATCCAAGTAAAGTTATCAAGGCGATAAGGAAAAATATGAAGCCTAAACAGCCATGAAATGGACCCAAATGATCCAGTGCGGTGCCTGGAACAACTTGCATGAAACCAGTCACCGCCAAAGTCAGGAACCCGAGCAGCATTAGCCAATGGGAAATCCATTCCCGGATCCCGAATCTACGCACCAGGGTACCTGGGCCGATCCCTTTGCCCGATACTGTATGGGGTCCGAAAGTCTTGTAATAGAGCAGGCAACCTGCTATGGGTAGGCTGATAGCTGCGATCCACATCAACATCTTATGCGCCGCGTAAAAATCGTTCACTTAGTTGCCTCCTTTTTCGGTCCCGTCATGAAGACGGTGGTTTATGAAAAATTCACGGTATGCTTTGGCGGTAAGCAGGCTTTTCACTTTTTCCAGTCCAATCTGAATCTCCTTGAGTGGCTGATGTTTTTCTTCGGCGTACCGATGAAAGATCCGGTCATGAACAAGCTCGGCTTCAAGTCGAGTCAACCGCAAAAAGTCCCCATACAGCTTAAGATCCTCCAGAGCTATTCCCATGGTTATCAATCCTTTCAAGGCCCTGGCGATAGCAAGGTCGAAGCTGTCAAATAGTCTGTTTTCGGTTTCGGTAGGCTGTGAAATCATTCCGATAAGAACCAATTGATTTAACTCCTTTTTCGTGAGGCCGGTCTTAGCCAAGAAAGAATCTTCATCAAAGTGCTCGTCGCTACCGCCGTTCCGAGCCTGATGAAACAGCTGATTAAACATAAGCAGGTGGTCTTCTTCACCGAGATCTTGGCCTTCACGTTTTGCCGTTAGAATTTCCTTAATCACTGCCAGGGGTAGGTAGCGTTTCTCCTGCAGTTCTTTTATGATGCAGATATCGTCCACCGTTGACCTATCGTAATAAGCCATGTTTTTGCTGGTGCGTACCGGTGGCAGCAATAGCCCCTCTCGGAGATAGAAGTGAATTGTCTGCTTGGATACGCCAGATAATCGTACCAAATCGCTCATCTTACATTCTTTAGCCTCTTGCGTCATAGCATACTCTCCTACAATCTTCTTTGTGAATAGTATATAGCGACACTATACAATGTGTCAAGAGATTACCCAGTGGACGTTTTTTATGAAATGCTGTTTTGGGATGGGGGATCTGAACTCTGGATCTTTTCCGGTTAACAATCTTCAACAGCCAAATGCGTTGCTTCTGATGGCGGGATTTACCCCATTTCGCGTAAAGATGCACCCCTGGGGCGTATTTCTTTAAAGGGGGTACACCTTTAAAGAAATATGTAGATGCCTATAGTTGAGGACTCACTTACCAATGTCTGCTTCTTGCAAGGCCATGATTGTATTTTATCAATCTCTGTTCTGATTTTTCTAACTTCCGGTCAAACATCCTTATGGGAAATATTAATATAAATCACTATGGGTTCCGGTTCGTGTCAAAGATAAGGTTAAGATATTTCTATTTGGCTTTGTCATTATTTGTATGAAGAGGCACAGGTTTATCGATGAGGAGACAGTTTTTATTTTTACATGCGTGGAAACTATGGTGAATAGTGGTATAATTTGTAATGGAATTAAATGGTGAATATCGACGCTGCAGGTATATCTGGATTTGAAGGAGTAAAACATGGGAGCAACAATAGACGTAGTAGCAGCCATTTTAATAAACAACGATAAAATCCTCATCGCCCAACGTGCCGACAATGACCCTTTGGCAGGCTGCTGGGAGTTTCCCGGAGGCAAGATCGAGGCAGGGGAGAGTCCCGAGCAGAGCCTCATACGTGAGATGCAGGAGGAGTTCTGCATTGAGGTTGAAGTCAAGGAGTTCTTCGGAAGCAGTACATTTCAATATGAAAAGGGTACTGTCAGGCTGCTGGCCTATATTTGCAGCTGGAACGGAGGAGCAATCCGTTCCACCGTTCACTGTGATTATGCCTGGATAGAAATAAGCGAATTAGACCAATACAACTTTGCACCAGCGGATAGGCCATTGGTGGAGAAACTCAAGAACAGAGCCTAAATATTAGATCAGACCCACTTGGTATAATTGGGAGTAATAAATTATGTTATCTTTCGGCCTGTACGAACAAGTCATAAATAACATTATGCAGCAGCACCTGGATCATATCAGCACTGAAATGACACTGGTGCAGACCGGCACCATTGATTCAGCGGAGTCGTCCAAGATTCTGTCTGTTTACCTGGCATTAGTTATAAGAGATGTTTTGGACTATATAGAATGCGAAAATGGAGCCTTGGATAATCGCATTGCTCTTTGCAACAATTTGGTCGAATATATCGCAGCGACCATCGAAAAAGGTGAATCAGGCTTTAAACCCAGCTGTCAATTGGCTGATTTGGTCAGAGATAAAATCATACATAAAGACGCGAAATTATTATTAGCCCTGGTTGATAAAAAGGGCACCAAAATGGCTCTTAACCCGGAAAAAGCCACACTCATTCGTCCCGATACCTCAATTGCCGAAAACTCGCTGTTTACCGGGGCCATTCATGAACCCAGCATGGTTTCAGAATTAAAAAAGGAAATCAGGACCTGTGGCCGGATAGAACTGTTAGTCTCATTTATTAAATGGAGCGGCTTGCGGCTGATCTTGAGTGAACTCCAGGAATTCACCTCCCATGGGGGAAGCTTACGGGTTATTACCACCTCCTATATGGGTGCTACCGATTTCAAAGCCATTGAAAAGCTCTCCAGTTTGCCTAATACAGAAATTCGTATTTCCTATGATACCGAAAGAACCCGCCTGCATGCCAAAACCTATGTTTTTTGGCGGGATACCGGATTCAGCTGCGCTTACATAGGGTCTTCCAATATATCAGAATCAGCTATGACCAGCGGATTGGAATGGAATATTAAACTCAGTGAATACGATTCCCAGGATATATTAAAGAAGGTTCAGGCCACCTTTGAGTCATACTGGAACAGCCATGAATTTGTCAAATTCATCCCGGAATTGGATGCGGATAAGCTGCGCCAGGCCCTTAAATCGGAGCGCTATAATGCCGGTGATGAGGATCATAAATTTGCCTTCAATTTTGATATTACCCCCTATTACTTTCAACAAGAAATATTAGACCAGCTTAAAGCGGAAAGAGAGATTCATAATTCCTATAGAAATCTGGTGGCAGCGGCTACCGGTACCGGAAAAACGGTTGTGGCAGCTTTTGATTATAAAAGGTTCGTGCAGGAGAATCCCGGCAAGCTTAACCGGTTGCTGTTTGTAGCCCACCGGAAAGAAATATTGCAGCAAAGCCGCGACTGCTTCCGAGCCATACTGAAGGACTATAACTTCGGTTCCCTGATGGTGGGAGGCAGCAGCCCGGAAAGTCTGGACCACCTCTTCGTATCCATTCAATCACTCAACTCCAGAGAGCTTACCTCTATAACCAACCCGGATCATTATGACTTTATTATTATTGATGAATTCCATCATGCCGCCGCTCCCTCTTACGAGGAATTGCTTACATACTATCAGCCCCGTATATTGCTGGGCTTGACGGCGACCCCGGAAAGGCCCGATGGCAAGAACGTTTTCCAATATTTCAATGGACGCATTTCCGCTGAACTGCGGCTGAGTGAGGCCATAGAGCGCAAACTCTTGAGCCCGTTTCACTATTTCTGTGTAACTGATACGGTGAGTCTGCAAAATGTACAATGGACAGCCGGCAAATACGATCAAAAACAACTGGACAATTTATATGTCTTCGAGTCCGCCCAGGCCCAGCGCCGGGTTGGCAACATAATTCAAGCGATCGATAATTATTGCACAGACAGATCGGATATTATCGGCCTGGGATTTTGCGTTTCCAAGGAGCATGCCCGCTATATGGCCGATAGCTTTAACCAGGCGGGGATAGCAGCAGTATACCTGGTGGCAGAATCAGAAGAATCACTACGCAGTACGGTAAAACAAAGGCTGGTTAATAAAGAAATAAAATTCATTTTTGTGGTTGATCTCTATAATGAAGGCGTAGACATTCCTGAGATAAATACAGTCCTATTCTTACGTCCTACGGAAAGCTTAACCGTATTCATTCAGCAACTGGGTCGGGGCTTAAGGCTGTGTGCAGGGAAAGAAGCCCTGACCGTGCTTGATTTTGTAGGCCAGGCCAATAGAAAGTTCAATTTTGAGGAACGGTTCAGGGCACTCCTGGCACGAACCCGGAGAACGGTAGAGTATGAAATAGAACACGGTTTCATTCATTTGCCCCGGGGATGCTCGATTCAAATGGAAAGACAAGCCCAGGAATATATATTGGAGAATATCAAAAACACCATTAACAACAAGCACAATATTAAACTGAAATTGAAGGATTACTTTGAAATACATAAAAAGATAGATGCCCAGGAATTTTTCGAAGACTACCACGTTCAGCCCAAAGAGATATATGCCAAACATTTCACTTTAAGCTCGCTGGCATCAGAGGCAGATTTGGTTGCTAAAGATTCAGCCGATGATCAGAATGAACGGATGTTAGCCAGCGCTTTTCTGCGTTTGTCCAGCGCCAATTCCCGCCGCTGGATCACATTCTTATTGGACATATTACCCAGGATCAAATCCAACCATGGCTATATTGAGGATAACTTATCCGGTATTGAACGAACCATGCTTACCATGTTCCATTATACGGTTTATGGCAAAGGGCTGGATGACTTGGACAATGCCTTTTCAAGCATAGAAGAGGCCATCTATAGCGCCATAAAAAACGATCTGGTCTATAACGAGTTAATAGGTTTACTCCAGTACCAGTATGAACGGATTGAATTCGTGGATAAACCGTTGGATTTTGATTTTCCATGCCCTCTGGACTTGTATTGCAGCTATACTCTGGACCAGATACTGGTTGCCTTAGGCCGGCATACGGAAAGGAAACGTAAACATTTTCAGGAAGGGGTACTATATCTGCCGGATAAGGGGTTGGATGTATTCTTCGTTACCCTGAATAAATCCGATAAAGACTATTCGCCATCGACTATGTATCGGGATTACGCCATAAATGAGGAAAAGTTTCATTGGCAATCACAGAGCATAACCAGCGTAGAATCAACCACCGGGCAGAGATACATTAATCAACAACAAAACGGCAACCGGGTACTTATTTTTGTGAGGGATTATAAAAAGGACGGACAAGCAGCGGTGCCCTATACATGTATTGGTTTAGCTGATTATGTAAGTCATTACGGCTCTGCTCCTATAAGTATTGTTTGGAAGATGCACGAGACTATACCGGGATTTGTGATGAAAGAGGCAGTGACGGTTTAAGTAATATGCTTATCTTGCCATAATGGATTTAATTACAGATATATGATTAAAAATGGAATTATTATAAAGGAATAGAAGGATATGACATAGAAGTCATACAAAAAATGCCAGTTTGTTTTAAAGAATAATTTCGCAACTGTTGGATAGATGGATAGAAGATCCCATACGAATAATGGCAATTATAAGCCACATATTCTTACATAAAAAGGAAGGTGAATTCGTTGGTATTTGCTGATACTTATAGCAGAATACCTCATGACCTATCAGGATCGAGGAGCAAGAACCGCTTTCGCCAAGAGTTATTCTGGGGGATAAGCAAAATGTTCGACCTCTTCGATAAGGAGAATTTCTGTATTGTTTTTGACTATAAGTGCGATGTCGAAATACACCTTAGTAATTCCATCGAATTCTATCAGATTAAAACGCATAAGGTTCAGTCACCCTATAAATTCACTGCACTAAAAAAGCTTGAAGGAAAGGAGAGCATTATAGCAAAGCTGTATCTTCTAAAAGACGCTTCATCGCCAGATATACCAATCAGGTGTGCGTTGGTTTCCAATGCTTTCTTTCAGATCGGTAAAACACCGAAAGCTGACGTTGAGACTTTCTGTTTTAATGATTTGGATGATGGAAGCCAGAAAACGATAAAAAAAGCACTACAAAATGAGCTGAAACGGAACAATATCGATTTAAGCAATCTTCACTACATATATACATCTATGAATTTACTTGATCCGCAAGATGACCTTAAAGGCAAGATAACAGGTAGTTTTGAGAAAATCAAAGGTTGTGAACCTGTTAAACCAAACGCTCTATATCGGCTAATTGTTGATACTGTGGAGGAAAGAGCATGTTACGAATTGTCAGCTTTTAATTACAATGAGCTGGTGAAGCGAAAAGGCGTTTCAAAATCAGAGCTCAACAGCATGCTTGATCGACATATGGAAAAAGCTGATGACTCTGTTGAGCAGGTTCGTGCGCTAATTGATCAAAGGCAAACGACAATCAGGGAAAAAAGAAAGCACAAGACAGCCTTAGCGAAAATTGTTGAGCTCGAATACTCAACAAAGGAACTCCAGCAAAAGGAAGAAGAAATATCTGCTTATATTGAAGAAATGGCAGGTGACGTCACCATTGAGCAGTTGGCGGATATACTTTTACAACAATTTGGCTCGACATTTTCAATCGAATACAGCCAAGAGGAAAAGTACGTTTTCTTACTTTTGATTATCAAGCGTTGGGAGTGCGGGAAATATGCGTAAGCTTGTTTTTAAGGAATTGTTTCTCTTTTCAAGTATCGAAAAAAAAGCAAGAAAAATTGAGTTGTCGCCAGGCAAGACAATGATCACCTCCAGTTCGGCCGATGGTACGGACAGAGGGAAATCTGTCATCATGAAATCGCTGTACCATACCATGGGTGCAGACTGCTTTTTCGAGGATAAATGGGACGATGCAAGCAAGACATACATCCTCTCATTTGCGATCGATGATATCGGATACTATATATTCAGGCATAATAAGTTTTTTAAGGTTTTCGATGCCAATAAAGACTTGCTTTTTATGGCTGTCTCTCGTCATGAACTAGCAGAGCGACTAAATGAGTTATTCCACTTCGCAGTGAAATTACCCAAGAGAAATAATAATGAAGATGACGAATCAATCCAAAGATTAGAAGTTACCCCTCCCGCTTACAATTACCTTCTGTATTTTGTTGATCAGGATAAACAGAACGGGTCGCAATTCGCTTCTTTTCAGAAGCTTAGTGAATACCCCGACTTTAAAGAAAATGTTCTTTATTACCATTTCGGAGCTTTTGACGATAATTATTACAGCTTAATCCAACAGCAAGAAAAAATAGTGACCGAAGACAAAAGATTGTTAAAAGAGCAAGACATGATTCATATGATGCTTGACAGAGTTTACGCAAGCATCAGCGATGTTTCATATTCGAAGGATATTGAACATCTGCGCGCAGATGTAAGCCGAACGAAGGATGAATACAACAGGATAGCCCACACACTTAACGATCTTCGTCAAAAGCTAGTTAGCTTTCGCAACGATAAGGCTGATCTGGAATATCATCTACATGCATTGAGTCTTCTTGATAAGGAAAACGAAAAGCAGATTGCCTCCCTAAAAGAGCATACTTGCCCTCTTTGTAAATCCAATCTTGATGACACCATGGATCTTCGTATTAAACGCTATAATACGGGCGATGACATTATTTTACTTAGTAGTGACATGCAGTACAGCATCGGAGAACTCGATCGAAAAATTACGGCTCTTGAAGCGAAATATTCAAACTGGCTAACAAAACTGGAAGAATACGAAGCCTCAATGAGCATCAAATCCACCGAGATAAATGATGTTCTGCGTCACAAAGGATATATTGACATTAAGGAAAAAATCTCAGACGACCTTCATGCCGTGCAAGAATCAATTGCCGCGAACGAAGCTGATGCAAAAAAAGTTAAAAAGGGGCTGCGTAAATACAGCGATGCCAAGAAAAAGATAAATGAAAGATACTACACACTTATGCTCAGCGACAAAAATCGATTTGGGCTTGAAGGTATTCATTCAAAAAGCTTCGAAAATATCAAGCGGACATTTTCAGCTGGCGGTAGCAACAACCCCATCTCAACTATTATTTGGTATGTAAATTTGATCCAGTTAAAGCACGAGTTTAATCCCGATTCCATAAAGTTCCCTGTCGTATTTGACAGCCCGAATAACGCTGAGACCGACAATGAAAAAAGGAATCAGATTTACAAGTATATTTGCGAACGCATATCCTCAAACCAACTTATTGTCTCTGGAATTGGATTTACTAAAGAAGATAGCGGTGTCCAATTTGACAAAGTAATAACGCTTTTAAATGAAAAGTATGAATTACTCTGCGAGGAGGATTATATAGAAAATGTTAATCTGCTTCGCGAACTAAATAACAGATGACTTTGAATAGAAAACTCAATAGTATTCTGTTGTATCGTTATGCAAATTACGTATTATATTTGTTATTCATAGAAATGAAATTTATTAGGTTGATAACGGGAAGTTAAAAAAAGGATAGTTTTTGTAGGATACTAGGGATTTTTTGTAAATATATGATTAAAGGGGTGATTAAAACGAGAGCAATTGCCGTATTTAATAATAAAGGTGGTGTCGGCAAAACAACATTTTTATGTAATCTGGCAGGCTACCTACAAACAAAAATGAATAAAAGAGTTTTAATAATAGATGCTGATCCGCAATGTAATACTTCTACATATATTTTGAGTGAAGAAACCTTTTTTAAAGCATATCACGATAAAGATTTATTTACGATCAATGATATTATAGTTCCTGTGATGAATGGACAAGGCTACATATCAGAATATAAATCATCAACGTCAGAAGCATTTGGAGTAGATTTAATACCTGGGAATCCTAGATTTGCTATAGCCGAAGATTTTCTTGCTAAAGACTGGGGAGATGTAATGTCTTCGCAAATACGAGGGATAAGAACCAATATGCTGTTTATACACTTTCTAACCATGTGTTCACATTATGATTACGTTTTTTTTGATATGGGACCATCACTAGGAGCACTTAACAGAGCTGTTTTATTATCCTGTGATTTTTTTATAACACCTATGTCAGCAGATATTTTTAGCCTACTTGCTCTTGAAAATATCGGCAAATCAATTAATGACTGGAAAAACATATTCAATCAATCAATAGCAAAATTAGATTCCCTTAGTTTAAAGGCTTTAGACGGGCTGAAAACCGAATGTAATATTAAGTTTTTAGGATATATTGAACAACAGTATGTTTCAAAAAGCGGAGAAGCTGTTAAGTCGTATGAAAAAATATTAGAAAAAATTCCGGACGAAATACAGAAGCATATCGTCGAACCAATTAATAACGAGTCGTATAGTGTAAATTATAATATCGGGTCAATACCTAATTTCTACAGTTTAGTACCAATGTCACAAAATGCTCACAAACCAATTTTTCTTCTAAATAGCAATGATGGTGTTTTAGGAGCGCACTATAAGAAAGTAAACGATTACTTAGAACTTATTAAAAATATTTCTGCTAGAGTGCTTTTGAATATGGAGGCAATATCATGATTACATGGTTAGAAGATATAATAGATGATATTGCAAAACGGCGATGTGTTTTGTACCTTGGTTCGGGGGTATCAGCAAATTCAGTAAACAGTAGCGGAAAGCATCCTGCAACTTGGGAGGCATTTCTACGAAATATTATAAACAAAGCAGAATATACAGAGATTAAAGATATAGTTGATTCGTTATTGGAAAAAGAGGATTATTTATCGGCATGCGAAATAATTGTAGATTTTGTAGGAGAGCATAGATTTGGAGAAGAGGCTGCTAATGAGTATAGGAGACCTGGATATACACCGCATGAGATTCATGAAGTGATTTTTTCATTGGATTCACGAATAGTAATAACACCTAACATAGATAAAATTTATGAACAATATGCTAGCACTGCATCTCTTGGTACTGTTGTGTCTAAAGCCTATTATGATGATGATGTAGCAAAATATTTAAGATCGCCCGACTATTTAATAATAAAAGCACATGGAAGTGTTGATGCAACAGATAATATTATATTTACTCATCAAAAATATGCCAAGGCTCGATATCAATATGCAACATTTTATAATGTGCTCGATGCATTAATGCTTACGCATACTTTTATTTTTATTGGTTGTGGAATTAATGATCCGGATATACAACTAGTTTTAGAAAACTACAATTTTAACTTTCCAAAGTGTAGACCGCATTATTTTATTACTGCACACAATAATTTTTCACCCTTAATCTTAAATAGTTTAAAAAAGAATCGCAATATTGAAATAATTACATATGACAATACTTCGGGGGATCATTCAGAGCTGTTAAATTGTTTAAAAGACTTAAGGGATCACGTTGAGAGTAAGCGTGAAGAAATATCTAAAACTGCTTCATGGTAAATAACCATTAACATGAATGCAAATTATTAATTTAATATAGTGAGATAAATATAAAATATTATACTAGAATTTCGTCTAATCCATAAGACTAGACTCTTGGTCTCTAAATATATATATTCACCGGAGGTTAATAAATTGCAGCTAAACCAGGAACAAAAACGGATTATTAACGCTAAACCGAATGGACATACCTTATTAAAAGGCGTGGCTGGTTCGGGGAAAACAACCATAGCTGTTACTCGCCTGCCGTTTTTATTACATAACTACTGCTTTGATGTAGATGACCGGATATTGCTGGTTACCTACAATAAGACCCTGGTCAATTATTTCAAGTATTTATACAGCAAGGTTGAGGAAGAAAGCCAGATAGGTTTTGAAAGTCTTTTTCAGACTGATGGCGAAAAGATAGATATTACCACCATGGACAGCCTAATGCATAAGTATTTTGCGAGATACAAGAAGAGAACCGGCTGCAAATTTGAAATAAACAATAATAAAAAATATGATGTGATGGCTCAGTGCCTAGCGGAAATGCAAAAGATATATCCGACGGTAAATTTGATTGATCAGAAGAATAAACAGTTTTTATTGGATGAGATCGATTGGATTAAAGCCTGCAATTATATGGAACCGGAAGAATACCAGAATGCCGACCGGGTTGGGCGAATGAGAAACAACGTCCCGGAGGGGCGGCAGGCGCTGCCCAAGAATTCTCCCAAACGGGAGGCAATTTTTGCTGTTATGCAAAACTATACTGAACGCATGAAGAGGCTGGGGTACATTGATTTTAGAGATATGGCCATAATGGCTCTGAAAGAGGCCAGGCTGGGTGTGGACCAGCAATATACTCACATTCTGCTGGACGAAAGTCAGGATTTAACCAGGGTTCAGCTGGAATTCCTGAAGTTGTTGTACAATGGCAAAGACTATTCTAGTTTATTGTTTATCGCGGATACTGCCCAGAGTATTTATTCGCATTCCTGGCTGACCAAGGGGAGAAGTTTTGCCAGCATTGGATTTGATATGACCGGCAAAAGCAATATTCTGGCCAAGAACTATCGAACAACCACTCAGATTGCCCAGGCGTCCTATAGCCTGATAGAAAATGACCTGGAGATTGTGGGGGACGAAAACTATGTAACCCCTTCCCTGATAGACAAACAGGGATCTTATCCTGTATTTAGATGCTTTGCCAATATGCAGAATCAGGCCAGGTACTTTGTTCGTGAGATCAAGGATAATTTGCTGCGGCAATACAAATTACAGGATATTGCGGTAATAAGTAAAAACAAGAATCAGCAGGAAACTATGAAGGATGCGCTTGAAGCAGCCGGAATTCCCTGTGTAAAGGTTGATCGTGATAATGCTGATTTTATTGACGAATCGATCAAACTACTCACCATGCATTCGGTCAAGGGTTTGGAATTCAAGGTGGTAATAATCATTGGCCTTAATGATGGGATTATTCCGTATGTTTCCTTAAACGGAATTGAAAATGAAAGTATGCAGGAATTGACCGACAGAAAGCTGCTGTATGTTGGTATGACCAGGGCTAATGATCTATTATATTTGAGCAGCAGCGCCAAACCTTCACAATTTATCAATGATGTAAATCCCCATTATCTGAGGCTGGATTCTGCCAGTGAAATGAAGAGATTTTATAATGTACATATTGATTCCTATATTTTTAAGGACCGGCTGTTGGATCAGTTTTCCAAAGAGGAGAAGGTCAGGCAATGGATTATCAGCGAACTTAAAAACACGTATAAATATCCAGTCAGCTTGCTGGAAATCGAGTATAAGGTGAACCATTTTTCACAGACGGGATCGGTAGATTTGGCAGTATGTGTGTATAACAACAACCGTAAGTTTCCTTACATATTTGTAGAAACCAAAACCATGGGCAAGGGTATCGAAAATTCACTCAAACAGCTGAAAAGTTATATGAGCAATGACCGCAGCTGCCAGTATGGTATCGCTACCGATGGCAACGAACTGGCCATCATTGATAACGAGTTTGAATTTATTGAGGATATTCCCTGTTTCCATCCGTCTATGCTGCCCAGCAGTGTTGAGAACTACCGTTATCTTGATATTGCCCATAACCGGGAGTTTAAGCTGTGCATAGACAGTAATAATAAAACCGATGTCAGTCTGTTGGACGGAAATGAATATGTGGAATATCCTGCGGATAATCTGGGTGGGCTGCTGGCTTATGGGAAAATTGCGGCCGGAAAGCCAATCTATATGGAAGAAGAGATTGATAAGTTCTACCTGCCAACCGAATGGACCAAAGGCAGGGAAGAATGCTTCCTGTTAAGAATACGCGGTGACAGCATGGAGGATGCCAACATAACCGAGGGGGATTATGTGTTAATCGAAAAATGCCCAACCGCACGTAACAGAGATATCGTGGCGGTTGCCCTGGGGGATGAAGCCACTCTGAAAAGGTTTATGCAAATGGGGGATACCATTCTCCTGGTTCCC
Source organism: uncultured Syntrophomonas sp. (assembly GCA_964510795.1). Taxonomy (GTDB): domain Bacteria; phylum Bacillota; class Syntrophomonadia; order Syntrophomonadales; family Syntrophomonadaceae; genus Syntrophomonas_B. The sequence goes on from CAZEDT010000011.1 coordinate 39,465, forward strand.
GAAAACGCCAACTATGAACCGATCCAGGTTAGAAGTGATCAGATTAATGTCCTGGGAAAGGCCATTGGTGTACTTAAGAAGCAATAACCAGGCCAGGTGCTGGTTGTTAAATGATGCCGTTGCGGGAAGGTGATTTTATGGATCTGGAAAAAGAGAAGATACTCCAGTGGCAAGTGGGTTTAATCTTTTAAATTGGTCAAATATTTATCATATTCGCCTTTATATCCCATTCTTGTTTTCATAATTATATCGACAATGATAGAATGAAGTAGAATAATTTTGTAATAATTCTATTTGCATCCAATCATTTCTTGCTGTCTAAAGGATTATTAAATGAGGTTGAATCTCCCGGAGGAGGAACATATAAATATGGCTAATAAACCGGAGTTCGGAGATGATTCACTCTGGCATTTGGCAATACAAAGCTATTATCCGAGAATTGTCAACTACGTATATTTTTTAACTCAAGACAGATTCCTGGCCGAAGATATTGCTCAGGAGACGTTTGCCAAGGGTATTGCTAAATTCTATCAGCTTAAAGACCCGGATAAGTTTTTCCCCTGGCTACTCTCCATTGCTATAAATACTGGACGAACCCAGATTGAACGAAATAAACGGAGCATACCCGCATGGATACGGAATTATATATTTCCAAGTTACCTATTGATGAGTCCCCAGAAGAATTATTTGAACGACAAGAAACGGCAACCCTAATGTTGGAAGCTATCCGTAAGCTGTCCCATCAGGAACAACAGGTAACTATTATGCGTTATTATTTAGATATGAGGGAAAAAGATATCGCCTTTGCTCTGGGGGTAAGTACAGGGACGGTAAAGAAACAACTCTTTCGAGCCCGTTCCAAGCTATATAACGATCTTCATCAATTGTCTGAAAGCGTAGGTGGTTAAAATGAACGATGAAAAATTTGATAAGTTTTTAAGCGATTCATTTAAAGCGGCTGAGCTCGAAGTTAATACCCCTATCAACGAACTGGAACAAATGATTGCTGAGAAAATAACAGTAAATAAGCAAATTGAAAAACAAAAACAGCGTCGTGTGATACAGATTGCGGCTGCCGTAGTTTTGTTACTCGGTATATCGGGAGCAGTTTTCTTTCCAGAGCCGGTTTATGCCCTCAAAAAGCAATTCTTCGAAACTATATTCAATATAGGGAAAAGTATCAACATAAGCCTAAACAGCGATGCTGACCAGCTTCAACTGCAAAACCAAATAGCCGGTGAAGTTGCTGCCATACAGGGGCGTACACCTTTTAACATCTTAGTTCCCCAATATATACCACCCGGATTTAATCTTAAGAGTGTTAAGCAAAATCCTGCTGATGAGCAGGTTTGTATTATTATGTCATTTACTGCTCCGAATGCCAATATACTATTTAGTCAGACCAGTATGTCAAAAAAGTTCAGTTCTTCGGTAAACGTCGATGCCGGGCAGGCTAAAGCCGAGAAAGTAAAGATCGGTAAGTATGAAGCTAATCTAATTACTTTTGAGGATGGTTCAGCCAATTTACTGTGGATTACAGATGATCATATTATGTGTCAGATATTTGGTGATATTAGCTCTGATCAGGCCGTTGAAATGGCTAAATCAATTTAGTATTGTTAAAGCTGAAAATAGCAGTGGGAAGTGTCAAATCCCACTGCTAAAGGTTAAAGCAAAAGCTATTGGACAAATAAAGCATTGGAAACTGAGGTCTGAGTACTGTTGCTACCTGCATTTTGAGCATGATGAACCGCTCTGCAGCGATAAGAGTATCCTTTGGCTACTGTAATTGATGAAGAACCTCTAACATAAAAGTATGAACTATCACTGTAAGTACGGCTGGTTACATCAACCCAGTTCGATCCATTCCAACGTTGCAGGAAAACCTCTACATCCAGATAGTCAACAGTACCATAAGAAGTTGTTTCGCCGTAAATGGCAACGGTTCCATTCGAATTATCAGCAATTGTGCAATTCCATTGTTTAATGAGGGATGAAATTGCACCGGAAGTTTCCTGCAGATTGATTTCAATTCCATTTTCGAGGTTGGGGCAAACTGTTCCTTCAACAGTTGCGGATGGATAAATTTGATCTTCGACAGCAGCAGCAACACCAGGTAAACAGATCATAAAAACCAACAAAGACATCAGGGGAACTAAAATACGAGCACTTTTCTTCATGGATATACCACCTTTCAGTTCAATTTAATAATAAGACCATTTGGTCACAGAAAAGGTTGACAAAAAAGTTATAAATTTTTGTCAACCTTTTTGCATGCTTATTAGTCTAGTTATCAGATACCAATAAGTAGGTGGGAATATGATATAAAGGAGGTGATGCCTATGTGGGTAGTGTTCCTAGAAATATTATAATATGTAATTTAGAGAGGCGAATGATGATTTATTCCAGATGATACGGAGTCATCCTGTAAAGTAGCTTTCATACGCAAAACGCTAGGTAGTTTAATTAATACTATATATAAGGCTGACCTATTAAAATCGTTCCAAATGAAAGGAGAATATATAATGCTATTAAAGAAAAAAACAAGCTTGATCTTATGTATTTGTATGTTATTAGTTTTCAGCATGTCAAGTGCGGTCTTTGCTAGTGATGAGCAACCAGTTGATAAGAACATAAAAACCAGGAGCACAATAGGATGCAATTTTACTATGAACCCACAAGTAGTATCTCTTGGTGGATCAGTAACTGCCGATGGAGATGCTAGTATTTTAGTTCCATTTGCTGGCACATACCATTTTGATATGATGTTAGACAGGTATTTAAGGCAACCATCTGTTGTAAGCCATAATAATCTCCCCGCCTTGAATTTTGAACTTAAACATAAGGATGTGTGGCTCGATAGTGACATGTGCTGGAGTTATGATTCTGGAGTCCAATATATCATAGCAGGTTACCAACAGTGGATTAATTTGGTGGCAAGCGCACAAACTCAGACATATGGAACTCATAGAGGAAAATGGGGTTCAGGATCATTTGCGCCCGATGTTTGGAGAACTGACGCAGTTTCAGTAAATAGGTAATATTAATTTATTTTTATCATACATCTATCTCATTTGAGGTAGATGTATGACAATATAAGAGATAAAACCCGTAACAATTTGCTTTAAATGCAAATAGAAGCATGTTATTTTCGTTGGAATAAAAAATGGTGGTGAATTAATGAAAAATTTACATTTTTCCATCAAATTATTATTAGAAGAAATCAAAAAAAATCCCTATAAATATTTAAAACACTATTTATTTTTTAGTTTACTTTTTGCAGTTATAGTAATAGTTTATTCTATTCCTTTGTCATATGAATATATTAGAGTTTTTCCGTACAAGAGTAGTAGTTATGACCTTCGTATTTCTGGTCCATTACATGAAAACGATTTTAATAAACTAATGGAATGGACAGGTATATCACAAGTGGCTTGTATTGATACATGGGATGATTTAACAGTTAATAACCCGAAAAATAACAAAGAAATGTTTGCTGAAGTAATATTTGTTAAGGGTTTAGAAGACGTTTCACATTTACTTCCCGATAATCCGGATATGTTAATTAAAGGAGATTTCAAAAATGATGGTATTATTATAACTTCAACCGTTTCTGATAGGTTAAGGTTAAAAATCGGTGATGAAGTTAATTTAAGTTGGGCGAAATATAAAGCACCCCAACACAATACAAAAGGCATTGTAACTGGAATCATTTCCGATAATTTGTATGGCCCTCATATATTAGCACCTTATAAAAATGCTAGCACTATAATTAATAAAATGTCTGATATTGATTTTACCTCCATGTATATAAAGTTCAATAAAGAAAATATGAGTGAAGAAGATATTCTAAGTGCAATAGGAAAAGATTCAAATATTACTTTTGAATGGAGGCTAGCCCGATTAGCAGTCGAAAAAAACGAAGTCAATAAATTGAATACTAGTAGTTTTGGTTATATAAAGAATGGTTTGGTGATTATTTACTTTTTACTATTTATTGGATGTTCATTTTTAAGGCTAAGAGACAGATCAAAATTATATGCAATCCTAAGCGCCTGTGGAGCGCAAATGAAGGTTTTATATACTCATTTTTTTGTAGATATGTGTATATTATTTTCGTTAGTCATATCAACTGGCATTATACTTACAAAAATACTGTATAAAAACTTTTTGTTAAAATGCTTTCCTACAGCGGTCCTTAACGATATTTACATACTTATTATAGTAAATATTATTCTATTAATTTTGATAACACTGTTTTCCATATGGAAGTTAAATAAAGTCTCTATAGCTGATGTTTTAACAAAGGAGAACTTTTGATGAATAATATTTTATCCGTACAAAACCTGACAAAAGAATACCATTTGAGTGGTAGTAATATTAAAGTATTTGATAATATTTATTTTAATGTAAATAAAGGTCAATTTGTTGTTGTGATAGGACCTTCCGGTTCAGGTAAATCAACCCTTCTACATATAATTGGAATGCTTAAAAAGCCAACTGCAGGAAAGATTGAGCTGTTTGGTAAATATAATGTAGAACAAATTGATAATAAAACTCAGAAATATTTGCGCCTGACCAGGATTGGACTAATATATCAAGGTTTTCATCTTATTCCTTTCTTGACTGCTAAAGAAAATGTTGAATTACCGGCTAATTTATTAGCTGAAAAGAGCCCGAAAGAAATAAAAGTGAGAGCACGTGAATTATTAAATAGTGTTGGATTGAATAATCGGCTAAATCACATTCCATCACAACTTAGCTTCGGAGAACAACAACGAGTTGGTATTGCACGAAGCCTTATTAATTATCCAGATTTGATCTTAGCGGATGAACCCACTGGTAATTTAGATTCCACTACGAGTAAGGAAATTGTAGATTTAATGAAACATTTTTCATCTAATACAGAAACTTCATTTGTTGTTGTTACACATGATAAATCAGTTACAGAAGTAGCAGATAGAGTTTTAAGACTTCATCACCACGAGTTAGAAGAAATTAAATAGTGCAGTGAGGTTTCCCCGATAAAATGGACAATCCAGAGTTAGCAAGCTAATGTTCTATTACTATCCAGAGTATTCCACCAAGAATCTAATTGCTGATATTCATGTTAGAGCCATAATGTCAGGAGATAGACGGTGTTAGTTGTCCAGAAATTGACGGAATAGCTGGCCAAGAAACACCGCCTTTTAATCGCCTTAAGTCAACTCACCCTGAATGACCAGCTTGACCATATGATCGTCAATAATCCATGAAATTGCTTGAAAATAATGGAACTTCTTATGGTGAATTCTATCTTTAGTTAATTCCCAAACCAAGCTGCCAATAAAATTTTGATTGGCAGCTTGGAAAGTGTTGCAAGCTGTTGAGCGTAAGCGCATAGTTCAGTTGAGAGGATTGTTTATGAAAAAAATTATTTACATTGCTTTTCTAATAGGTTTGTTTACCCTTGCCGGATGTCAGACAGATACTGAAAAGAGCAATCTGATTATGGATATTAACGGGACCTCGATGATTTCGGCAAAGGATGCAAGCCTATTATTAGGGCTAACCTATTCAGTTGAAAATGGTAGTATCGTGTTAAAGCAAGATCATATAGTTTTGAGAATCAAGCTTGATACACCCTACGTATATAAAGACGGATATATTATGTACATGATGGAAAAACCTGCTGTTTGTAAAAACGATATAGCTTATCTTACTTCGAGTTTCTTTTCTGATTATTTTAAAGTAGATATAAAATCAGATAAAAAAAAGCATCTGCTCATAATAAACAGCACTGATTTTTCACTATATGATATTGCACAATTTCTACCAGAAGAAGTTCTTGAGGCAATTAACAATAAAGACTATCCAAACAGGGATAAAATACTTAAACAGGTTGAATTGCCGCGGTCTATGAATATTCTAATTCCAAAAATAAACATGGATAGAGTTATTGTTACAACACCATTAAGCAAATATAGTGATGTTTTCAAGAACGAGTTAATTCAGCATGGATATACAGAAAAGGAGATAGCCACATTTTCATTAAACGATTACAGAGTTATAGAAAGATCATGGAAGCTACCTGAAGAAATGGTAAAGCGTGTGAAGCGCGGGTATCCGGAATTAGAGAATAGGGATATGGGCAATTGGACGTACGGCGACTACCAGAAATACTACACTAAACAGGATAAGGCAAATTTTGAGAGCAGTTTTACCGAGAAGCAGAAAACACAATTAATACAAAGAGGTATATTAATGGAAGATGTACACCTTTTGCTCAAGGATTATTATAAAATCGACATCATTTTAGTACAATCAGACGAGATTTTGAAAAAGACGCTTGAAGAGTATTATCAGTTTACAATTGATATGTTGAAAGCTAAAAATGGTCAGGTTTGATCCATTATTTTGGCTCGTAATTGGCATTGCTGGGCTTTTTGGTGTGCGCCCGGCATGGGCGCAGTCTAATGGGTGAAAGTCCCTAGTGCGGGTTGATAACAGATTCAGTATTTACATATATTGTCAATATGCAATCTGGTCAAGTTGTAGTAGATCAAATTATTCTTGGATATATTGTCGAATTAGTTGTAAAACTGGTAGTTAAATCCTATTATATTAATATAAACGTATTTAGGGGGTAAAATAATGAAGAATTATAAAACTAAAGATATAGTCTTATCAAGTATTATTATTAGTACTATTGCTGTATCTTTAGCCTGGCTTGGAATAAAGGTTCCGGAAAAAGAGCTTGGAGGAGTTGTGGTAACTGACGGCATTATAACAGCTTCCAATGACTCGGGTTATTATGATGATTCTGATCATACATACCTATCGCATACCTCTATACCCAATCCTCAAATCGGAGATTCCAAGGGAACTGCAGAAGGTTCTGCATGGGGACAGCCGTCCAGCAAGAAGATGCTGTCTACTCCTTATGGAGAGGTGGAATATTGGTATTATGATAATGGCAAAATGCTGTATTTCCGGGATGGCAAGCTAGATACTGTTGTTGATAATGAGGAAGCTTAATAACTGTAAGAATGCGCTGAAAACATGTTAGGGTTGGCCAAAGCAAGTCTAGGGATTGAACATCAGGCAAGTATCCGGTCTGATGCTCAATCCTTTATATCGTAGACGGCAAAACACAAGAACCCAACCGCCGCCCCCTGTGTCATTTTAACAAGTGGTGGTAAAGAGCGGTATAGGCATCTAATTCTTGTTCCAGGCGGTACTTGTCTGTTACTAGATGATGAGCTGCCAGTCCCATCTTTTTAGCCATATCTGGGTTGTTGATTAAGGTTTTAGCTGCTTGGATAAGATCCTCTTCGTTACACACATAGTAACCTTCTTTTCCTGGTTCTATGATATTTGAATTACCGGGCACTGCTGTCAAAATACATGGTTTACCCAGGCTCATGGCTTCCAGAGCGGCCTGGGGTTGACCTTCAGCCTGGGAGGTGTTAATGACGACATCAGCCTGCATCATCAGGCTGCGGATCTGGTCGTGGGGTATCTCGCCGAGATATTTGATCCAGGAACGGTTCTTAATGTGCTCCAAGATAGGCCTGCTGTAATCTGGATTAAGATCTGCGCCCATGATTAAGAGCCGAAGATTCGGATAGTCTGGCTGTACTTTTTCCATAGCATCGATGGCCAAGGCTATGTTCTTTACCGGCCTAAGTCCGCTCGGGAGGAGAAAAACAAAATCCTTGTCACTAAGACCTAATTGCTGGCGCGTGCAAGGCAGTCCTAAAGGCAAAAAGACTCCCTGGGGAATGGCCACTAATTTATGTTTAAGCTCTGGATAAGTTCCCGCAATTAACTCAACAAAGTCCTTGTGGAAGACAACTATTTTAGATGCTGCCTGGAAAGCTTTTTCCACGCGAGAACACTCAGTCCCATGCATGTCAAAGTGTAGATCGGTGCCGGTGGTAGTCAGGATTATGGGGAGCTCATATAAACGGGGAATTTCCTCCAGAGCCTGGGCCAAATGTCGAGCATGCAAAGCATGGACCAGCGCATATTGTTTTAGATCCAAACACATTCCAAGTTGGGAAAAAGCATGGCTTTCCTCCAGGGACAGCAGATCTATACCAAAACCACGAGATTCAAGACCATTTTTAAGCCGGGCACTGGTTACGCTATTGCCGCGTTGTTGGCGGTGAAACGGAGTAATCATTAATACTCTGGGTGCTGATATCGACATGCAGCTAGTTCAACTCCTTGAGATCAAAGCTGGAGAAATCCCTGATACTTATGCTTTTAATATCTGAAAACATTCACAATATTGACCTGCTCCACTCATAACTCCCCGAAAACGATTTAATCCCTGGACAGCCTCATCATAAGCTATGGACTCGATCTGTGACTTATGTTCCCGCAGAGCAGCCAATTTCACATCTATATAGTCACTAATATCTTCAACCAGGTTGTAAGTGTGCAATGGAGTCCATACCTCATAGGTCAGCACACTGCTTACCGACCAAGGATCAGGGCCACAAGCCTGAAACCAAGGGCCAGCAGCTCTTTTACAAGCTTCAATTACCAGCTGGCAGGTGGTTTGATGGTCACGATTGGCTTCCCGTTCATGCGGCAGGTAGACCATGGTGGGCTTTTTTTCACGAATTAGTTTCACTATTTGTTCCAATGGTTCCCGGGTAAAAGAAATATACCCATCTGGATTATTCAGAAATATGAGATCATAAACCCCCAGATGAGCCGCCGCCCGGCGGGCTTCCTCCTTGCGTAGGGAGGCTAGTTCCTCCGCAGAATAGCTTAAGCTGCCAGCTTCTCCCGAAGAGATATAGGTTATGGCCAGTTCATTACCTTTTTGAATATGTTTGGCAATAGTTCCCCCACAGGCGATGATATCATCATCCGGATGGGGGGCAAATATTATAACTCTCTCCATCACTATTCCCCCTGGCATGGTATTTCTAGATGGACATTTCATTCCCCTAAGTATACCTAAAGTTCTGAAGATTGTTAAGGTGTCTCACTTGTTACAAGATGCGTATCAGGTAGAAGCCTAACAATTACTCCAGATTCAAAACCGAACAGTAGATTAAGTGACGAGCGGTTGATATATGTCGAAATAAAACTAATTGTGCAAGATTATTGTGTAGAATTTGCACGAATGAACAAAAAAATTGTATAAAAATTGAACAAATTATCAAAACAATTATATATTAAGAAACTAAACTACCGAAATTTGCCCCAGTAAAAACTGTTTGTCAAACTTGGCATAGTAATTGCTGTGAATATTGATATAAATTCCAATAAGATGCTTGGACAGAGGAGGTGCAGTAGTTTTGAGTTTAGAGGATTTGATCAGGGACTTGCATTCTCCGGAGGAGAAAATAAGAGCTTTTGCGGCCGAGGATATTGCCTATGATGCCTATATTGAAGGGATTGGAGCTCTCGTGGAGAGACTGCAGGTAGAGCCATCTCGTTTTGTGCGCGAAGCGATGGTTAATAGTCTGAAGAGTATGCAGGGTCCGGAATTAATTAATCAGGTAATTCCTATGTTGAAGAGTGATGATGCATTTATTCGCAACGGCTGTATAGAGATTTTAGCACGCCAGGGTGAGGATGCCATTGTGGCATTGAGACCGCTATTAAGAAACCCGGATAAGGACATTCGCAAATTCGTCTTGGATACTCTTTGCCAGATTGGTATGAATGCTGCAGCAGATCTAATAGCGGAGTCGCTGGCTGATCCAGACCTTAATAATGTGATTGCGGCGGTGGAGTACCTGGGTAAAATGGAGGCTTATGGCCATATTGAGCAGATCAATAAGCTGTTTTTAAATACCCGTAACACCCTCTTGCGTTGTACCTGTCTGGAAACTATGGCGCTTATAGGTGACGAGGAATCAATTAAATGTGTAAACAAGATGTATCCTCACTACCAGTCAATTAGTTTCCTTGAACAGTATTCATTTTTAAAATTTGTAGCTCGTCGAGGTAGTCAGATTCATATGGCTCTAATTATTTCGCTATTGGAAGATCAGAACTTAGTTATGCATAAGGAAATTATTAATGCCATTGAAGGAATATTGCACCGCAGCCAACTGGAATATCTTCCCCAAGAATTATTGCTGGCTCTGGAGAAGTACCTGGAGAAACCGATTAAGGACATTAACAAGTACGAAATTCTGGTTTTACTGGGTGACTATAAAAATGAAGAAATATTAGCTGTTTTATTAAGATATCTCAATCCGGAAAATAAATTACTTTGCCTGGGAGCTGTTGAAGCACTTGGGCTTTATGGAAACCAGGCGGCTCAGTCCGCTCTCATCACCTTAAAGGAACAGTTAAATGATGATGAGCTTCTGGAGAACATTGAGAGGTCACTGGGAAAACTGGTGTAGATGAGGTGACTTGATGGAATTAGCACTTGAGTATTTCATGAAACTCCGGGATTTAATTTATGAACGGACCGGTATTAGTTATGAAGAGAATAAAATCTATTATTTGAAAAAGCGTATTCAGGTACGCATGGAGCTAGGACAATTCAAAGGGGTAGATGAGTATATCAAGTTTCTCAAAAACCTGGATCGCAACGGACGGGAATTTCAGGAACTAATGAACCTTTTAACCGTCAATGAAACCTACTTTTTTCGAGAATTTTCCCAGTTGCAGGTTTTCGCGGAGTCCTGTCTGAATGAGGTGATGGAAAAAAAATCGGCCGAGGGTAATCCAACCATCAGAATATTTTCTGCCGGCTGTTCTACCGGCGAAGAACCCTATACCCTGGCTATCATCTTAAAGGAAATGTTAGATAACTTTAAACGCTGGAATGTTCTGATCAAGGCGGGAGATATCGATGAAAATGTATTAGCCTATGCCCGCCAGGGAATTTATGATAAGCGCTCAATAAAGGATGTTCCACCGTCTTATTTGCGGCAGTATTTTACTAGTCCATCCCCTGACCAGTATGCTGTCAAGAAAGATATCAAGGATCTGGTGGTGTTTGAACATCTGAATCTTATGGATCGGCGCGCACTTCGTCTGGAGGATAATTATGATTTTGTTTTTTGTCGCAATGTCCTAATATATTTCGATGATATTTCTCGTAAGCAGGTAGTAGACAAGTTTTATGCCATGCTAAACCCGGGGGGATTTATTTTCCTGGGTCATGCCGAATCCTTAAGTCGTATTAGTACCGCTTTTAAGATCCGTAGAATGGATGATCATATTGTCTACCAGAAATGAGCAGTAGAGGAGGTTTATGATGCAAGGCAAGGTATTAATAGTAGACGATTCCGAAATGATACGGAATTTTCATAGCTACATTTTAAAGAGTATAGGGCTTGATATCATTAGTGCCATCGACGGGGCTGATGCCCTGGAAAAGCTCTGTGGCAGTGAGGATCGGATAGATATATGCATTACTGACATCAACATGCCTATAATGGATGGCTATACCCTGATTGAACGACTGCGGGATGATCCCCAGTATGAGGACATGCCGATAATAATTATTTCCACTGAGGATGAGTTTCAAGACAAGCAAAGAGGCTTTGAAGCTGGCGCGAATATCTACATTGTAAAACCTACTGAACCAGAAGTTCTAATTGAAAATATTCGCATGCTCTTAGAGTGAAATAATCTAATAACATGAACCTGGTTGTGATCATGAGCATCATATTTAGTGGTACCGGGGAACATTGCCCCCTTCGGAGACTATAGATGTCACTGTGTGACACTGATAAGGTTGCCGGAACGGGTGTGTCCCCCTACCTTGAACTGAAAGGGAGACGGGCATGAAATTCATTTTTGAACCCGATGATATTGATATACTGCAGGGAATCGTCGAGGAATCAACTGAACACCTGAACGGTATTGAAGAAGGAATATTGAAACTGGAAACGGATTTTCAGGCTGAATTACTGGATTCGATTTTTCGAGCCATGCACTCGGTCAAAGGTGTAGCTAGTTTTGTGGATTTCGTACCCATCCATGAAACTGCCCATGTTTTAGAATCATTCCTTACCGATATGAAAAAGGGTTTATACGTTTCCAGTTCAGAAGTTACCGATGTTCTGCTACGGGGGGTTGATATCATAAACCTTCTAATCCGGGAACTGGCCGCTCGTCTTCAGGAACTGGAAGGCAAGCTCCCTCAGGAGTCCTTTGAAATATCTATTAATGATTATAATTTTCAGGGCTTTGTTCAGGAAGTGGAGCTAATGAGGTCCCTCCTGAGTTCAAAGGAAGCTGAGCCTGAGGCAGCTGCGTCTGCGCAGCCTAAAATAGTTGATTTGGTTGGTTCGAAGATAAAACTAGAACTCTCACCCCTACTGGAACAAATGTTGCAAGAATTTATTGATGAGACCTGTGAGCATCTGGAAACCATAGAGCACCAATGTATGCTGCTGGAAAAGCATAATGATAAACCTGAAACCATCAACACCATTATGCGCAGTTTTCACAGTGTCAAAGGCGGAGCCGGAGTGATTGCCAGCATGCAGGAGGACGATGACTCGCAAAATCCTATTTTGGCAATAAAAACCTTGACCCATGCCAGCGAAAGTCTCCTCCAGCTTTATTCAAAACAAGGGCTGAAAGCTTCCGGCGAACTAATAGATGTTATTTTAGAAGTGCTGGATAAGCTCACGGTTCTAATCGCCATGGTAAAAGAAGATAAGCGGGAAGATCTAAGTATAGACTATCTGCTGGAACGTATCAATTTGATGATTAGCGGCAGCCAGCAAATTCCGGCTAACGCCAAGGAGAATCATATAGCTAAGAATAAAATACCCCATCAGCTTAATGCTTTCATGAACATAACCAACCAGGCTATGGAATCAATGCTGAGTATTATAAACAGCAGCCAGGAGAATAAACCGATCAGCAGTAAGAAGTCTAAACAATATCTGCGAGCTTTGAAGAGCATTAATTCTTCAGCCAAGTATTTGGACTATGATGAGCTAACCCAGGAGATCGAGAATTCTCTTAACTACCTGGAAAAGGTCACACCTGAACAGGATGTATTAAACCAGGAATTATTTAATTTTCTTAAACAGGATTACCAGAAAATAAAACAGATGTTGGATTTCAAGTTGGACAGCATTCAAACCTTGTTGGACGAGGTACCAGTGGAATACGCAGAAAAGAGACTTGGGGAAATTCTGGTAGCCGAGCAGAAGGTGACCCGTGAGGCTGTTGAAAAGGCCCTGGGCAAACAAAAGAAAATTGGAAATATCCTGGTTGATGAAGGTCTGGTTAATCCGGCTGACCTGGATATGGTGCTGGCCAAACAAAGTATTGCGCGAGAGAAGAAGCAGGACATGGTGGACCAGGCGAAAAGTCCGGCTGTAGATGCAGGCAGCCAATCAATCAGGGTAAGTCAGGAAAAACTCGATCGTCTTATGAATATGATCGGCGAGCTGCTCATTTCCAAAAACCGAATCTTTCATCTGGCTAACAAAATTAGTTTGGAATATGAACTGCCGGCCCTTTCTAGAGAGGTAAAAGGGGTGGCGGCTGATCTGAGCAGGATATCTGATGAACTTCAGAATGCTATAATGTCGGCGCGGATGGTGCCACTACGGGTACTTTTTCAGCGTTACCCGCGTACCATACGAGATACGGCCAAAAAGACCGGCAAACTGGTAGACCTGATTATAGAAGGGGAAGATACGGAACTAGACAAAACAGTTATTGAAGCCATAAATGATCCTTTGGTACACATGTTACGGAACGCGGTAGACCATGCTATCGAACTACCTGAGATTCGTGAGCAAATGGGAAAGAACCGCAACGGCATCATTCGCTTGAAGGCCTTCTATCAGGGTAGTCATGCAGTTATCGAGATTAGTGATGATGGCAAGGGCTTAAATCCTGAAGAGTTGAAGCTTAAAGCCCTGAAGAAGGGATTGATCAAAGGTGAGCAGATTGAAAGCATGTCCAATGAAGAGGCCCTGCAGCTTATTTTTGCTCCGGGATTTTCCACCCGGGAAGAGGTTAGCGAACTGTCAGGCCGCGGGGTAGGCATGGATGTGGTCAGAACCAACGTTGAAGCTGTGGGCGGTTCAGTCGGTCTTTCCAGCGTCATCGATGTGGGAACCACCTTTACCCTGAAAATACCCTTGTCCATGTCCATAATTAAAGGCTTGATGGTGGGGTGTGGACAGCAATGCTTCATCATTCCGTTGGATAGCATCGAAGAAACCGTCAAACTACGGCAGGATAATATAAGGCGCTACAAGAAAAGTCGGGTGGCTGATATACGCGGGGAGATTTTGCCCCTGCTGGAGCTGGGCGAGCTTTTGCATATTAAGAACTCAGGCTATGTGGCTTCAGGAAATGGATCTGACTTGGTTTCGGTAGTTCTTATCAACGTGGATAATGTCAAATATGGGCTTATCGTTGACCATTTCCAGAAAGAACAGGAGTTTGTGGTAAAAGCAATGGCTGAGGAACTGGCAGAAATAAAAATCTATACCGGAGCCACCATTATGGGGGACGGTGGTGTGGTCCTAATTCTTAATCCTGCGCAATTGCTGCATATGCACCTAAGTGTAGAAAACGGGAGGGCTTAGTTATGGCAAGAACCATTGCTCTGGCTAACCGAAAAGGCGGGAGCGGTAAAACCACCAGCACTGTTAACCTGGCAGATGGACTGGCCCGAAATGGGCAACGTGTTCTGGTTGTGGATGTCGACTCCCAGGCACAGGCCACCATTAGCTGCGGCACCCTGCCATTTAAACTGACAGCCAGCCTGTATGAACTATTACATATGGCAGCAAATGATGAATACGTGCAGGAGTCAATCGACACGATCATGATTCGTGATCAGAAATTATTCGATCTGATACCGGCCCGACCTGACCTTTCCGCCTGGGAAATCGAGGCTGCCCATTTGGCTAACAGTAAAGCAGTTTTGCGTGATCTTTTGCTGGAATTAGATGCTGGTTATGATTATATTTTACTGGATCTGCCGCCCAGCCTGGGTTTAATTACTGTTAACGGTCTGGTGGCGGCGGACGAATTAATCATTCCTATTGAGCCGAGCTTCTTATCTATGGATGGTTTGGCCCAGATGACCAGTATTCTGTACAAGATTAATGCTGATCTAAATCCCAAATTAAATTTACTGGGAATACTGCCTGTTAAATGTGATCTGCGTACCAACCTGGCACGCAGCGTTATTGAAGAAATACAAAAAAACTTTGGCGCAAGGCGGCTGCTTCCCCCCATTCGTAATGACATTAAGTTAGCGGAGGCCCCCAGTTTCGGAAAAACTATATTCGAATATGCTCCTGGCTGTCGTGGGGCTGAGGATTATGCTCAAGTAGTGAAATCGATACTGGCCAGGAGTGGTGAATAAGCATGGCTAAAAATAAAAAGCTTGGTATGGGATTAGACCTGCTTCTGACGGCCACGGAGGCTAATGAAATTGCTCCCCGAGCAGAGCTGAGTCCTGGGTGGGCCAGGGAAATAATAGATCAGGCTCTCCAGCTAGATGCGGAAGGCAGTTTTCTGGAGGCCTATTATCTGTACCGCACGATTATTGATAATGAACAAGAGGTAGTTTTGCTACAAAAGCAGGATGAATCCTTACTGCTTTCCCAGGCTCTAAATAATGCCGCGATAATTCTATATGAACATGGAAACCGGCAACAAGCTTACACATATTTGGAGAAAGCGGTGATCCTTGACCCTGACAACAATATTGCGAGAAGCAATCTGGATCAGCTTAAAGACAGGTGATAGGCAGAATGAATGTACAGGCTTCCCCTGCCAGCGCAAGATTATCTGAGGGAGGTTATGAGGGTGATTGTGGGGATCGATCTGGGTACTACGAATTCCTTAGTAGCATTTATCAACCGGGAAGGCAATGCGGAAATTATCATCAACGAACGTGGCAGCCGCTTGACACCCTCGGTGGTATTTTTTAAAAACAGCCAGGAAGTTCTGGTGGGTGATCTGGCCAGGTCCCAATCGGTATTGAAATCAGACCGAACCATTAGCTGTATTAAGCGTCACATGGGCTCTGATTTTCAGACTGCCATTGAAGAACGAACTTATTCACCAACGGAGATATCAGCCCTAATATTACGCAAGCTGGTCCAATATGCTGAGCTCTATCTGGGTCAGTCCGTAGAGGCAGCAGTGGTAACTGTTCCAGCCTATTTCAATGATAACCAACGTCAAGCTACTTTGTTGGCAGGCGAATTAGCGGGTCTAAAAATTCTTAAATTGCTGAATGAACCAACCGCTGCAGCCCTGGCTTATGGTGTTCAACTGGATAGAAATGAAAATGTACTGGTACTGGACATTGGTGGAGGTACCTTTGATATCACCCTTATGGCTTATGAGGAAGACATCTGTCGGGTAATATGCAGTGGAGGCTCCAGTCACCTGGGTGGCATCGATTTTGACCAGCGTATTGCCCAGCAGATATTAAAGACTTTTATTAATACTCACAATATAGATTTGAGCAATGATCCGGTAGCCCTGCAACAGATTCTTATTAATTCTGAAAAGGCCAAGATTGACCTTTCCACTATTCAAGAGTGTTCTGTGCTGATACCTTACATAACCATGGGGGAAGGCGGACCGCTGCATTTAAACCAGGTTATAAAATTGGAGCAATTAAAATTTATCTGCCAGGATCTGTTCAGCGAAATGCAGGCCTTGATTGAACAGACCTTTAACAAGGCCGGTCTTGAAAAGGACTGGGTGGATGTTATAGTACTGGCCGGCGGATCATCGCGCATGGCAGGATTTCGTGACATGGTAGCCCAATTGTTCTCCGGGGTGGAGATAAGAGCTGAGATAAACCCGGATGAGGTAGTAGCCCTGGGGGCTGCTCTGGAAGCGGGCATGCTGGCCGGGCAAATTGACCATGTAAAACTAAGTGATGTTACCAGTCATACCCTGGGACTGGAAGATCATAAAGGGGAGTTCATACCCTTAGTTCCAGCTAATACCAATTACCCGGTACTTGAGGCCTTATTGTTTACTACTGTAGAAGATCAACAGGAGGAGGTGGTAATACACATTTTGCAGCGCGAAGAACCCTGGGAGGAAGAGGAAGCCAGCAGCATTTCTTTGGGGAAATTTCATCTGGAGGGAATCCAAAAAGCATCCGCCGGAGAACCCAATATTGATGTAACTTTTGAGATTGATAATAATGGGATATTAAATGTTTCAGCTCTGGACATTGAGACCGGAATGCAGAACCAGGTAGAGATTACAGGCCTTAGCTATAACAATAATCATAAAATGCAAGCTCGCCGGGGCAAGGAATTAATTATCCTTTAATAATACCTAGAATAAAAGTTAGGAGGCTCACTATGGCAAAGAAATTAGAAAGACCCGCCAGTATGGAATATATCGAAAAAACTGGCATTACTGTCAAGAGGGATAACGACGATGATGTGGCCAGAAAGAGGGAAATGGCACGCAAGATGGCGCAGGAAAAGGCCCGGGCCAGGACCATGGCTAAACAGCAGGCTATGGCCGAAAGAATCGCATCTGCATCCGAGGAGTTATTAGCCGGCATAGAGGAGTCCAATGCCGCTGCGCAGGAATTTACCCGTTTAATGGATCGTCTGACTTCCAGCGGACAGCAGGTAGGTATTAGTAGTGAGCAGATGCGGGCCGCCGCGGTACAGGTAAATCGCTCGGCTATAGAGCTGGAAAAAAGCTTCCAAATGCTGAGCCGTAATGCCCAGAATGGTGCCGCTGCTGCGCAGGAATCTATTAAAGCCATGCAGGCCATGATGGCTCAGTTGAAAGAAGCCGGAGACAAGAATATGCAATCCGGTAAAAGGATTGGCGAGATGGAAGTACAATCCCGTCAGATCGGGGATATCGTGCAGGCTGTGGTAATGATAGCCGACCAGACCAACCTTCTGGCCTTGAATGCAGCTATTGAAGCAGCGCGAGCTGGAGAGCATGGCCGCGGTTTTGCTGTTGTTGCTGATGAAGTAAGAAATTTGGCTGAGATATCGGAACGTTCCGCACGCGATATTCGTGGGGTGGTGGATGAAATACGTGAAGGGGTCGAGGAAGTAGTAAAAGATATTAATACTGTGGTAGCAGACTTCACTGACATGGAAGCAACTCTGGGGACAGCCAATCAAGGTTTTGAAAAAATGGGCAGTTTGTTTGGACGCTATGCGGAAATGGTGGTTCGCTGTGCAAAAATATCGGGCGAATTACAAGCCAAATCAAATGAATTCTTATCTACCAGTGAGGCCATTGCTGCCGCTGCTGAGCAGGTTACTACCGGCACCGAAGAATCCTCTAAGGCAGTAGCCGAGCAGAGTAAGGCTCTGGCTGAAGTGAATGTAGCAACCCAGGAATTAACCGAGATGTCGGAGGAGTTGAAAGCCTCTACCAATATTAATAAGTCTGCTGAAGAAGTAGCTGCTACAGCTGAGCAATTATCGGCCAATATAGAAGAACTAAGCACCTCGGCTGCGGAAGTAGCCAGCGCCCTGGTACAGATGTCAGCTGGGGCTAAAGAAGTGGAGACTGCAGCCTTACGGGCCAGCCAGCTCGCGGAGGGATTAAATGGACAGGTGGGAGAAGTCAGAGAATTGGCTCTGCAAGGTGGAGAAATTTCTGATGAAGTACGGCAGCTACTCACCGATTCACGTGGTACTGCCCGGATAGTATGGGAAAAACTGCAAGACTGTATCAAATCATATGACGGAACTAATCTGGCGGTTGAATCCCTGCAGAATAAAATCAGGCGCATTGAGAAAATCGTCGATACTATTGAAAATGTGTCCATACAAACTAATATGCTCGCCGTAAATGGATTTGTGGAAGCGGCTACCGCAGGAGAACATGGCCGCGGTTTCTCGGTGGTAGCTGGCGACATTAGGAATCTGGCTACTGAATCAGCTGAAAATGCTGACAAAATTAAAGATCTGGTCCGCGATATTCAGATTCAAATGAGCCGTGTAGCAGTAGAAATAGGCCAGTCAGAAGTGGTAACGCGTAAAGCTGACGAATCTGCAGTTACCGCATCCCATAGAAACACCTACGTAGAAAAAGAACTAAATGATATAGCCGGAATAGCAGTGACTGTCGGGGAACAAATCAAGCAAAGTAAAACAGCTATCGAAGAGGATGTCGAGGAATCCAAACGGGTAGCCGAAATTGTTGATACAGCCGAGGACCAATTAGAGGAAGCCAGCAATGTAGCCCAGGAGCAAGCCCGGGCGATTGATGAACTGGCCAATGCCATTGAAGAAATTGCATCAATTGCAGATGAAATGCAGGTTAGTTAAATAATGGAGAGAGCTAAACAACCATCAAGGAGGGATTAGGATGAATGGTGATAATGCTGTCTCCTCTGAAATGCA
This sequence comes from uncultured Syntrophomonas sp., assembly GCA_964510795.1. Taxonomy (GTDB): domain Bacteria; phylum Bacillota; class Syntrophomonadia; order Syntrophomonadales; family Syntrophomonadaceae; genus Syntrophomonas_B. The sequence continues at coordinate 58,787 of CAZEDT010000011.1, forward strand.
GCTGGTAACCTTTGCCGTGGGTCAGGAAAGCTTCGGTATTGACATTATGAATGTTCAAGAAATTATTAGAACACCTTCTATAACATTAATTCCCCAGGCTCCCGACTATGTAGAAGGAGTCACCAATTTGCGCGGTAATATTCTGCCGGTTATCGATACCCGAATTAAATTTGGTATGGAAAAGGTAAGCCGGGATATATCCAGCCGAGTTATCGTGGTTGATGTACAGGGCAGAAAAGTGGGATTGAGTGTAGATTCGGTAGCTGAGGTGCTGAGGGTAGCAGATGATTTGATTGAAGCTGCTCCGGCTATGGGAGCAGAGGATACAACTGCGGCTATTAGTGGAATGGTCAAAGTAGGAGATAAGAAGAGACTGGTTATGATACTGCAGGCTGATAAATTATGCAGTATCGGACAAAAAAACTCGGATGATTATTCCAGTATACGTTCAGCCAGAAATACGGTCCAGGAAGAAAAGTTATTGGAAGAAGTGCAATTGGTTTCTTTTCTGCTGGGTAAGGAAGAGTTTGCCCTAGAGATAGAACATGTCCGCGAGATCATACGTTATCCTCAAATAGTAAAAGTACCCAATGTACCGCCTTATATCAAGGGAGTCATATCTTTGCGGGATAATCTAATGCCGATTATCGATCTGCGGGTAAAGCTTGAGACCGGCAATGATACTATCACTGACAGTACCCGGGTGGTGGTAATAGATGTTAATGGTATTCGTATTGGACTGGTAGTGGATAGGGTTTATGAAGTTAGTAGAATACCCCGAGATACAATCTTCCCTCCCCCCCAGGCCCTCGTAAACGAAGGCGGCGATCGCCTGCAAGGTATTGCGCGTATAAATGGAGGCAAACGCATTATCATGTTGCTTGATCCGCGGGAAATAATGACCAAAGAAGAGCTAAAGGATATGGGAAGTGTTGAACCTGCTGATATTGAATCGGTACAAGATGATGGCTATATGGACAGCAGTGATGAAGAGCAGATGGTGGTTTTTAAACTGGCTGATGAGCAGTATGGGGTACGCATTAATCAGGTACAGGAGATTAATCGTCTCTCTAAAATAACTAAAGTTCCGAGGGCACCGCGTTTTGTTGAAGGGGTAGTCAATTTACGGGGCGATGTTATCCCGGTGATTGATCTCAGAAAACGTTTTGACATGGAGTATAAGAATTATACTGAATTCACCCGTATTATTGTAAGTGATATTAACAGGAAAAAAATAGGTATTATTGTTGATGAGGTTCTGGAGGTTCTGCGAATTCCAGCCAAACTGCTGGAGGAAGCTCCGGATATCCTACACAGCAATAATATTCAGAATTATATGGATGGGATTGCCAATCTGGAAAGCCGTATGATTATGCTCTTAGACCTGGAAAATATTTTGGTGGAAAAAGAATGGCAAAAGCTGGATAGCTTGGGAAGCTCGGAAGAAGCCCCCCAAAAGCCAGCTTCACCCAAATTAAAGAAGCAGGGGGCTGTCAAGGCCCCAAGGTAGGAGCGGATAGATTGATACGTGTTCTTATTGCTGATGATTCAGCCATGATGCGCAAATTATTAACCAAAATTCTGCAGACTGATCCGGATATTGAAGTTATTGGGGCAGCCCGAGATGGTAACGATGTAGTGGAAAAGGCACGCCAGCTCAAACCTGACCTTATTACCATGGATGTGAATATGCCCGGTCAGGATGGAATTACCGCTCTTCAGTATATTGTTCATGAAAAGATTTGCCCGGTAATAATGGTATCATCCCTGACCCAGGAGGGTGCAATTACTACTTTTGAGGCTTTGGAGCTGGGGGCCTTTGACTTTGTTCCTAAGCCTGGGGGTACTGTTTCCAGTAATATGGAGAGTGTAAGTGAGGAACTTCTCAGTAAAGTCAGAGCGGCGGTACTATCCAAAAGCCGCCGCCGTCGAGTTGATAATAGCCCTCCGATAAAGAAGCAGTCTTTGGTTGAACCCAATATATCCAGGCCGACTAATAAGCCCATGAAGGCGGTCGCCATGGGGATTTCTACCGGAGGGCCGAAAGTTATTTATGAAGTACTGCCCATTTTACCGGCGGATATAAATGCGGCCCTGTTCCTGGTACAACATATGCCTCCAAACTTTACCTCCACCTATACAAAACGCCTTAATGATAACTGCCGACTGGAGGTAGTGGAGGCCCAGGCCGGTATGAAGGTGGAAAAAGGCATCGTTTATGTGGGCAGTGGTGGCCGCCATTTGAACCTGGCTAAAAACTCCGCCGGTGATGTATTAATCAGGTTGCCGAGCAAGCCTGATCACCTTTTTATTCCCTCGGTAACGGTAATGATGAATTCAGTATTAAATGTATATGGTCCCCAGACGGTAGGGGTTATAATGACCGGTATGGGAAATGATGGGGCCGATTCCATGGTTGCGATTCGCAAGGCCGGTGGTATGACCATCGCCGAATCTGAGGAAAGTGCTATCGTTTTTGGCATGCCGGGTGAGGCGATCAAACAGGGAGGCGCCCAGGTGATTGCCCCCATATGGGATATAGCCCGAGAAATAACCCGCGCCGTAAATCGGTAGGGAAGCAAGGGGACGGTTCTTTTGCTTCCCCTATTAAAATAAAGGGAGGGGAAGCAAAAGAACCGTCCCCTTGCTTCCCCTTAAAAAATTGAAGAAATGTGAACAAGAGAACCGTCCCCTTGTTCACTTTTCTAAATCAAGGAGGTGGACTTGAATGAAAGGTATTAAGGCTGATGGAAGCCCGTATAAAGTAATGTCAGTAGATGATTCTCCTATTACTCGCAAAATGATAAAAAAGGCTTTGGAACCGGAAGGATTTGAAATCATAGGCGAAGCGGGTAACGGTAAGGATGCATTGGATTTGTATGCCCGTATCCAGCCAGATATTATTACCATGGATGTTACCATGCCTATAATGGATGGACTGGATGCTGCTCTGGCTATAAAAAAGATTAATCCAGCGCAGAAAATAATAATGCTGAGTGCTATGAGTGATGAAGACATATTGGCTGATGCTCATTCCCGGGGTATTGATGAATTCTGCACTAAACCGTTCAAACCGGAAGAGATGGTAGCCAGGGTCTTAGAAGTCTTACAGAGATGAGGTGAAGGTATGGACCTTAACGCGCATATGCCCGTATTTATTAAGTCCACAGTCAATGTATTTAAAGAGATGTTAGACCTGTCGGTTACCAGCGGACAGGTTCAGGATGAAGGTGAAGGTTTTTTGTCGCAGGGATTTACTGTGATGGTCGGCTTTACTGGTGGATGGCGGGGCTGGTTTTTCCTGGACATGAACCAGCAAACTGCTCTCAAGCTAACCGAAATATTAATAGCCGAACAGTATGATAACGTGGCTGAGGAGGAAGTATTACTGTCGGGTGCAGAAGTTGGCAATATCATCAGCGGCAATGCCATTACCAGTGTTAATAACTCCCAGCCCGGGCTTAATATTCGCCTTACTCCTCCCAGTGTTTTTGCCGGGGAAGGGATGAGCCTATATAACGTACGGCTCAGTACCCGCTCAGTAGTCATGCAAACCGAGGCTGGAACGATTAAGATTAATGTTGCGGCCGAAGAGGGAAAGGGGTAGCCATGGATATTAAATACATAAACTCTTTCATAAACGGCTTTCTCAATGTGACGGGAATGATGGGTATAAACGGCATACAGAGAACCGGTTTGTCAAAAAGGGAGAAGCTTCGTACCGATAACGACGTAAATATTATTATAGGCTTAGTGGGAGATATTCAAGGCAATGTAGTATTAGCCATGCATGAGGAAACTGCCTGCAAGGTAGCATCTACGATGATGGGCGGCATGCCAGTTGAGAAATTTGACCTTATGCCTCGCAGCGCATTATCTGAATTGGCGAATATGATGGCTGGTAACAGCGCCAGCCAATTAGAGGGTATGGGGGTTAAAATAAATATCACTCCCCCTACCTTGATTCATGGACGTAATATGATATCTCTTATTAGTCAGGTAGAAACCATTGTGGTTCAGTTTACTGGCAATGAAGGACCGATAGAAATAAATATAGCCACTGAAGATTAATTCTATAGTTTCACAGTAGACTAATAATGCGCAGTAAAGGAGAACGTATTTAGACGCGGATTAACGCGGATATATTTGTGGAGCAAGTAGGAACGGTTAGGGGTTGACAAGGGGACGGGGTTGTTGACACCCCAACCGGTATCATAGGGGGTGTCAACAACCCCGTCCCCTTGTCAACCCACCCAGCTCTCAGAAAACCTGAAAGACCAGCCCTCGGTTAATTCACATCCATCGCAGCCAACTGAGGGACGTTCTTTTTGTTTGGCACTTCAAAAGCTCAAGTCAAACAAAAAGAATGTCCTTCTGTTGGCTCCTTTACCCAGCTCCCCGAAAATAACAATACCGGTCCCCTTAACACGAGTAATTGAAATACATTAGTTAAATCGTGTCGTGAACTTGAACTAACAAAGCCAGCAAAAAGAACGTCAGACTGTTGGCTCGGGGATGAACAAGAGAACCGTCCCCCTGTTCATTTTTACTGCGCATCATCTATAAAGTGCGAAAGTCAGATTAATTAGCTGTATTTATCTGCCGTAGACGGTTATAAAGGGAACTGCGTGATATGTTAAGGTATTTGGCGGTTTCAGTTTTGTTGCCATGGTGCATTTCCAAAGCTTTTATAATAATGTTATTAGATAGCTTATTTAAAGAGGTACTATCCGCCGGTAATGCCAGTGCTTCACCATTAGGGCCTAATAAGTTGGATTCATTACTCTGCTGAGACACCTTCTCGTAAATGAGCTCTAAATGATTAGGCTTTACCTCTTCTTCATTCCACATTAGAACTACCCATTCCATGACATTGCGAAGCTCTCGCACATTACCTGGCCAGGCATACGATAGCAGAATTTCAGTTGCTTGGGGGCCAATGCGTATAAACGATTTACCATTTTGATGGCTTAATTCTTTTAGAAATAACCTGGACAGGGGTAGGATATCTTCTTTTCGTTCCCGGAGCGGAGGCACGGAAACATGCCCCACATTGAGCCGATAATAAAGATCCTGGCGAAATAATCCCTGGCTGACGGCTGCCTCCAGATTTTTATTGCTGGCACAAATTATACGCACATCAGTTTTGATTAAATTGAGTCCGCCTACGCGGTAGTATTCTTTCTCCTGTAACATGCGCAAAAGCTTGGCCTGGAGGTTGATAGGGATTTCAGAGATCTCATCCAGGAATAGAGTTCCCCCTTTGGCCATATCCAGCTTTCCTTTATTTCCCGAACTCAGCCCGCCGGAAAAGGCACCCGGTTCATAGCCAAACAATTCGCTTTCGAATATACTTGCATTTAGGGCTGCACAGTTTAAAGCAATAAAGGGAAGGGAGTTATTGCCTTCGCCATAATGTATGTAACGGGCGATTAGTTCTTTGCCGGTGCCGGTTTCTCCCTCAATCAAAACTGGAATGGAGCGATTAGCATGAAGCTTTTGAGCCAGCTCATATGCTCTATGCATGGATGGAGAAAATACCCCAATGCCATATAGACTTATGTTCGGGGCAAATTTTCTGCGAATGTAACCCGACTTATTGTCTTGGTTTGGGCTGGATTTGAGGTTTTGATCCAGACTCTGTTTCCACAACGCTGATTTGGCTTTATTATCAGCTCGTTGCTTTGCTATACGCTCTATCGTAGCCACCAGTTCATCTATATTCAGAGGCTTGAGTAAATAATCACAGGATCCGGCGCGCATGGCCATGACGGTACTATGCATATCCCCATAGGCAGTGAATATGACCATGTCAGTTTCCTGACCGGAAGGCAGACTGCGGACTTCCTGCATCAATTCCAGACCAGACATTCTAGGCATACGATTATCAGTGAGCAAGAGATCAAATTCTTGCATAGGAAATAGCTCCAGAGCTTCTCTGCCATCTGAAGCTTCAATAACTGTATGTCCCAGCCGACGTAAGAAATCAGCTACATGAAATCGGCTGCGGTATTCATCATCAACCAGCAGGATATTCAAATTAATCACTCCCAATTAATCTTGTAGTACAGGAAGTTCCATTCGGAAGGTAGACCCGCCTTGGAGGTTGTTAAACACAGTTATTTGTCCATTCAGGCTATTCATAATCGATTCAACTATCGATAAACCCAAACCCATTCCATGGCCAATCGCTTTGCTGGTATAAAACGGTTCAAAGATTATATCGTGTAAGCTTTCATCAATTCCTGTGCCATTATCGGCTATCTCCAGTATGGTATAGTTACCAGCACATAGAGTCCTGCAGATAATTTCTTTGTCTGTTTTATGGGTTAAATCCAGGGCCTGCATCGAGTTAACCAGGAGGTTTATTATTATTTCATCCAGACGATTAGGGTTGGCAGAGGTTGTGGGTAAATCTGTCTGGAGTACGGTCGTCACTATTATTTCATGAGCTGCCAGCTGACGCCCCAAGAGTCCTAAAGTGCGGTTAACCGCATCGTTCCAGCTGCAGGTACTTAATTCGGTAGACTGGGTTAGGCTGGCAAAGGAGCGCATATGTTGTATAATTTCGTCTATACGCTTGATTTCGGCAGATACTTCTCCTAATTTTTCAAATATTTCAGTTTGGGGAACATAATAATTATTCTGTTGACAGTACAACATCCCATCCACCAGTACCCTTATGGAATTCAAAGGCTGGGCAATTTCATGTACCACTCCGGCCGACATAGTGCTCAAAGAACTGAGCTTTTGGGCGGTTAAAGTTTGCTTCTGCAGTTTTTCCCGTTCCTTAATCAATTTATAATGTTCGGTCAAATCCTGAAAGACCACTAAATGGCGGGTAATTTGTTCATGCTGGTCCCAGGTAGCGCTGATAGATAAACTGATCGGATAGATATTCCCATCTTTACGTTTACCCCTTACAATGCCATGCCAGTTACCTTTTTCCATGAGCTGCTTATGCATAGGCTCATGAATGGAAAAATCATCTACCACCAGGTCTAGAAACTGATGTTGCTTACCTATGATCTCTTCTTTCTGATAACCCGTTATGTTTGAAAAGGCCTGGTTTAACCAAATGATAGTATCGGGATGCCTGATAATAAAAATACCTTCATCTATACTATCTAAAAGTTGCGTGACTATGCGAAGAGATTCCTGAGATCGTTTACGCTCTTTAGCACAAACAAAAATTTTAGCTATAATAGATAAAATATTAATATCTTCTTGAGTCCATTCTCGAGGCGATCTTACAGCATCAAAGCCTAGAAAACCAGACAGTTTTTTGTCTATTATCAAGGGTACGTGTAAAACCGACTGGATTTCCTGCCGGGCCAGGTTTTCCTTTTCCATTTGGGCAGATTCGGCCATTTCTTCGACCAATGGAATATATAAATAATCAGACTTGGAAAGTTCATTTGTGAGCCAAAGATAGTCTTCCAAGGGCAGATTTTGCAGAGTGTCCTTCTGGGGAGATATACCATCGGCACACCATTCATGAGTATTACTCATTACCTGCTTAAAATAGGAAAATAGAAAAACGTAAGCACGATCAGCGCCAACCAAACTACCTATTTCCTGCAGAGTATTTTGGATGGCCTCATCTAAATCAGTGTCATCTGCGTTAAGAAAGCGTGCAGAAATGGATCCCAGCAATTTCTCGAAGGCCAGTTGATAGGAAAGCATTTGTTCATTCTGTTGCTGGCTTGATGTAGCTGGATTATAGGAATTAGACATTATTAATTTCACCTCGTCAAAATTACTAGTATAAGAGAGTTAATACAGATTATTGAAAAACATATTTTCATTATATTTCTACATAATATTTGCTTTTCCCTTCAACTATGGAATTAAATTCAATTCTTACCTCTAAAAAGAATTATCGGAAAACACTAATCAAATGTTTATAGAAAGAAATAAATTATTGGAATTTTCCGAATAACCTTATTATAAAAATAATGTAAACAAATAATAAAAGTGGTATAATATGGGACAAATAAGTTGGCCAAGGGAAGGTGAGGTGCGTATTGTGCAGTGGGAGACAGTAAATCTGGATATTATGGAAAACGGGGTAGCTATCCTTACGTTTAATCGCCCCGAGTTTCTAAATTCCGTTAATGAACAATTCTGCTTGGATGTCCCGGCAGCTTGTAAAGTAGCTTCTGAGAGTGATGACGTAAAAGTCCTGGTAATTACCGGAGCGGGAGCAGGATGGTCCAGTGGAGGAGATATCTCCACCCTCTTTGCAATGAAGAATCCCATTAATGCTAAAGAAACCTATGATTTTTCAACAGGGATTGTTAATGCCATTTATGAAATGGAAAAGCCGGTAATTGCTGCTGTAAACGGTGCGGTAGCCGGTGCGTCACTGGCTTCGTGTATGGCTTGTGACTTGATAATTGCTTCTGAAAAAGCCCGATTTGCATTTTCTTTTATTCAAATTGGTTTCTGCCCCGATAGTGGCACTTCTTACTTTCTTACTCAGAAGCTGGGTTATCATAAAGCGGCTGAGATATTATGGTTTGGTAAAATACTGAAAGCGGATGAGGCTGAGCAGCTGGGCTTGGTAAACAAGCTTGTGGCGCATGACAATTTGTTGGACGAAGCCATACAAATGGCTGGGAAAATTGCCCAAGCACCTCTTGTGGCAATAGGTTTGGACAAAAAGCTGCTGCGGGCGGCTCTTAAAAATGATTATTACCAGCAGGCTGAATTGGAAAGTATGTATCAGGTTCTAACTTGGTCTTCAGAAGATTTTAGGGAAGGCTGCGAGGCCTTCGCGGACAAACGCAAGCCTAATTTTAAAGGTAGATAAATATACTGGGCAGATAAATATATATCAGCATGGTAAACAGCAGAGGCCTCCACTGTCTCTGCTGTTTTTTTGGGCGAGGTTAATGCCCAGAGCACATTTTCATCGGTTTTTATGTCCAATAGACATGGTGTTAATAAGTCTGAATTATGAAGTAAAACATTTACTGGGGCAGTTGTGCAGTACGGGGATGAGAAGGTTAATAAGCAAAAAAGTGCCCTCTAACAAGAAGTAGAGGGCTAAAGAAAAAGATTGGGATTGGATACTAGAAAGAGCCAGCTTTCTAGTCAACATCATCCGCAGGGTAGCTTTTTGCATTATTGCAAAAATAAAAGCCAGACCTTGCGTACAGGTCTGGCATAAAAGGCTAAACAAAATAAAGCCTTTTCAGCTCGCTCCTTTCCGCATGGGAGGCGTAACCGTTTCCAGTTGCACCCTATCGGTCTCAAATCCATAGTAATGACTTTAGGCTTTAAGACTCGGAGACTGAAGACTAATTAAATTTGACTGATTCCAGTTATTTAGATTGTAAACGGTTTTGTCAATTACTGCAAGTAAAATAACATTATTACTTGCAGTAAGTACCAAGCAGGAGTGACATTGCAGAAATGTTTCACGTGAAACATTTCTGCAATGTCACTCCTGTTACTAGGACAGTACACTGACAAGTTTGCTAAGGAACATGGGATAGAGTAACTGCTATTCTGTCCGTAAAGGCAACATCTATTCACTATTAAAAAGAGTTATACTAGATATAATGTAAGTTTACATAGCTATAGCTCCTGAACCAAATCCTGCAGTTCGGGGAAAGGAGAAATTATACGTTTAAGAACACCTTGCACATAAGAAATAGCTACTCCGTAATTAGTCATGGGTATACCCAATGCAGCAGCTGTTTCCTGGCGATTGCAATAAGCAGTGCGGCTAATAGTGCAGCCACCGCATTGTAAAATCAAGCGGTAGTCAGCCATCATCCGAGGCGATGCAGGTCCGGCTTCCACTTCAAACTGCAGCTTTTTACCTGTGTACTGAGAGATCCAGCGAGGAATCTTAACCCGGCCGATATCATCGGCCATGGCATGATGGGTACAGGCTTCAGCAATCATTACTTTGTCACCGTTTTGGAGTTGATCAATAGCTTTCACTCCCTGAACCAGCTGGCGCAGGTCACCTTTAAAGCGTGAAAATACTGTGGAAAAGGTAGTTAAAGGTATTTCATCAGGCACATCTCCGGCTACCTTTAGGACCACCTGGGAATCGGTTATCACCAGGCGGGGCGGCTCAGCCAGTTTATCCAGGGTGTCAGCCAGTTCACGTTCCTTGACTACTATAGCGGTTCCATCGTTATCCAATACATCCCGGATGATTTGTACCTGCGGCAGAATCAGACGTCCTTTGGGTGCGCCCAGGTCAAGTGGGACTACCAGCAACACCAAATCGCCGCCTTTGATAAGATCGCCGATAATGGAGGGTTCCTCCAGACTGGCTAGATTCTTAAGATTCCGTATCTTTTCCTTCAGATCATTGATACCCTGTTGAACGACAGCTACCGTGGATACAAAAGGCAGGCCCCTATCCAGCAGCGTTTTTTCTATTTCCTTATAATCAAAGCAATCCGTTTTGTTCAATATAATTATGATTGGTTTTTGCTTGGATTGCAGGGTTTCTAATATCTCTTCTTCGAAGGTAGTCCATTGGCCGTCCCCGATAATGATTAAGCCCACATCAGCATCCTTGATAACGGCATTGGTTTTTTCTATACGTTTTTGCCCCAGCTCCCCAATATCATCAATGCCAGCGGTATCAATAACCAGGCAGGGTCCCAGAGGATTAATCTCCACCGCTTTATTCACCGGATCGGTAGTAGTACCGGCCTGGTCAGAGACAATAGCCAGGTCATACCCTACCAAAGCATTGAGCAGAGAAGATTTGCCGGCATTACGCCGGCCCAGAAAAGCTATTGCAATACGCATACCTCGTGAGGTTTCATTCAAGCTGCTCATTTAATCTACCTCCCCCAACTTTAAAAGCTGTTCCGTGGTCAGCAAATAGTCCAGCCCAGCTGGCTCCAGGAAGCCCAGTTCAGCGTTGGCCTGTTTGATATCCAGGTTTTTTTCCCGCATATAGCTCCATATGGCTTCGGCCCTGGCATATCCCAGATGGGGCAAGAGGGCGGTTATCAGAGCATTGGAGCGGTAAAAGTTGGCCTGCATACGCACTTCATTAGCGCTGATATCATTTATACAGTAGCTACAGGCCTTTCGATCTGCATTTTTTAAGAGACCCATTGATTCTATAAGCGTATAAGTAATGAGAGGAATGAACGGATTGAGTTCCAAATGTCCACTGCTGACTGCCTGAGCAATTACCACATCATTACCCAGTACCTTAAGACCTGCCTGGATCATCATCTCGGGTATTACGGGGTTAACCTTACCCGGCATTATAGTCGACCCTCTCAGCAGAGGTTTTAGAGTTATTTCCCCACAATCATCAGAAGATAAATAGCGCAGGTCATTGGCTATTTTTATAAGGTTAGCAGCATGTGAACGAATTATGCCGCTTACCTCTGAATATGCATCGTTGTTGCTGGTGGCTTCCAGCAGGTTTTCGGCTCGTGCAATTCTCAGGCCAGTGATTTTGCGCAAATTATCGATTACCCGGAATATATACTGGCGGGGTGCAGTAATACCCGTACCCACGGCAGTACCACCAATATTAACCACCTTTATACGTTCCAATGATTTAAAAACTCGCCAGCGGTCACGGGCTATGGCCTCAGCCCAGGCTCCGAATTCCATACCCAGCGAAATCGGGACAGCTGCCTGATATTGGGTTCGACCCGATTTAAGCATTCCAGCAAAGGCTTGTTCCTTCTCCTGCAGAGCCAGCTGCAGCTCGGTAATAGCAGGTTCCAACTCTTGCAGGCTATAAATAACCGCCAGACGGGAAGCAGTCGGGAAGACATCATTGGTAGACTGATACTTGTTAACGTCATCCAGGGGATGAATTATATCATAGCGGCCTTTTTCATAGCCCATAAGTTCTAAAGCTTGGTTTGCCAGCACTTCATTAATATTAAAATTAGTGGCGGTTCCGGCTCCGCCTTGAAAAGGGTCTACTACTATCTGCTCATCCAGATCACCTTGTTCAAGTATTTTAGCGGCCTGCAGCAATGCATCAACCTTTTCAGTCTCCATATTTCCCAGCTCTTTTATAGTTATTAATGCAGCCTGCTTCACCTGTGCCAAACTCTTGATAAACACCCGCTGCCAGCGATAACCGGAAACGTCAAAAATCAGCCTGGCCCTATAGGTGGCCAAGCCATAATAGGCATCATCCGCAAGACTTGCCTCTCCCAGATAATCCTGTTCCAGGCGCATATAAATACCTCCCTAAAAGTTGATAATGAGAAGCCATTTTGCCAAAATATTAATTAAATATATCTGTTCGTATTCTACAGATGATACGCAGTAAGGATAATTCAAAAGTTAGAATATAGTACGATTTATTGCTTTAACCCGATGGATGGTTTTTAGGGTTTTCTAACAGCTTGGGTGAAGGACGAATTTAGTGATTAAGCCTGCTCCTATCAAGTAAGGTATGGGGACACACCCCCAAGGGGGAATGTCCCCGTAGCTCGTTCTACCAACTGCTTGCCGGATGAGCGTAAGGGGCTACCCCGCCAAGCTCCCATCCATGGTCGCTGGCAGGCTAGGAACGTCGTGTTCCTCGGCCCCTTCCGCTCACCCTTCTTCGCAGGGTAGAACGGCTTCCTCCGCCAATGTCGCCGGCATAATCACTAAATTCGTCAGCCAAGTTGGTAGTAATAGGGGAACGAACCAGGGCCTGGTCTTTCGGGTTTTCTGAAAGATGGGTGGGTTGACAAGGGGACGGGGTTGTTGACACCCCCTATGATACCGGTTGGGGTGTCAACAACCCCGTCCCCTTGTCAACCCTTAACTGGATGAACAAGAGAACCGTCCCCCTGTTCACTTTTGCTGCGCATTATTAGTTTACTGCGAAACACCATATTATGAACTAGGTAACATGGTTAGCCAATTACCTTTGGACTCACTGTTATCACGGGGTCAGGGTAGGGGAGATTGAGACGGCGATAATAGTGCAGGGAGTCTCCCCATTCCCAGCGGGTCAGTTGATAGCCGCTTTGCTCAATTTCCTGGCTTAGCTTTTCCAGGTTCTTAAAGGCTTTGTTGGCATACAGGCTATAATTATGACGGTTTTCTTCGGGAGTTAATACTGGCATAACAATGTTTGCTCCGGCTTTCAGACCCATTTTTAGGCCATCCGGGTTAATCGTTTGCAAAGCTGTTGAGGCTACCATGTTTATATCCGGCATCATCAGCCTGGCCAGAGCCATCATTTTGATGGTGGTTGAATAGGGATTGGATATTATATCCCCCGAAAGCCGGGCTAAGGGGGTAGCAGGGTGTGGAATATAGGGGCCCATGCCGAGCATATCAATATCCCGTTCCTGGAAAAACTCCAGATCTCGGGCTAGATGCTCATAAGTCTGGCCGGGCAGACCTATCATCACTCCGGTTCCTACTTGGAAACCGATGTCCTTCAAACCATCTAAACATTCCAGGCGGCGTTCAAAACGTTGGTCAGGGGCATGGATTTTCTTGAATAGAATAGGGTCAGAACTCTCTATCCGCAGCAGATAACGATGCGCACCAGCCTCCCAGAGCTGTTTATATTGTTGATAGCTGAGTTCACCAATGCTGAGAGTTAACCCCAGGCTGCCAAACTCACCCCGGCTGCTGAATTCTTTTATAGCCTTAACCAAATCAAGAATGTAGTTAAATTCTGTGGTGCCGTTCACTTCTCCGGACTGCAAGGCCAGTGAATGGAAGCCTTGTTTATAGGCCTGACGGGCTATATCCATAACCTGATCTCCACTTAGACGATACCTGTTAATTTGCACATTATTCTTTCGCAATCCGCAGTAGAGGCAGTTGCAGTCACAAAAATTAGAAAACTCAATCAATCCCCGTAGAAAAACCGTGTTGCCAATTCTTGCGCGTCGACACAGATCAGCACTGCGCAGCAATTCATCCCACACCAGTTCAGCCTGACTATATAAAATGGCAAGTATTCTGTCACGATTTAACTGCTGCATAAGCAAAACTCTCCTTAAGGCCTGCTGAAATTTCTGCCAGTTCAGCAGAGGATATCAGATCGACATTATCAATACAAATCCCATATTCCGGGCTAATTTTTATCCTGACAGGATTAAGGCAGATCGTTTCTGCACTGCCGCCACCCAGATAAGCCCAACGGCTGCCGTAGATGCGAGACCAGCGTACCAGCAGCCGGGGATGGATTTGGTGCATAGCCAGCTGGCAAGCCTCTACCAGATCATGATCCTGGCGGTATTTTTCAATAGAGCTAAATAAAATAATATCCATAATCGGCCCTCCTAAAGTGCGATACCAACCTCCCCTTATGGGTGCAGTGGGGTTATGCTCAGGCTGAGAAGTAAAATGACACAAGAAAATCGTCCCCTTGTGCATTATGTTCCTGCTTATAGGAACAGGTCTCTTTCGCCTTGATTGATACGTTCCAGCATTTTGCTTACCGTCTCGCGGACCTGTTCGCTGGGCAGGGCGGTTAATTCCTGATCTATTAAATATCCTGCATCGGCGCGGGTTTTATCACTGGCGTAGTCAAGGAGGTATTCCTGGAAAGTAAGGATAGCGTTGGGCATACAGAGGTTATGAATTTTCCCCTTTTTAGTAATGCCCATAAAGCAAGCCC
>CAZEDT010000012.1:0-71640 GCA_964510795.1 uncultured Syntrophomonas sp.
TATATCTGTCTAATTTAAATTCAATATGACTATATTTATTATTCTGTATATAATGTAAAAATCCCTCTTTCCCATATTTATCCATATATTCATCTGGATCCTTACCAGCAGGGAGGGTAATCACATCTACTTTCAGGCCTTGCTGCTTTAGAATTTCGATCGCTCTCAAAGTTTCCCTCTGACCAGCTTCATCTCCGTCATACAGTATCAATACCTTTTCCGCATAACGACGTAAGATGGATGCCTGTTCTTCAGTGAAAGCTGTACCTAATGAGGCCACCACCTGCTGTATGCCAGCCTGCTGTAGCTTTATACAGTCCATGTACCCTTCCACCAATATGGCTTCATTGGTTTCACGAATTCTATCCCGGGCCTGAGTTAAACCGTAGAGATTTTTTCTTTTCGAGAAAACATCAGTTTCCGGTGTATTAAGGTATTTGGGTAATATATCACCCAGAGCCCGACCACCGAATCCCAAGACATCACGATTATACTGGTTAATAGGGAAAATCACCCGATCCCGAAATAAATCATAATATCTATCTTGATTTTCACTACGCTTTATTAGTCCAGATAATTTCACATATTCTAAAGAATATCCTTTCTTTAACAGGTATTCTTCCACCGCATTCCAATTATCACTAGCATAACCCAGTTGAAAAGTCTGCATACTCTCTTGAGTAATTCCCCTCTTCTGAAGATACTCTCTAGCTGGGCGACCTTTTTCGCTCATCAAATTTTTATGAAAATATTCGGCGGCACTATTATTTACGGCAATAAGCTGTTTGTGTTTATCAACAGTTTTTTTATCTCGAGATTGCGGTATTTCAATACCTGCTTTAGCTGCCAGTAGTTCCAATGCTTCCGGGAAATTCAGTCCATCCCGCTGCATAATATAGGAAAAAATATTACCACCAGCATGGCAACCGAAACAATAAAACATCTGTTTTTCCCGGCTGGCACTAAATGAAGGGGTTTTTTCCTGGTGAAAAGGACAAACACCCCAATAACGGTTCCCTTTACGACTTAAACTAACAGATTCGGAAATAAGCTCTACTATATCTACCTTAGCTTCAATTTCTCGAATTATCTGTTCAGCTACATAATTCACCATTATCCACCTACAATTCTATACTCACCCAAAAAAACCTTCTAAATTTAAGAATATTGTCACAAATAGTTATATTATCACAGTTTTTCTTCGTCTGAATCATCCCATAGAGCCCGCGGGGTATAAGGAACTAGGGATTTGGGTACATATATATCTTTAAACAAGGAAACACAATATGCATCGCTCATGCCGGAAATATAATCGACCACAGCTGTTTCCAACCCTTCTTCCTCCGCAATTTGTCGGTACAAAGGGCTCATGCGGTGGGGAAATTTTTTATAATAATTGAAAAGATTTTCCACAATAAACATGGCGCGGCGTCTTTCTGCCTGACAAACTGGTCCTTTGTAAATAGTTTCAAACATAAATTCCCTTAAACCCCTTAAGGCCTGTTCCACTTCTTGACCCGGTTCCACTCTTACGACGTCCACGGATGGACTAATGTCGCGGTGCCATGGATGGCAAGGAGCGACGACGTCCACGGATGGGCTAATGTCGCGGTGCCATGGATGGCAAGGAGCGACCTCTACACCCTTCTGCATTAATTTCCGGGTATGGTATATAGTGTCAGTTACCAGGGTAGCTATTCTTCTGCTGTGAGTTTCTCCTAAAACATCCAGATACTCTACGGGAATCTGTTCCAGCTTTAGCAAACCAGCCCGTATAGAATCATCAATATCATGCTGAACATAGGCAATTTTATCGCTCAGGCGTATCGTCTGACCTTCCAGGGTATAGGCTCGGGCTTCGTTTTCCCCATAGCCGCTATGATGTAAGACTCCATCCAGTACTTCCGGGCTGAGATTTAAACCGCTGCGCCCTTTACTCTGTTCTACCCTGGTCAAAACCCGAATGCTATTTTCATTATGGCGAAAATGATCGCTGACCAGTTCGTTTAATATTTGCTCACCAGCGTGGGCAAAGGGAGTATGTCCTACATCATGTCCCAGGGCTATCGCTTCTATCAAATCCAGATTAAGGTTCAAGCCGGCCCCAATGGTCTTAGCAATCTGGTTGACCTCAAGCGTATGGGTAAGCCGACTACGGTAATGATCTCCTGGTGGAGCTATAAAAACCTGGGTTTTGTGTTTAAGACGACGAAATGATTTGGAATGAATAATTCTGTCTCGATCCACCATAAAGCAAGTCCGTATAGGATCAGGCTCTTCCGAAAAATGTCTACCCAGGGAATTAGAAGCCAAGGTAGCTAGCGGATCTAGGACAGTTTTCTCGCGCTGTTCAATTTCTTGTCGGACGCTCATCTATTTCACCTCGCCTATTAAGAAAACTCGGCTTACGCCGAGCCTTTAGGCGACGGCGGATGCCTGAGTTTTCTTACCTATCAACATTAAGAAATGTTATACTTTCTGATACGGTAAGAAAACTCGGCTTACGCCGAGCCTTTAGGCGACGGCGGTCGCTCCTTGCCATCCTTGGCACCGCGACACTAGTCCATCCTTGGACGTCGGCTGCCTGAGTTTTCTTATCTATCAACCTTAATATTGACCTTCAGGTCAAATCTGTAGTACCCGAAGTGTGTTTCCTTAATTGCGACCAAAGGGAGCATATGTAATACCCGAAGGTTGCAATATTTAGAAATGTTAAACTTTCTGATACGGCAACGAAAAAATCCCTAGCCCTAAAGGTTAAGGATTTCAATAAAACAATTCTAAAAGTAAAATCCTTGCTTTAACCACTCACGGCAATATAATTGTCCACCCGGTTCAGTAGATCAACTGTACGGCGAAA
Source organism: uncultured Syntrophomonas sp. (assembly GCA_964510795.1). Classification (GTDB taxonomy): domain Bacteria; phylum Bacillota; class Syntrophomonadia; order Syntrophomonadales; family Syntrophomonadaceae; genus Syntrophomonas_B. The sequence continues at coordinate 2,861 of CAZEDT010000012.1, forward strand.
ACAGCAATGACATGATTTATGGTCGCCAATGTTTAGCATACCCTTGATAGAGTCTAAATGATGTATGCTAGTAGGGGTAATTCCTATTTGGCTAATATTTATTGGTTTTTGTGATTTAGTTGCCTTAAGTAAATTCACCAGCCAATAAGCAAACATCAGTTTCACCCCCGTAATACTATTAATACTACAACGCTTATTGAAATCCTTTATTTATACAAATATTTTACTCTACTCAAAATATGCAGAAATTTAAAACCCGGCTATTTAGGCCGGGTTCATACTTTATCTTTTTATTAATTCAACCATCGCAGTTGGCCAAAGATGCGCAGTAAAAGCGAACAGGGGGACGGTTCACTTTTACTGTGAAACTTGTATTTATAACTAGTAATCTTGTCCCGCGGCTTTGTGTACCATCGCTTGATGAGCGGGATCAAGATTGTCCGTACCATGGGTGCGGCTATTCAGGAAATGGATACAAATATGGCATTTATTGCTTATTGTAAAAAGTCATGTTGATTTTTCATACCCAGTTAGATCATCCAAGAAATACAAAAACACCTCGCACCAGTTGGTACGGGGTGTTTTTAAGGATTTGACTTAATGATGCCAAGCTTTTTGGTAAGTCTCCAAATACTTGTATTATTTATTTTTGAGAGCGGCCTGAGCGGCTGCCAGTCTTGCTATCGGAATACGATAAGGTGAACAGCTCACATAGTCCAGACCTATCAGATGGCAAAATTCAATGGAACTTGGCTCGCCGCCATGTTCGCCGCATATGCCCATGGTAAGTTCGGAACGGGCTCCTCTGGCTTTTTCTACTGCTATTTTCATCAAGCCGCCTACACCTTTGCGATCCAGTACGGCAAAGGGATTGTCCTTGATTATCTTCTTTTCCAGATAAACCGGGATAAACTTGCCTTCAGCATCATCGCGGCTGAAGCCAAAGGTCGTCTGAGTCAGGTCATTGGTTCCAAAGGAGAAGAACTCGGCTTCCTTGGCAATTTCGTCGGCTACCATACAGGCCCTCGGTAATTCCAGCATGGTTCCCAGAGCAAAGTTGAGTTCAATATTTTTTTCCTGCTTAATAGCTTCATAAACTGCTAATATATCGGCCTTTAACATTAAGAATTCAGCCTGATCCATTACCAACGGAATTTCAATTTCCACGAAGCTATCGACGCCTTCCTCTTTTAAAAGAACCATTGCTTCGAAGACGGCACGTGCTTGCATGATATATATTTCGGGATAGGTTATACCCAGGCGGCAACCACGATGCCCCAGCATAGGATTAGCTTCAGCCAGCTTATGTACCTGCTTAAGCAGCTCCTCTTTTTCTAACATGTCCTTAGTAGGAGCGTTGTTGTGTTTCATTTCCATGATTTCCAACATTAACGATTCATGGTCAGGCAAGAATTCATGCAAAGGCGGATCCAATAAGCGAATGCAGACTGGGTATGGTGACATGGCTTTCAAAATACCATAAAAGTCCTCACGTTGGAAGGGCAATAACTTAGCTAGAGCTATTTCTCTATCTTTAAGGTTCTCAGATAGAATCATTTCTTGCACGGCCGGTAAACGTTCCTGGGCCATAAACATATGCTCAGTACGGCAAAGCCCAATACCTTCGGCGCCAAACTCTCTGGCTTTTCTGGCGTCTTCAGGAGTATCAGCATTAGCTCTGACCGAAAGTTTTTTGTTTTGGTTAGCCCAGTTTAAGAGCGTTTCAAATTCATCCGACAGTGTAGGTTCAATCATAGCTACTTCACCCAGCATAACTTTACCAGTGGCCCCATCCAGGGTAATGATATCACCCGCTTTAACTACCACACCAGCGACTCTAAACTGTTTGGCAGCAGCATCAATTTTAATGCTTTCACAGCCACAGACACAGGGTTTACCCATTCCCCGGGCTACTACCGCTGCATGGGAAGTCATTCCTCCACGTGAAGTTAAAACACCCTGTGCATAAACAATACCGTGGATGTCATCAGGCGCGGTTTCATTTCTTACCAGGACTACCTTTTCACCGGCTTCACCTAATTTTTCTGCCAGGTCAGCGTCGAATACCACCTTGCCACAAGCTGCTCCTGGAGATGCTGGCAAGCCCTGCGCGATAGCATCCAGTTGAAACGAAGTATCAATTTGTCTATGTAACAACTGATTAATCTGTTCAGGTTCAACCCGCATAAGCGCTTCATCTAAGGTAATCAAGCCTTCATTGACCATGTCTACTGCTACTTTAACTGCGGCCCGAGCAGTTCTTTTACCATTGCGGGTCTGCAACATATATAGCTTGCCTTTTTCAACCGTGAATTCGATATCCTGCATGTCCCGATAATGCTTCTCCAATTTAATGCAGGTATCAACGAATTGGTCATATACTCCGGGTAATTCCTCTTGCAGTTTGGATATAGGCATGGGCGTACGAATTCCTGCTACTACGTCTTCGCCCTGAGCATTGACCAGGAACTCTCCATAGAGTAATTTCTCTCCGGTCGATGGATTGCGGGTAAAGGCAACTCCGGTACCACAATCCTCGCCCATATTTCCGAAAGCCATACATTGAATGTTGACGGCTGTACCTAGATCGTCAGGAATCTTATTGATGCGGCGATAAACAATAGCCCGCTGGTTATTCCAGGAATCAAACACTGCTTTGATCGCTCTGTAAAGCTGGTCCTTAACCTCTTGCGGGAACTCGAAGCCTTTTTCCTTCAAAACTGCGGCTTTGTATTCTTTTATAATCCCTTTCATCTCGGTAGCGGGAATTTCATAATCAAAAATCAGGCCTAATTTGCGTTTGTATTTTTCTACGATATCACCAAAAATGGAATGTTCCATCTCCAATACTACATCGGAAAACATCTGAATAAAGCGCCGATAGCAGTCATAGGCAAATCTTTCATCCCCGGTCAGGCTGGCTAGTCCTTGTACGGATTCATCGTTCAGCCCCAGATTAAGTATAGTATCCATCATACCCGGCATAGAAACTGCCGCTCCGGAACGAACCGATACCAATAGGGGATCTTCCTTACTGCCGAAGTTTTTACCAGTTTTCTGCTCCAGCACATTGAGAGCTGTGAAGGCATCGTCCATTAAACCTGGAGGAAACTCACCTTTAAGAGCCTGATATTCATTACAAGCCTCAGCAGTTATGGTAAAACCGGGAGGTACCGGCAAGCCGATACGGGTCATTTCAGCTAAATTAGCCCCCTTACCCCCTAAGACATTTTTCATATCTGATTTTCCTTCTTCAAACAGGTAGATGAACTTCTTGCTAGACATTACTTAACCTCCTATAGTATATTTCTAGTATTTTGCTGGCAGTTTCTTCTACCGCCCGGTTGGTAACATCAATTACCGGACAGCCTAGTTTCTTCATGATCCTGTCCGAGAACTCAAGCTCTTCCAGGATTCTCTCTTCATTAGCATAGCTGGCCTGCCCGGTTAAGCCCAAGGTTTTAAGTCTCTCAGTACGAATATTATTTAACTGTTCGGGGTTGATCACCAGACCAATCAACTTTCCCTTTTCTACCTTGAATAGCTCTTCGGGAGGTGCTACTTCAGGCACCAATGGTACATTGGCAACTTTAATGCGTTTATGGGCCAGGTACATTGATAGTGGTGTTTTCGATGTGCGAGACACGCCTACCAATACTATGTCAGCCAGGTTTATGCCCCGTGGGTCTTTGCCGTCGTCATAGCGCACGGCAAACTCAACCGCTTCAATACGACGGTAATACATTTCATCAACTTTGCGTAATAATCCAGGCTCCAGCTTGGGTTCCATATGACTGGCCTCCTTGAAGGCTTCGATGATTGGCCCCAAGATATCGACACACACTACCCCAGCCTTGCTGGCTTCTGCCTTAAGGAAGTCAGCAAGTTCTTTCAAGACCAGGGTATAAGCAATCATAAAATTATGCTCGGCCGCCTGGTGAACGATCTCCTCCAAAATACTCTGGTCAGATATATTAGGTATACGCCTAATTTCCATATTTCCAGAGTTAAACTGACTGGCAGCAGCTCTCACAACCATTTCGGCAGTTTCCCCAATGGAATCAGAAACAATGAATACTCCGGGTAAATGTTCTGTCAATACTGCAACCTCCTCTTACTTACATGCCAGATCCAGAAATAGCCTGGCAATATTGGTTTTGGTCACCCGGCCTACAACTTCATATTTTTCCTCATTGTTCATACCAATAAAACACTTGACCACCGGTAGACTATCCACTTCATGTTCAACAATTCTTTTCACTACTTCAACTACGGTATCATCTATCATAGCTGTAGTAATATTAGGCATGCGCGTCATTATCACACTGACCGGTACTTTATGAATGTCTGCCTGTCCGAGGGTAGTTTTCAACAAATCTTTACGGGATACTATGCCTGCCAGAAAACCCTCGTTATCCAATACAAAAATACTGCCGGTGTCCTCAACAAATAGGGTCACAATAGCGTCATAAATGCTGCACTTTTCTTTAACCACTACCGCCATAGACATAATGTCTTTCACCCGGTACTGTTTTAAGATCTTGCCAATTCTGTTGTCAACCCCGTCAGATTTATAGGTATAGCCAACCCGGGGTTTGGCTTCCAGATATCCCGACATGGTTAGTACCGCCAAGTCAGGGCGTAGAGCTGCGCGAGTAACATCCAGTAGTTCAGCAATGCTTTCACCGGTGATGGGGCCATATTGTTTAACAATATCAAGTATTTTCCCTTGTCGCTCGTTTAGTTCGATAAGATTCACCGCCCAATTATGCTATACTTTTTAGGTTAATTAAGATTAATCATATACACTATTGTCGCTAATAAAATCCTATTTGCCAATCCCCTTTTTAAATTAATTTAATTTGGCAAATTCTGCCACCATATTGCATAGTTCTGCTATAGACTTAAGCATGCCTAATCGAGCTGCTTTCAGATTCGTATCCTCCACCATTACCATAACAGCCGTAAAGAATTGATCAATATCCGCACGCAGGCTGGTCAAGGTTTCTAAAACGGCTTGGTAATTCTGCTGCTGAATATTCTGAGCTATGCTCTCTTTTGCCGCCAAGTAGTGCTGATAAAGCTTTTTCTCACTTTCATCCACCAGGACTTCTACCTTCACTTCTGTGCTATCCCATTTTTTGGATAAATTGTGAGAACGATTAAATACCACCATAAAATCTTCATATTGAGGAGAAGTCTTAAAACTTTGTATAACTTGGATACGCTGTTGTATGTCGCCCAAATCTGAGAGAGAAAGGGCTAGAACCGAATCCACCACATCAAATGAGAAGCCTTTATCCAGCATCACGCCCCGCAGGCGCTGCAGGATAAAATCCATTAATTCATCACTGATTTGCTCCTGACTTCCATCTGTTTTTACATTAACCAGACCCTGATAGGCCTGGGCAATTGGTCTTCTTAAATCCATGCTAAGACCAAGATCCAGGATGATATTTACTATACCTAGAGCCTGGCGTCGAAGTGCATAGGGGTCCTGTGAACCAGTAGGTTTGATTCCAATGGCAAAGCAGGCCACCAGATTATCAATTCTTTCGGCTAAAGCCAGGGCAATACCAGTCGGGCTTGCTGCGAGTCGGTCACCAGCAAAACGGGGCAGGTAATGCTCCAGAATAGCTTCTGCAACTTCTTCGTTTTCACCACTGTGCAAGGCATAATAACGGCCCATTATGCCCTGTAGCTCTGGAAATTCGTAGACCATATTGCTTAATAAATCAGCTTTACAAAGCAGAGCAGCCCGCTCAATATTTTCCTTGGAGCTAAGATCATTTTCCTGCCCAATGAAGATGGCCAGATTTTTAAGACGCTCGACTTTATCCATCACGCTGCCTAGTTTTTCATGGAACATAACGTTCTTCAAACCTGGAAGCAAATCTGCCAATGGTTTTCGAGTATCTTCCTTCCAGAAGAAAAGGGCATCTTCTAAACGGGCCTTGAGTACTCTTTCGTTGCCAGCTCTAACGATATCTATGCTGGCATCAGTACCATTCCTTACCCCTATAAAACAGGGCAGCAATTTATTATCATTACTAAAGACCGGAAAATATCTCTGATGTTCAATCATACTAGTGGTCAGCACCTCTGGCGGAACATCCAGGTAGGATGGTGAGAAACTCCCCATGAAAGCAGTCGGATATTCGACCAGGAAGGATACCTCCTCCAGTAATTCCTCATTTTCCATAGCCTGGCCTCCTGCCTGACGGGCCACCTCCTGTACCTGCTGCCATATTATTTCTTTTCTCAGGTTTTGGTTCACAATTACATATTGCTGGCTGAGGAGCTCGAAATACTGTTCAATATTTTTTACCGCCATAGCCTCGGGGGCCAGGAAACGATGACCATAGCTGATATTATTACTTTTCACATTCTCTATCTGGATATCGATGGTCTGGTCACCATAGAGAGCCAGTAACCAGCGGATGGGGCGAGCAAAGCGGGTTTGGTAGTAGCCCCAGCGCATAGATTTGGGAAAGGATAGTGAATGGATTATGTCCAGTAAGGTCTCGGGCAGGATAGTTACGGTCTTTGCTCCTACTTCCTTTTTGATAGCAAAGATATATTCCACACCGTCTACTTCCCTGATCTCCAGATCTTTGACCTCTAAACCCTGACCGCGCGCAAAACCCAGAGCGGCTTTAGTGGGTTGACCATCCTGATCAAAGGCACTGGCCTTTTTCGGTCCCCGGTTTTCGATTGTGGCATCGGGTTGGTTTTCTTCCAGACCCTGAACGTGCAATACGAGTCGACGGGGGGTTCCCAGGGTATGGACAGAAGCATAATTAATTCTCTTATCGGTTAACTTTTGCTCGGCTAGATCTTTTAAATTTTCCAGGGCTTTGGCCATAAAAGCAGATGGCATTTCCTCGAGGCCTATTTCCAGCAGTAAGTCTCTGCTCATTATCCCTGCACCTCCTCTTTCTTTAAGAGTTCTTTTCTAAGCTGTTCATCCTTGATCAGCGGATAGCCTAAACGCTCCCTCTGCTCCAGGTACTCTTTGGCTACTGTACGGGCTAGGTTACGCACCCGACCAATATATCCGGTACGCTCGGTAACGCTGATGGCTCCCCGGGCATCCAGCAAATTGAATAGGTGTGAGCACTTCAGCACATAATCATAAGCCGGCTGTGCCAAATGCAAATCAGCTACTCTACGGGCCTCTCCTTCACAAATATTAAACATCGTGGTAAGGGCCGCTACATCAGCGACCTCAAAATTATAATGGGAATAGTCCACTTCTGATTGGTGGTGCACATCGGCATAAGTAATTCCATCCACCCATTCAATATCAAACACACTTTCCTTATCTTGTATATACATGGCAATTCGCTCAATACCGTAGGTTATTTCAGCACAGACCGGAGTACAATCAAAACCTCCACATTGCTGAAAATAGGTGAACTGAGTAATTTCCATGCCATCTAACCATATTTCCCAACCCAGTCCCCAAGCGCCAAGGGTAGGAGACTCCCAATTGTCTTCCACCAAACGGATATCATGTTTTTCCGGCTCAATCCCCAGTTGGCGCAGGCTTTCCATATATAAATCAATTACATTGTCAGGGGATGGTTTTAGGATAACCTGAAACTGGTAATAATGCTGCAAGCGATTAGGGTTTTCCCCATAACGGCCATCAGTAGGCCGACGTGAAGGCTCTACATAGGCTACATTCCATGGTTCAGGCCCCAGGGATCTTAAAAATGTGGCTGGATTCATGGTACCAGCCCCTTTTTCCACATCATATGGCTGTTGAATAATACAGCCCTGTTTGCTCCAGAATTCTTGCAGGTTCAAAATCATTTGCTGAAAAGTCACACTTTTTACCTCCTTAAAATTGTTGATTAAAAATAAAAAAAGCCCGCACACAAACAGGGACGGGATTTACCCGCGGTTCCACCCTGATTGGCACGAAGCCCACCTTAATCTGACCAGGCTTTACTCACCTTAGGGCTCATGAAATAATAAGTTCCTTTTTCAAGGTATTCATTCTGTCCTTATTATTTCGTGAACCCCAGCGGTTTTCCTCCTGAAACTCCAAAGCGCCTTTGGAAAAAGCCTCTACCGGTTTTCAGCTAACCCGGCTCTCTAAAAGAGACTATCTTTCCTACTACTCTTTTTCATCGTTATGCTATTAATTTTATATAGTTTAACAAGCAGATACTCCCTTGTCAATTTTCAAAGGCTATGGTTTTTTTCAGCATACCTATGGTATTTTTCATTTTAAATCTACGTTCCAAATGGTATTCCATATATTTTTCCAGAAGTAATTCCAATTGTTTTAATCCAGCCGGACTGGCTTTAACCCTGGTAAGAGCCGGCAAACTTCCTTCGGTCAGAAGACGTAGCAGACCGACTGTTTCTCCGCTAAGCCCCATCTTATATTCGCTCTCAGCCATACATGATCGACAAATGAGGCCCCCCTCGGCCAGACTAAAACAGAATTCTCCAGATGGCTGCCGACCGCAAGCAACACATTGCTTAAGCTCTGGCTTATAGCCCAGATTAACCAGCAGCTGACTTTCAAAGTATCTAATGAAAAGCGGATTTAGGCCCTGCTCATTTATAGCTTCCAGCACGGCCACCAGGGTGTGGTATAACCCCACTAGCGGAACATGCTCCAGAAGGCTTTTATCCAGCAATTCCATCATATAAAGGCAATATAAGGCTCTTTCCAAGTCCTGCCGGGAATCACCATAGAAATCCAGTAATTTCCCCTGAGTAACCAAGCCCAAATTCTGACTGCGGTTAAGATATAAATAGGAGTGACAAAACGGTTGCACACAGGCTCGGAGGCTGCTTTTGGGTTTTTTTACTCCTTTAGCGATGGCGCTTACTTTACCCTCTTTCTCGGTAAAAATACTGAGCAGTTTATCGCTATCCTTAAAATCTCTTTGTTTTAAAATAATTCCCCGGCTCTGATAATACAACTATAGTCTCCTCCCAACCGGCTACTAGAGAACGGCTCTTGAATTCACCGTCTGTCGATAAATTTCTAAGTGAACAGGGGGACGGTTCTCTTGTTCATCCAGTTAAATTGTTAGGGGATGAACAAGAGAACCGTCCCCCTGTTCACTTTTGCTACGCAGCTTTTTTCAGCGTAGCATAAGATCAATTACTTTTACAGGTTCATTTACCCTTTCCACTTCGCGGCCCAGGCGATCTTGAATGGCCCGGACATACGCATCAGCTTTATCTTCAGCAATATATGCATAGTTGAAGGCCAGATTGATTTTCTTAATATCACCGATTCCTAGCTGGCGGCAGTTCTTTATAAGTAAGTCAGCATCTTCAGCGTAGTCTTGGTTAACATAAACGAACAGCTGAGAATTATATTTGCTGATCCTAGGTTTAATATCAATATTTAAGGGCTGAGCTTTTTCTTTCGAAAAACTTAGTTTAGATAATACCTGTTGGGTAATTCCTGTTAAGGAAGCATCATTTTTAACCAATCGCCAACGTGATACCGTCACCAGTATGGTCTGAGAATGACTGTTCCGCACCAATTCAATTAGCCGGCTAATTTTCATGCCGTCCTGCATATAGCCATGAGCTGCATAGCCCTTGTACTCAGGAACAATAATAATATCAGGTGATAATCCCAGCGTAGGCAGGTGGTGTCCGCCATCAAATACAACTACCCGATATGCCTTGTCGCGCAGTCGGGGTAAATAAGCACCACCTTCCACACTGCTATGCCATCCATCTAATCCAGAGCATTCCACCAGCACCTGCCCATCGGATTGCAGAAAGTTTTCCAACTGCTGGCGGTAGCTTATGGGCTGATTGGGTAGACTGGCCTGAATTATAGCCTGCTTTAAGTCTATATTAATCTTTCTTAAGCCCGGATTATACAGTATTTTGGTATCATCTTTGGGAAGCTGATAGTCAGCATAGAATCTTAACAGACTGTCATAGCCCGCTTTTTGTATTCCTGCAGACGGATCATTTAATAATAGCCCCCCATAGAGAATTAGCATGACTAGCACAAGAATAACGGCTTTTTTCCACATCAAAAGGACAACCTTTCAGTACATTGCAACTTAAAGAATATGTTATTCTTGGAGGAAATTTTGGCAGGATACTGGCGGAGGAATCTTAATACTCTGAGTATTAAGATTGAGATAATGCAGTTTTAAATAGATTCTACTGAGGAGAACATAAAGAATTAGGGTGGAGAGAGATATTAAAGTCCCCTTAACCTGTACTCCTCCAGTATACTAACTGCGTTACTGCTGCCCAGTCGATCCGCCCCGGCCTCAATTAATTGCCGGGCCTGATCCAGGTTTTTGATTCCGCCCGATGCCTTAATTTTTAGATGAGGCTGGCAATAGGTCTTAATGGTTTTTATATCCTCAAGACTCGCTCCCCGGGTAGAATAGCCAGTTGAGGTCTTGATAAAATCTGCACCTGAATCACTAACCAAACGGGTAAGTTGAATTAATTCCTGCTGATTTAAAAGTGCTGTCTCAATAATGACCTTCAATACAAATTTCCGCTGCGTTTTCAGGTCCATAATTGCTTTTATTTCCTCTTCTACGAGACTTAAATCTCCATCCTTTAAGGCCCCCAGGTTAATTACCATATCCAGCTCATCTGCCCCATTTTGCAGGGACTGTGAGGCCGTGTACAGTTTGCTCTTGGTCCCCTCAGCTCCCAGCGGGAAGCCGATAACTGTACAGAGCTTGACCTCGCTCCCCCGCAGTAGTTGACGGGCGATGGCTATTCGATAGGGCTGGATGCAAACAGCCGCCATTTTATATTTGGCGGCCTCTACACATAGTTCACTTATATGAATGGCAGAGGCCTCTGGCTTCAGATTGGTACTATCCAGATACGATGCCAGCTCCATACTTCTCCTCCTCTAATCTAAAGCCTGTAACCCAGTTGGTTTAAATTGCTTTCGTTATCACGCCAGTTCTTTTTAACCTTTACCCACAGGTCCAGATATACCGAAGCATCTAACATCTTTTCTATTTCGATGCGTGATTGTTCACCGATTTTTTTTAGCATTTGGCCATCCTTGCCGATTATAATACCTTTCTGGGAATCGCGTTCGGTATGTATTACCGCTCTAACATATACTTTATCCTGTGACTGGTTTTTAAATTCCTCGACATTGACCGCTAAAGAGTGCGGCACTTCATCCCGAGTCAACAACAGTGCTTTCTCGCGAATCAACTCAGCCACTATAAAAGAAACCGGTTGGTCAGTAAGGTCATCCGCTGGGTAATAGAGCGGCCCTTCCGGTAAATAGCTAAAGGTCTTCTCCAACAATAATGGAATATTAAGTTCCTTGTAGGCAGAGATAGGAATACACTCGGTAAAATTTATCTCATTTAAAAATGATTGGGTAAACTCCTTTACCTGATCCTCTTTGACCAAATCTATCTTATTAACCAACAGAAATATCGGCACCCGAGCTGACTTCAACTCATTAATTATAAACTGTTCGCCAGCCCCAAAAGGGCGGGTTACATCGGTCATATAATAAATAAGATCGACCTCATCCAAGCTACGGGTAGATACCTTCATCATATACTCCCCTAACAAATGCTTGGGTTTGTGTATGCCGGGTGTATCTACATAGATAATCTGCCCCTCGGGTGAGGTATAAACACCCTGAATTCTGGTGCGGGTGGTCTGCGGTTTATCTGATACAATAGCAATTTTCTCGCCTATTATGGTATTAAGTAAGGTGGATTTACCCACATTGGGCCGTCCCACGATGCTTACAAAACCTGATCTCACAATAAAATTCTCCTTCGAATGGACCTGGGACAATACTTAGTCGTAGGGAGGGATAAGCACAATATTCGTACTTTTTTGCTTTTGATAGCCCTGTAAACAAAACGTCAAGTATTAGACCAGTGCCCTCTATTTCTGGATATACTAGTAAATATTTTAATCTAATCTATTATTTGCAACTCAACCAATCTCATACCCCAATAACCCTATTATAACCTCCAGGGCGATCCTCCTATAGAGAGAATATTTGAGGAAGCAATTCCTTTAGATTATATTCTTTAAACTCATCCTTGTCATTGCTGACTATAACCCTTACTCCCGGCGAAAACTCGGCCAGCACCTGCAGGCAGGCACCGCAGGGATAAATGTATCCATCTCCGCTGCCGGTGATAGCGATGGACTGAAAGTCCTTTACACCGTCCAACACTGCTTTGAAAACAGCCATACGTTCTGCACAAACTGTCAATCCGTAGGATGAGTTCTCAATGTTTGCACCTGTATAAACGTCGCCATTATTAGTTAATAGAGCTGCTCCGACCTTAAATTCAGAATAGGGTGAATAGGCCTTTTGTTGAGCCTGCCGGGCTGCCCTTAGCAATTCAACCGCTTCCATAAAATAAAATTCCTCCTGCTGTACTAAGAACCTAACCCGTTAACTTTCCAAGCAAATAGGGTCCAAATATCAATATTCCCACGATAACGGCATTTATAGCAGTTAATAAAACAGCTCCTGCCGCAGTATTCTTGGCATGCATGGCTAGAGGATGATATTTTTGGGTGACCAGATCCACGGTTTTTTCCAGAGCAGTATTCATAGTTTCTGCGGCCAAAACCATAAAGATGGTTATAATTATGATAACCCATTCCAAACGATCTATTCCCAACCAATAACCTGTCCAAATAGCCAAGACCGCTGCCAACAGATGTATTTTCATATTTCTGCCCGCAGCCACAGCATAATTAATGCCCCTTATAGCGTAGGAGAAACTGTCCCTCAGACCCCGTCTACCCATCTATTGATTCTACCTCTCCAGTTTAGCTGCTTGCAAGATCTTTTTCTCCAACTGCCGCATGACAGTTTCTTCATCTTCGGTTTCATGGTCATAACCCAATAAATGTAACATCCCATGCGCTACCAGAAAGCCTAGTTCTCTTTCGAAACTATGCCCGTATTCCTGCCTCTGCTCCTCAGCTCTCTCCAGGGAAATAACAATGTCCCCCAGGACATTTAATTCCTCGTTAAAAGCAATATTAGGCTCACCTTCGGACAACTCATTCATAGCAAAGGAAAGCACATCGGTCGGAGCATTAAGTTTACGATAAATGAAATTGAGGTCTTTAATATAACCATTATCAACCAGTAAAATACTTAACTCCGTATTCTTAGGTATCCTTCCTAGCTTCTCAATGGTCTTGACTACCTTCAATATCACCTGCTGCATTTCTTTGTTGTAATTAATTTTGTCCTGCTGGTTTATTATCATCGTTTCCATGGTGTTCTCTCCTTTTTGTAAGCTCTTTTACGATAATCTCCGGGTACTCAATTCGTTTATGATAAACACCCTCCAGAACTCTGCAGAAGGTACTAGCAATCACATCCAGATCTTTAAAAGTGAGATTACACTCTTCCAGTTGTCGATCATCTAACTTGTCTCTAATAATTTTACGCACCATTTCCCTGATTTTCTCAGTGCTGGGGTTAGGCATAGACCGTACTGCGGCTTCTACTGAATCGGCCAACATTACCAGCGCTACTTCCTTACTCTGAGGTTTAGGACCTTGGTAGCGGAAGTTATCTTCACTGATATGCCCTTCACCCTCCTCCTCCAGAGCGCGATTGTAAAAGTATTTGGCCAGACTGGTACCATGGTGTTCGGCAATAAAATCCACTATAAGCTTGGGCAAATGCCCCTCCCGAGCCAGCTCCAGTCCTTCTTTGACATGAGAAGTAATGATTAAAGCACTCAAGGCTGGAGCGATCTTGCCGTGGGGGTCAATGCAACCCCGCTGGTTTTCAACAAAGTATTCCGATCGCTTTATTTTGCCAATATCATGATAATAGGCTCCCACCCTGACCAATAACGGATTTGCCCCCACGGATTCTGCTGAAGCTTCGGCCAGGTTGCCCACCATTAGGCTATGATGATAAGTTCCAGGCGCTTCCAGAAGTAAGCGTTTAAGAAGGTTGTTATTAGGATTGGATAGTTCCAGCAGTTTAATCATGCTGGTTATAGAAAAAGCAGATTCCAGATAAGGTATGGCTCCAATCATAAGGATAGCCGATAATATACCACTAATAGCCCCTATTAAGATGCTAAGCAGGGCCATATCCAGGCTCAACTTACCGGCGATTAGCGAAATTGTCAAAATACTTATTATATTTGCTCCAGCCAAATAAATACCTGACTTGGCCAGATCAGAAGTCTGACTCAAGCGAGATACCTGATATACTCCCACCGTACCGCTTACAAAAGCTACTATAGTAAAGGATAACTGGTTACCACCTGTTAACATCCCAACGTAAATAGCCATAATCATAGTTAAAAAATAAGCCAGCTTGTCATCCAGCAAGATAGCAATCAGCATAGAGCCAGCAGCAACCGGTGCCAGATAGCCGGTTAAGGCATTTAATCCGGGACGGTTACCAATTTCAATGATAGTCAGAAACCTGGTTAGCAGTATTATGATAATAAAAATAATGCCAATCAGCAACATCTGTCTTTCATTACAATAAATATTGAAATGGTAGCGCTTAAGGTACTCTATAACCAGATAAAATGTTAACAAAATGAAAAGGGCTGCTCCTATCAAGGTTAGCGGATAAGAGCGGCTGCGTTGAATTCCTAGTTGTTCAAGAACTGAGATTTGTTCAGCACTCACCCGTTCCCCTTCACGAACAATAATTTCTCCTGCCTTAATGTTTTTTTGCACCGGTTTCACACTATCCTGAGCCTCTTTAATGGATTTTTCAGTAGCCTCCTGATTATAAACCAGGTTAGGTCTAAGACCATTTATGCTTATCAGTTTGATTATTTCCTGCGCAGCCGGAGCAAAGCCCAGTTTATCTACTTGGTTCGACATGTCTTGATAGACTGAATCCAACGCCTCAGCGGTAATAGGCTTATCCATTGCCAATTCAAGCGTGCTCACAGTTGCTTGTTCCATTTTCTGCAGGTCATCAGGCTTGGCATTTATTAAGTATTTACTTAGTTCAGCAACATCGATACTGCTGGGATGTTTACTAGTGCTGTCTATACCCTTTAGTACATCCTGCAGGCGCTTCTTTTTGTCAGGACTGTCAACATTCAGAATATCGTTTATGTTGGAGTATATGCTCCTGGCCTCATCCCGAGCATTAACCAGTGCATATTTGTCCTCCTGGTAAGCCTTTTGTACCCTGGAGACAGCTTGTTGTTTTAGCTCGTTGGTCTGCTTTTCATCCACTACCACTGCATTAATATCAGAAACGATATCACGTTTGGCTACCTCATCAGTATGCAACATAACCTGCTGAGGGCTGAAATTACTGAAAACAGTAAAAAGTACAATGGCAAAAAAGCTTAACACGAAGATTCCTTTTCTGGCACTGGAATTTTTCCAGAGCAGGCTCAATTTATCAAAAAAGAAATATTTAAAAATCTTAGATATCTTCATTAGGTAAACGCTCCTTAACACTCCTACCAAAATCCTTGAGTTCCGAAAGGTAGTCATGCGTTCAACACGCTGATAATTTGTCCGGTCTTAATCTAACCCATTGACCTTGCACAAAAAAATTTATTCATAAATCTCATAAGCACTAACAATTTTTTGCACCAAAGGATGACGTACCACATCTTCATTACTTAGATATTCGAAAGAAATACCCTTCACGTGTGACAAGATTTTTTGTATTTCAATTAAACCGGAATTATCATCTCGGGGCAGATCCACCTGGGTAATATCACCTGTAATCACCATCTGTGAACCAAATCCAAGGCGGGTCAGGAACATCTTCATTTGCTGCGGAGTAGTATTTTGAGCTTCATCTAATATAATAAAGGCATTATTTAGAGTACGTCCGCGCATATAGGCTAAAGGAGCTATTTCAATTATATTTTTCTCCAGGTAACGCTGGGTAACATCCACCCCGAGAATATCAAATAGTCCATCATAGAGGGGGCGTAAATAAGGATTCACTTTCTCTATAAAATCGCCGGGCAGAAACCCCAGCTTCTCGCCTGCTTCTACTGCAGGTCTGACCAGTATAATGCGTTCCACATCCTTATTGCGCAAAGCCCGAACGGCCATAACCACTGAGAGATAAGTCTTGCCTGTCCCAGCTGGACCGATGCCAAAGACCACATCATCACGCATTATAGCCTGAATATATCTTTTTTGCCCTATGGTTCTGGCTTTGACTGCCTTGCCTCGAGAGGTTGCTAGAATGGTTCCGGAAACAATGTCTTGATGTCTGGGGGTGTCGCCCTTTTGTAACAAACCACTTACATAGGTTATATCATTAATATTTAGTACCTGCTCATTCTCCACTATATTTATTAAACTATGGATTAGATTAAGTGCAAAATCAACTTCTTTTTCATCACCCCGGATATGTATTTCTGAGCCCCGGGCTACTATTTCAGCTGTACATACGCCCACTAAATAGCGAAAATTTTCATCACCGGTACCAAAAAATATGGCGGCTTGCTGGTTGTCCTGGATCACAACTTTTGCTTCCTTTTCGGCCAAACAATAATCCTCCTAATCCTTAGGGATTATCAAGGAATAAACAAGACAGAATAGGCTGAGAATTTTTCGTGCTAGACAAGGCGTCAAAGCGCAGTAATACTGGATGTATTACAACATTATTAGTGAGCGACAGCGAACATCAGTAGCACCCGTAGGGTGAAATCTTTGACAACGAAGTATAGCGTGAAAAAGACCAGCGTAAATGACTAGTTTATTTTTTGATAGTCCCTTAACCTTATTTTCTGATAATTATAGCATACCGGAACTGTTAATTACTAATTTCACCCACCTTAATTGCCTGAGCCTGAGAGATATCTTCAATACATTCAACAGATACTTTGACCCTCACTATGGAATCACTGGGAGATGATAAAATTTCCAACTGAGAATCACTAATTTGTACATCATTAGGCATTCGCTGGCGTAGCTTTTTTACCCCTCGTTCGCGGGCAATCTCTACCGCTTCTTCCTCACTGCGCTTGATAATTTTTAATGTCTGCTCGTGGAAACAGCATTTATAATATCCCCAATCACCTATCTTTGTGGCCCAGTTCCAACGGTGCTGTTCCTGTCTACAGTGGGCAAACTTTGTTTGGTTGCTTTTTTTCACAGCAAATTGCTTCCATGGGGTTATGATATATAATGCCGTTGAACTATGCCCTGTATTCACCTTGCTTTCAGTCTTAAGTGCACATTCCCCATAACCTTCATACCAGATATGGGCTTTAACCGTTCCCCGAGCCCTAACCGGATAGGGATCAGCAACGGGCGGCGGATTTTCTTCCATCGCGTAAGGAATCGTAGGAAATACAATTCCGGAAATAAGAATATCTCCCTTGCCCACGACCTGACCGACCTTGACATTAGCCTGTCCTTCCAACACTAATATATTTTCCACAACCCCATCTTTGGCTGCTACAATGTGGCAAGGACCGGTAATCTCTCCATTTGGTAATATCTTCTCAACCACCTTAATACTAACCTTGACACCCCGGACGTCACATTCTACATAAGAAAGCTGGGGCAAGTCTCGGAGCATTGACTCCTCAACCTTGTTACAGCTAAAATTCCATTTAGCCGCTCCTTGATATATCCCGTATCGAGCGGCTGCGAGTAAAATTTGTTGAGATTTTATCTGTTTATTGCCACTAAGCTGTATAAACCAAATAAAGGACGACATAAGGTACAACGCCAAAATAAAGATAGCTGCTCCCCCTAAAAATCCCATTCGCCTTTTTGCGATCGATTTATAGAACGGCAGCCCCTGTTTGGATATTACCTCCAACTCATAGGAATTTTCATCTGCTATGCTTTGCAAAGCCTTGAAGCCGCTGGTCCTGACCCGCAAATGAAGCTCTTCGCCACACCATTTAATATCCCAGATATATATTCCCCGGCTTAAAGCCATATTAATTATCCGTTCCTGGTTTTTACCCTTGAGTCGCAGGGTAATTACGCCACCCAGCTGATCAAAAAACTTATTGGCCATAGCCACCTCCGTATTCAATCAAGATATTTTATGGTCCGGATTTCCCCCCATACTTTCATCTCATCAGGCATTAACGTCTTAATCTCCAGACTTTCGCCCTGAATCTCCAGAAAACCCCGGCTTAAATTTATCCGCAATCTCTGGGGTGAATATTCAATGATTCCGCGATGGTTTTCCAGATAAAACTCGTTCCTGCCAATTACCGTTATTTTGGGCAAATCCAAAACCAGGTCTTTGGGAATTTCTAAAAAATCAGCCACCGCGGTACTGAAAATCTCCCGGCGTTTGTCCATATCAGCCCTCCTAGCTTTGGTAATGCATTTTAAAAAAGTAATATAATAAGATTGGTGGTTTGAGGATTTCCCAGCCTTTAAGACTATCAATTCAAATATATGCTTTTAATTAACTGTCCATTCCCATAACCTATCATTACTTTTCCGCATAAAAAAATAGGTAAAGAATCCTTAACCTCAGGATTCTTTACCTATTTTTTTAATCTTAATCTATATCCAGTGAATCCAAATCTATGCTATTAATTAGTTCTTTTAGAGCTTTTAACTCCGATTTGTTCAAGGTAACTCCTTTGCCCATACGCTCATGCTCGGGTCCCCAATCACGAATATCCACTTTGGGCTTGCGATCATTCCAACTCACCAGATTAATCTCCTTCTGCCATCCTTTAGAGCCTTCAGATAATACCCCCAGACCTGTAGTAACTTGATACTTGACATCCGCCATCTAGAAATTCCTCCTCTACTGCCATTAATAACGTGGTAACTTATTTTGTTCTTCGAAAAAATTTTCAACTCCGACTTCCTGCATACGTTCATTCATTTTCTGCCACCTCTCACCTACCGGGATCTGTTTGTCACAGGGAAATTGCGAGCATTGGAAGCAAAAATCAATCCCTTGTTCCCGGTAACAAGTTTTCGCTGCGCAGGTAACCGGACAATAATTTCCTTCACTGCGGCAACCACCACAGGGGGCTTGGGCAAAAATATTTAATATATCTACAAATTGTTGATAAGCAGAAAAAGCAGGCTTAGATTTTTCCTTGAATGCTGCTATTCTTTGGTAGTTGCCCAATAAGGTCAGCAATTTGTCACTGCTTTGTTTAATCTCTCCTTTTTCATATTCTGCGCAGCGACTGCAATTTAAGCCGCACGGAGCCAATACTTCTACTATCTCTGCATAGTTCATGATGAATTATTCCTCCCCTCTTTTTATTTCCATTTTAATCCATTGCTTTAAAGTTGTCACCACAATTTTAGAACATATGTTTTGTGTGCCAAAGCTCACAGTCTCTAGCTTTGGTTCAATACCTAAAGGACATGCTATTCACGCGCCTCAGACCGATGACAAAAGCTAATCTTATCGTTATTACAAAAAGCCCGCTCAGTCGACGTACTTAGGTACGCTTCAATAGCGGGCTTTTCTCATGCCTTGATCTTCACTTCTGTCATGGATCTGTAATAATCCGTATGTATTTTTAATCTTAAACCTTGTATTAGGTAAGTGATATCGCTACTATACTGACCAAAAAACTTATTATTACTAAGCCAATAATAATGAGCACGGTTACGCGTTGCCTTTTGTTTTGCATTCCCCGGTTCATAAAGGTCATAAAAAACCCTCCCGATTATAATATTCCCAGCCCTTTCTCACAATAAATTCAAAAACCTGGTAAGCATTAAGCTACCAGGCTTTAAATTTTCGCTTATGGTTAGCCGTAAAACAGGATGTACCTGTATGGGCTTACGAAATATGGGTTCTAATCAGTTTAATAGCAGCCATATTAGAACTTTTTCTTTTTACGGGCCGCCTCAGACTTTTTCTTTTTCCTTACGCTGGGCTTTTCATAGTGTTCATGTTTTCTAATATCCTGCAAAACTCCCGATTTTTGGCAGGAGCGTTTGAATCTCTTTAGCGCGCTGTCCAGGGATTCATTCTTACCTACTTTAACTTCGCTCATTATATCCCTCCCCTCATCTGACCAGGCTATATAAGCACCATCATATTTTACAATTCTAATAGCTTCTAGTCAAGATTATTCAGGAGGCCAGCCCAGTACTTTTCCACCCAGCAAATGATAATGCAAGTGGAAAATAGCTTGCCCTCCCCAGCTACCACAGTTGTTTACCAGGCGATAACCTTGTTCGGCTACTCCTAACTCTGTCGCCAGCTGCGAGGCCACCAATTGTAGTCTTCCCATTAATTCCAGGTGTTCGGCATTAATATTGTTCAAAGAATCTATATGGACTTTGGGAATAAGAAGTACATGTATAGGAGCTGCTGGGGCAATATCTTTGATGGCAAGGATCTGATCATCTTCATATACAATCTCAGCGGGTATGTCTCTTTGCACAATCCTACAAAACAAGCAATCCGGTTTGGCCACAGCTTTCACCTCCTTAACCACTTCTAATAAATATAATCAGCTATAGGAAAGCTAGAAAATATTTTCCTTCATTTTATCAAATAATTCGAATTATACAAAATCAGATTTTCTTCTATATTTCGCAGAAATCCGCTTAATCCCCAACATTGTATTAAGACGATAATATCAGCAGCTATATTTGACCACTAAAACCAGGTAGACATGAGTGTTAAATAGCTTATTGTATCGCTATTATATTAACGGTGGAACCTAGAGTTGTTCGGACAGTACCCGTTTATGCAGGTATTCGCTCCCAGCTATCATGGATAACATCTGCGCATCACGCATATATTTTTCAGCTGGATGACCTTCCGTAAATCCCATGCGTCCAATAATATCTACAGCCTGGAAAGCAACTCGTTGTGCTACCTGGGTAGCATACAATTTGGCCATGTAGGCAACCCGGGAATAGTTCTCATCTATATCAATAAAGTAAGCCGCCCTCATAACTCCCAGACGAGCAGCATCAATCTCGGTCGACATTTCTACCAAGGCCGAACTTACATATTTATTTATAGTAGAATTGCGATTCAGCATTTTTTTACTCCGGGCCACATCTAAGGCTAGTTCGTAAGCACCTCGGGCAATTCCGACTCCAACCGAACCAATAAGGGGTAAATTACGATCAAAGGTCTGGGTTAACAGGAAATAACCCCCTCCGGATCTACCAACTCTATAATTAGCCGGTATAGCAACATCGGTGAATTGCATCTGCACTGCATGGCAAGATCTCATGCCTATTTTATTTAGAACCCGGACTATTTCAACCCCTGGTGTTTTAGTTGGAACGAGGTACATCTGCAAATGTGACTTTTGCCTGGATTCCTTCGATCGTGCAAATAACACTACGAAATCTGCTGCAGCACCATTCATGATGAAATCTTTGTTTCCGTTTATTATTATGTGTTCCCCTTCTAAGGCTGCAGTGGTAGTGATTCTGGTAGCATCTTCATGGATTCGTTCACTACGTTCCAAGTCATGTTCGGGGGTTGTTTCGCTTATAGCGGTACAAGCCAAATGGGGTCGGTCACTGCATAGATTTGGTAAAAACTCCTTTTTCATTGCTTCGCTGCCGGTTATTAATACCGGGGTCAGAGCATAGGTGTTCATTACAACAATTGCTGCGGCTCCTGCACAGCCAACCGCGAGCTCTTCAATAATATGGGAAGTAGCTACCATACCCAGTCCTCGTCCTCCATAAGCAGCTGGTACGGTTGGGGCTAAAAGATTCATTTTTGCTAAAATTTCTGGTATCTGCCAGTCTACCTTGTCATCGCCAACAGTATCCAGATAGGCACCACGTTCAGCTATTTTGGTGGTGGCTAGTTTCTGCACCTGTCTAATTAGCTGGTTTTCTTCCTTACTCAAGATAAAAGCAGCCATTGCTTTCTCCTTCCTAAACTTCAATAATTGATCCTTAAAACTGAGAAGCAATTAAGGATTTATGGAATTGTTCCGTGCCATCGATCATGGAGAGCATCTTGGCATCACGCAGATACTTTTCTGAAGGATATCCTCGAATATAAGCTCTTCCGCCAACAATTTCCATAGCTCCGCTGGTAATTTCATGGGCAACTTGACTAGATATAATTTTAGATTTAGATGATGCCTGGGAACTGTCCAACTCTTGGTCGATCAGCCAGCTGGCCAGGTGTACACTTAAACGGGCGGCATTTAGCTTGGCAGCCATTTCTACCAGGGAATAACTGATCACGCTTTCCTCAAAGCTGGGCCTACCCATAACAAATCTTTTTTTCGATACAGCCAGGGCAGTTTCATAGGCAGCTCTGGAGACACCCAGCGCAATTGCACCTACATAAGGCAGCATACGGTCCAGATTCTGCATAAATACCAGAAAACCACTCCCGGGTTTGCCTATCATAAAACGGGGTTCAACCACTACGTCTTCAAATATAATTTCACTTGTATTGCAGTATTTTAATCCCAGCTTGTTACGAACTTTTCCTACCCTTATGCCTGGCAGAGACATAGGTAATACTGCCGCCTGCAACCCGGATTTGCCACCCTTGGGTGCATGCGAAACCATAATGGTAGTAAACCGGGCTACCTGTCCATTTACTACATAATCCTTGAATCCATTTATCACCAGATTGCTATCTGTAACTTGTCCACATATTGATGATCCTGTAATATCTAGTTGCTCGCTGCGCGCTAAGATATCAAGGTTAGGCTTATTCTCCATCATTGCCAAACCACCCAAGCGAGCCTTTTTAGCGGTTAGCAACGGTAGAAATTCCTGACGTTGTTCCTCTGTCCCGGCCGTCAGAAGAGGACTGGCAGCATGCAAGTTGGTAGCTACTACGGTGGCTACACCAGCACACCCAGCTGCAATTTCCTCGATTATCATGGCAGTAGTAAGATTACTAAGGCCTCGGCCACCGTATTCTTTTGGTATACTGGGGGCCAGTAAGTTATGTTCCGCCAATAAATCCACGGCTGACCAATCAAAGCTCTCATCGCCCTGTGCATCGTAAGTAACGGCTTTAGGGGCTATTTCTTCTTGCACCAGTTCGCGAACCATCAAGACCAGCTCTTTATCCTGATCGGAGATAGTACTTCTAAACATACATTTGCCCTCCTAGTTACTACGCGTCTTTTGCCATATAATATAATCCATTACCGATCTCCGCCGTTCTTTAGGCAGGGTGTAGAGTGTATTAATAATCTGCAGTAACTCTGGTTCATCATCTAGAGCATCATTGATTGAATTGACGGTTGCTGTTTCAGCATGATTATTGTTTTCCATAAAATACTCGATCGGCTTATCCAAAATCTCAGCAATGTTCTCTAGTTGGGTCAGGTACAATCTACGTTTGCCTTTTTCATAATTGGACAGCGTGGATTGAGCACATCCCAGCATGCTAGCTAGTTGTTCCTGACTCAGACCAGCTTCTTCTCTAGCCAACTGAAGCTTCCTGCCAATCTCCTTAAATCCCATGGGTTAACCCCTTTCGTCTGTTGAATATTTAGGATATTCCAAATCCTAGTAAAATTAAGTATGATATACTTTGTCATGCTCTATACATAACTGACCTAAGGCCCCATACTGTGTTAACTCAGCAATTCTTGCCTGGCGCAACTGACCACACAGGTCTTGTTCGGATGGAAAGACAACTTCAATGTAATTATCACTAATACCTTTATACTTATCTTTACCTATTTTTTGTTCTACTAATAAATTAACGGATTTCCCAATAAACTGTTTAACAAACTCGACCTGCTTCCGGCTTGCTAATTCTATTAATATTTCACTTCTGCGCTGTTTTTCCTTCTCCTCCACCTGATTCATCATTTCAGCTGCTCGAGTACCAGTCCGGCGGGAATACTTAAAAACATGCAAGTCCGCGAATGGTAATTGATTAATCAGCTCAAAAGTATCAGCAAAATCCGTTTCTGTTTCCCCAGGAAATCCTACCATTACGTCAGCAGTTAGGGCAATATCCGGAATTCTACGGGCTATCCCGGCAATCAGATCTCTATAATAATCGCGATCGTAACGACGTCCCATCAGTTTAAGAATATTATCACTGCCACTCTGTAAAGGAATATGCAAATGGCGGCAGATGTGCTGATTTTCAGCCACTATTTGTAACAGCCGTTCATTTAACTCCAGGGGCTCGATGGAACTTAGACGAATGCGGTAAATTCCTGCAACCTGATCCAAAATAGACTCTAACAATCTACTTAGATCCCAATTTATCAGATCCACCCCATAAAAACCAGTATGGATTCCGGTAAGTACAATTTCTTTATAACCAAGGCTTACCAATTGCTTTATTTCTTCTAACACATCCTCGGGCAGTTTGCTGCGTATTGGACCTCGGGCAAAAGGTACTATACAGTAGGAGCAGAAGCTCTGGCAACCATCCTGGATTTTCACAAAAGCTCGCGTACGTTGATGAACATGACTATAGAGAATAGCTTTAGGTTTATTATCGGGAAGTATATCCTCAACCTGAATCTCCACCCCGGTATGCTCCCGTGCCATAAAATCTTCTACAATAGGAACCAAATTCTCCTTATCCCGATTACCCACCACCAGGTCGACACCTTCGATGGCCGCCAACTGATGGGCATCCACTTGGGCTACGCAACCTAGCGCCACCACCACTGCATCAGGATTTTTGCGTACAGCTCGTCTTAACATAGCTCGTGATTTGCGATCACTAACATGAGTAACTGTACAGGTATTAATTATGTAAATGTCCGCCGGCTCATCAAAATCAACTATCTGATAGCCCCGGCTATCGAATTCCTCTTTGATTTGTTCGGTTTCCACCTGATTAACCTTACAACCTAGAGTATAAAATGCCAGCTTCTTCATGTTGTTATACCTGCTTTGAATTTTATATAGGGCCCAACAGGCCCAACAGAGGGACGTTCTTTTTGTTGGCTTCTTAAGAAGCCAGAAAAGCCAACAAAAAGAACGTCCCTCTGTTGGGCTCCTCTGCACTTTATCCTAAGTCGGCTAGTTCGTAGAGGATTATGGAAGCTGCAACTATACCGGCAGTTTCCGTACGCAGGATTCGTGGTCCCAACCCGGCCACCAGCACTCCGCGAGCTTGTGCCAAGGATATTTCGGCGGGAGAAAAACCGCCTTCAGGACCGATTATTAAAAAGATTTGGGGAGCACTTAAGAGCGCTTCTCGCTTTTCTTTCAGCACAGATTTTAAACCAGTTTGGTCTTCATTCTCATAAAGGAGAATGGTCGGATATCCTTGTGCCAATTCAATCATTTCCGAAAAGGAACCGGGGGCATGAACCAACGGTACCTTGTTGCGACGGCACTGTTTGCAGGCTTCCCGAGCAATGCTCTGCCATCTTTCTGCCTTTTTGCTGGCTCGCTCCTGGTCCACTTTGACTACAGCGTACTGGCTGGCTAAGGGATAAATATCCCCCACTCCAATTTCCACCGCTTTTTGTATAATGGTATCCATTTTATCACTTTTGGCCATTCCCTGTACCAATGACAAAAACAAAGGCGGCTCCGAATTGCGTTGGAATTCCTGTACTATTTCTCCCAGCAGAGATCCACTTTCCTTGGTGGTGAGACGAACCTCATATTCATGACCCTGTCCGTCAAATACCCTTATCATCTCGCCCGCTTTAAAACGCAGCACTTTATCTATATGGCGGGTTTCCTCAGCGTCAAAACAGACTGTTGAGCCAACGATATTTTCAGGAGTAACAAAAAAGCGGTGCAATAATATCAACTCCTGCTGATTTATTGGTTAAGTTATATTTTCCGGGCTGCTACCCCTACCCAATCAATATCCGTCAATATTTGTTCAATGGCGAAACCATGATTTTCCAGTTGTTTCTGCACCCCCGGCCAGCGGCTGTCCACTATCCCAGAGCAAAACATATATCCTCCTGAGGCTAATGCCTTGGCCGCTTCAGGAATCAGAAGGTTTACCACCTCGGCCGTTATATTGGCTAGTATATAATCAACCTCGCGTTGAGCTAAATCTTCGGTAATATCCCCGACCTCAACTTGAATCACATCTTCCAAACCATTCAGGTCCACATTTTCCCGAGCAATGCGTACGGCCAAATCATCAACGTCCATGGCAAAAACAGAATGCGCTCCTAGTTTGGCTGCTGCAATGGAGAGGATTCCTGAACCGCATCCGGCATCTATAATTTTTTCGCCGCCTTTAACATATTGATCAACAAATTTAAGGCAAAAGCGAGTTGAGGCATGTATTCCGGTACCAAATGCCATGCCCGGATCAATATTAATTACTACTTCACCATCCTGGGCAATATACTCTTCCCATGATGGTTTTATAACCAGTCGATGGCCAATCTTAAAGGTATGGTAGTATTTTTTCCATGATTCTTCCCAATCTTCATCACAAACTTCATCTACGAAAACCTTGCATTTAACACCAAAATTGCTTTCCACAGCTTGCAAGGATTCATTCAATTCCTCCTGTATTTGTTTGTCCTCGGGAAAATAAGCTTTAACTACCACAAAATCATGCTCCAGAAAATCTGGAGAAACTGAATCAGCTTTCCAATTCTCCTGGTTCACATAGCGACGGGCTGCCTGAGGATCCTCTATTATTACTCCACCTGAACCCATGGCCTGGAAAATGCCCGAAATAGCTTCTACGCACATTCCCTCGGTCAGTACACTAAACTCTTTCCACTTCATACATTGCATCCCCTTTAACCCATGGCATCTTTTAATCGGTCAATAATTCCCTTTTTGCCATCTTTATCCTCATGTTCCTCATAGAAATTCTCCAATAATTCCTTTTGGCGCTTATTGAGCTTAGTAGGTATCTTTACCTGAACTATAACCTTCAAGTCACCGCTGCGCTGGCTGTGCAGATGAGGAATTCCTTTGCCCTTAACGGTTACAATATCGCCAGGCTGAGTGCCCACAGGAATAATTAGCTTGTGCATCACGCCACCTAACAAGGGCAAATCAATTTCGGCTCCCAGAGCAGCTTGAACAAAATCAATTTCTAAATTACACATTAAAGTATAACCGTCACGGGTAAATTTTTCATGCGGACGAACTACAATGGTTATATAAAGATCGCCGGCAGGGCCGCCATGGATACCTATTTCCCCCTCACCTTGCATACGCAGACGAGATCCAGTATCAATACCGGCTGGGATCCGCACATTAATAGTGCGTTTCTTTTTGGTCCTGCCACTGCCCTTGCAAGAACTGCAGGGTTTCTCAATTATTTTCCCTTCGCCCTGGCACTTGGGGCAGGTTTTGAGGGTCTCGAAGCGGCCAAAAGGTGTGCTCTGGGCGCTTCTAATCTGACCAGCCCCTTGACATTGGGTGCAGGTTTTGGCCTGCGAACCGGCTTCAGCCCCGGTTCCATTACATTGGCTGCATTTTTCCACCCTTTGTATGTCAAAGTCTTTTTCCATACCAAAGACAGCATCTTCAAAACTTATATCCAGTCGTACCTCGCGATCGGCCCCGCGTTGTGGACCGGTTCGCCGGCGCTGACCTCCCCCGGCATTGTTAAACAGCAGATCGAAAATATCTCCAAAACCACCCATGCCTTCACCAAATCCGCCAGCTCCCCCTTTAGTAGGGTCAAAGGCGTCATGCCCAAAGCGGTCGTAGGTGGCTCGTTTTTGTTCATCGCTTAGTATCTCATAGGCTTCGGCTACTTCTTTGAATTTCTCAGAGGCATTCTCATCTTCTTTGTTGACATCGGGATGATACTTTTTGGCCAGCTGGCGATATGCCTTCTTAAGTTCATCCGGAGAAGCATCCCGGGACACCCCCAGCACATCATAGTAGTCTCTTTTTGCGGCCATTCTTTCCCACCTTCCTGAATTAACTGATAATAAAACTGATGGACGCGGATTTCGCGGATCAGGAGGATAACGCGGATCAGAAATTGGGTTGATGGGAACTCTACAACCTACGCAAAATATCCCCCAAGAAAACACACAGCTAATAATACAGTATGTTCGCTCCGTTCACAACCACAATTGCCGCGTTAAACTTAATGAACCCGCGTAATCCGCGTCAGTCTATTTTCAGCCCAAACTAAACATCTATTGGTAATTTAATCCTCGTCGGGGATGTTGTAGTCAGCGTCGAATACTCCATCACCGGCTCCCTCCGGGTTGGCTTTCTCATACATCTTAGCGCTTACGGTATAAATCGCATTGGTTAAAGTCTCAGTTTTGGCCTCTATATCAGCTGTATCATTGCCTTCCAACGCTTTAGTTAGATCTTCTTTGGCACTATTTATAGTGTTACGATCTTCCTCTTCGATTTGTTCGTCAAACTCTTTAATAGTCTTTTCTGCCTGATAGATCATGCTGTCAGCGCTGTTGCGGACTTCGATTTCCTTCAGACGCCTTTCGTCTTCTTCGGCAAAGAGCTCAGCATCTCTTACCATACGTTCAATATCATCATCTTTCAGACCACTGTTGCCCGTGATGGTAATTTTGTGCTCCTTGTTGGTGGCTAAATCTTTGGCGGTTACTGCCACAATACCGTTGACGTCAATATCAAACTTAACTTCAACCTGGGGTACCCCCCGCGGAGCAGGCGGTATGCCGGTCAGCTGAAATCTTCCCAGGGTTACGTTATGTTCAGCCATCTTCCTTTCACCCTGCAGAACATGAATATCCACCGAAGGCTGGTTATCGGCCGCCGTGGTAAATACCTGGCTCTTTGATGTAGGAATGGTTGTATTACGGTCAATAACCCGAGTGAATACTCCGCCTAAGGTTTCAATACCCAGCGACAGCGGGGTAACATCCAGCAATACCACATCGGTAACTTCACCGGTGAGCACTCCACCCTGGATCGCTGCACCTACTCCTACAACCTCATCGGGATTGATGCCTTTAAAGGGTTCCTTGCCGATAAAGCTTTTAACTGCATCCTGCACTGCTGGTATTCTGGTAGAACCTCCTACCAATATTACCTTATCAATCTGAGCTGGCTTTACGTTGGCATCTTTCATGGCCTGTTTCAAAGGACCCATAGTTTTTTCCACTAAATCGGCAGTCAACTCATTGAATTTAGCCCGACTAAGGCTTCTCTCTAGATGGAGTGGTCCATCCTGAGTAGCTGTAATATACGGGATGTTTATATCGACACTCATCATACCAGACAGCTCGTGCTTGGCCTTTTCAGCAGCTTCCTTCAACCTATGCATAGCCATTTTGTCGTTATTTAAATCTATGCCATCGGAAGCCTTGAATTCCTGCACCAGCCAGTTAATAATTCTCTCATCAAAGTCATCACCACCCAGGCGATTGTTGCCGCTGGTAGCCTTAACCTCAAAGGTTCCATCACCTATATCCAATATGGATACGTCAAAAGTTCCTCCCCCCAGGTCAAAAACCATTATAGTCTGACTTTCTTCTTTATCCAAACCATAGGCCAGAGCCGCGGCGGTAGGCTCATTGATGATTCTTAATACTTCCAACCCGGCAATCTTGCCGGCATCTTTGGTAGCCTGGCGCTGGGCATCAGTAAAATAAGCAGGCACGGTTATTACTGCCTGAGTTATTTTCTCTCCCAGATACGCTTCGGCATCAGCCTTCATCTTTTGGAGAACCATAGCTGATATTTCTTGTGGTGAATATTGTTTATCATCTATTTTTACTTTATAATCGGTTCCCATTTTTCTTTTAATTGACACTACAGTTCTTTCTGGATTAGTAATAGCCTGTCTTTTGGCAACCCTACCCACTAATCTCTCTCCAGACTTGGAAAAGCCAACTACTGAAGGGGTGATACGTTCACCTTCCGCATTAGTTATAACTGTTGCTTCGCCACCGTCCATTATCGCGATTACTGAATTTGTAGTTCCCAAGTCTATACCAACAACTCTTCCCATTACAGGACACCTCCATATTTTGTTTTATATAATATTGAACAAAAATTTAACTAGCTAACTTAACTGCTTACTTTTACCAGGCTGGGTCTAATAATCCTATCATGCAGAGTATAGCCCTTGCTTAACTCTTCAATTACCGTGTTTTCAGGATGCTCATCACTGGGTTCAACCATCAACGGTTCATGATACTGGGGATCAAATGGCTTACCTAGACAATCAATCTCGGCTACACCTTCATGTTTTAATAATTCCATGAGATTCTTGGCGGTTATTTCTACTCCCTTGCTCAGGGTTTCAAAATCTTTAGATGTATTAGCTACTGCTACCCCCCTATTCAAATCATCTATTATGGGTAACAACTTCTTAATAATAGATACGTGCGCATATTTAACGTATTCCTCTTTATCTCGTTGCGTACGTTTCCGCATATTGTCAACTTCTGCCAGGCTTCTCAGGTATTGATCATAGTTTTTTTTAGCTTCTTCAGTTTTCTTTTCTAATTCCTCCTGCAGAATTTCCAGAGGGCTTTTTTCCGTCTCTTCTAATATTATCTCTTCAGCCTCACTGTTAATGGTCTGCTCATCTAAAATTTCCTCTTTCATGACTTACTTCACTCCTATTCCAGATTAACTATATCAGGAGAGCTAGCATCTCTCATTTTTATAATAGTATTGATTCTAAGGATGGCTGTGGCTACTTCTCCGGCAGTCTTCACTGCATGCAGTTTGACCCAGGCTGGATCAACTGTACCGGCTTCCATTACGTCAATAATCTCCCCACTATCACAATCTATTCCCATGCAATCAGATTTTTTATACATCTGCTCGGCTACTACATCCCCCAATTTCTCTAAAGGATTAAATCCCGCATTGCTGGCTATACAAGTAAATGGCTTCAATAAGGCTTCTTTAACACATAAGACCCCATAGGAACTCATCCCCTTGACTTGCCTGGCTAACTCCTCTAATTGTCCGGCAATCCAGACTTCCATGGCTCCGGCCCCGGGGACCACCCCTTTTTGTAGGGCCGCTTGTACAGCTGCTGCTGCATCCCTGGCTATGCGTTCCCTTTCATCAACTACTTCTTCAGTGGCTGCTCCTATCATTATGGTAGCCAGCGTCTCACCAACACCCTCAAAAATCAGGGTATGGGCTGCACGGTGGTCAATTTCAAATCGCCGGGCTTTCCCCAGGTAGCTGCTAAGCTGTTGCGGGTCTTTGCTTAGCCCACTACGTTTTATTTTTCGAGCTCCAGTGTGCTTGCAAACTCGATCCAATTCCCGTCGAGAAACACGCTGCAGGGCAATCACCCCGGCATCGGTTAATATCTGCTCCCCGATATCATCAATGCTGCGGTCAGTAAGAAGCAGATTTACTCCCATATCACAAATTTTATGTAGATCTTTTTGGTATTGTTCTTTATTCTTCAGGTAATGTTGAAAACCACTTTCGGTACTTCGCGAATCGCTGTCAATCTCCGCAGGAGCCAAAGCATCATCTATTACCAGGATACTGATATTGTCCATAAAACGTGGCATTTCTTGGTTAAGCGCTTCCTGGTTTACCACTACTCCAGTAAAAACTCGACTCTCCACAGCTTCCCGAGCTAGAACCGCATCGCTAAATTTATAATCAGCTGCCAGCATTTTTTCCAAACCAGTTATCCTGGCACCTTCCATCACTAAACGGGCTATTTCTTGCTGCCCTCGCCCAGCAATGCAGGCTACATTAAATAGGCGCTGATCATCTATTGAACTGATAACCCGGCTTTGTGCTTCGATCAATTCCAGGCTGCGCTCTATCCCGTTTTCTATCCCCTGAATCACCTGGGTTACCGGTACCCCTTTGAGAACCTGGGCTGCACCCTCGGAAACCAGGGCTCCGGCTATAATGGTTGCAGTGGTGGTCCCATCTCCCACCTCAGCCTGTTGAGATTTAGC
This sequence comes from uncultured Syntrophomonas sp., assembly GCA_964510795.1. Lineage (GTDB taxonomy): Bacteria > Bacillota > Syntrophomonadia > Syntrophomonadales > Syntrophomonadaceae > Syntrophomonas_B. The sequence goes on from CAZEDT010000012.1 coordinate 34,582, forward strand.
GGCGTTAATTATCATGCGGGCTACTGGATGAGTCACTTCCATCAGTTTTAGTATGGTAACTCCATCATTACTAATAACTACGTCGCCAAACCTGTCCAGCATCATTATATCCAGACCTTTTGGTCCTATGGTTCCCTCAATTGCCTGGGATATAACCCGAGCCGCATTGGCGTTACTCAATAAGGTTTGAAACTTATTATCAATGTCACTGTTTATCAGATTGTTCTCCGCCATATTTGTTTATCTCCTTAAGGCTTGATATGAAATAACTGTATCAAGCATGCCGGCAGATTTTTCGCCCTACTTAAAGAAGCGTTGCTTGAGTATATCTTCGATAATGGTGCGAACTGATTCGAGCGTGCCGGCGGCTTTCCAATACTCCATACGCACCGGACCAATTAACCCCATTTTCCCCATTTCCCCGGCTGTCCTATACCCCGTAAAAACCAAACTCATTTCCTTGATATCCTCCGACTGGTTTTCCTTCCCTATCCGAATATCCACTTGCTGGCTCATGCTTTCAGGTATGATGCCTCTTAGTAAGCCATCCTCCTCCAAAAGTGTAAGAATCCGCTTAAGTTTATCGAGGTCCTTGAATTCAGGCTCTTTTAGTATGTTTAATGCTCCGCTGATAAGAACCTTTTCTTCACCCGAATTTTCAAGTAAAGTATCCAAGGCGTCAAGGGCTCTATCAATAACCTGACGACGCTTTTTTAAATCGTCTCTTAAAGTCTGCAATTCACTCCGCTGCATTTCAATGAGTTTCTTGCCTCTACATACGCGGTTAAATACTTCGCTAATTTCTTGCAAATCTTCAGGACTGATGCCTTTGGGGATATCTATCTTACGGTGCATTATCAAGCCGATGTCAGTGACCACCAGCACCAGCGCTTGCCCTTCCTGTATGGGTACCAGATGCATGTACTGAAACTGACTGAATTTAACCGAAGGAACAATCATAAAGGAAGCATAATTGCTGACCTGGGAAAGAAAATTACCCACGCCCTGAGCAACATCATTCCATTCCTGAATGCTATCCTGCAGCAGTTTTTCTAATACTTCCATTTCCTCATCACTAAGTGATTCCTTTTCCATCATACAGTCCACATAGTATCTGAACCCCATTTCGGAAGGAATCCGACCCGCAGAAGTATGCGGCTGCTCCAGGTATCCCATATCCTCCAAATCAGCCATTTCATTCCTTACGGTTGCGGCGCTGATATTCAAGCCATGTTTTCTGACTATGGCCCGTGACCCTACCGGTTCAGCAGTCTCCACATAATCTTTAATTATTGACTCCAGGATACGTCTTTTTCTTTCATCTAATGTCATATTCACCACCCACTCTGTTAGCACTCGCATTCATTGAGTGCTAATCGGTGTTTATTAAAAAATATCACCTGGCAAAATCTTTGTCAAGCCTACAAGTTGAGAAGTGGACTATGAGGGGCTGGCGGCGGGAAACATCTACTGCCGTCATTCCTAGAAATCATGCTTCTCAATTCTAACTCCTCAAATAAATTGGCAAAAAACCTGATTGGATAGAAAATATCCCTGACGGCTTAAGCAGACGCGATCCTTTACCATTATTAAAAGTCCATCTTCAACCAGCTTCTCAATAATAGCATGATACTCTTGGTTGAAATCTATACCAAAACGCTGTGAGAGGTAGGACGGTTTTATTCCTTCAATCATACGTAGTCCTAAAATCACTGCATCGGTTAGCTTTTCCCGAGATGACATTGCTTCCAGCAGTTCAGATTCACAGTCCTGACCAATTTGGATACGGGTCAGATAAGCATTTAAATCAGGCTTATTTATGGTTCTTCTCCCATCTCGATAGCTAACTGCTCCACACCCCAGGCCGAGGTATTCATGCGCCTGCCAGTATATCAGGTTGTGACGACACTCATACTCAGGTTTGGCAAAATTAGAGATTTCATAATGCTGGTAGCCTGCAGCGCTTAGATAATTGATGGTGCTATCATACATATTGGCTTCCAGATCATCATTCCCACCAGGCAAATTTCCCAGCTGTATCTTCTGGGCAAGGGGAGTACCAGGATCAAGCTGAAGAAGATAGGTGGAAATATGTTGAGGATGGCATTGCACTGCCATCCTCAAGTTATATATCCAGTCCTGTAAACTTTGCCCAGGGATTCCATAGATGAGGTCCAGATTGTAATTCTTGAAACCAGACTTATCCAGAGCCAAAACCGTATCTTCTACTTCCCTGACTCCATGAATTCTGCCCAGCAGCTGTAGTTCATCTTCTTGGAAGCTCTGTACCCCTAGAGATATGCGATTTATCCCCGCTGTCAAAAGTTCCTGCAGAGATAAAAGATTCAAGGTGGCTGGATTGGCTTCCATAGAGATTTCCGGGTTAATTGTTATATTATAATTAGAAAAAACGGCTTTTAATATCTTTTCTATCTGTGCTGGATCTAGCAAGCTGGGAGTCCCTCCTCCCAGATATACTGTGCTGAAATAATGGTTCTGCCAATAGGGAGCCCTCGCCTGCAATTCCTTAATAAGACTATTGCTGTACTGTTCCAATACCTCTTGGCCGGGCAGGGGCAGGGAATAAAAGTCACAGTAACTGCATTTGCGCAGGCAAAAGGGAACATGTATATATATGCCCGCAGGATGATTGTTATTTATCACTTTCAATATCCATAACTGACATGAAAGCATCCCTGGGTATCTCTACCCGACCGATCTGTTTCATGCGTTTCTTACCCTCTTTTTGTTTTTCCAACAATTTCTTCTTACGGGTGATATCACCACCATAACATTTAGCCAGTACATCCTTACGCATGGCCTTGACTGATTCACGAGCTATTACCCGGCTCCCAATAGAGGCCTGAATGGCCACTTCGTACATCTGCCGGGGAATGATCTTACGCAGTTTTTCCACCAGGGCCCGCGCCCGGTAATATGACTTCTCCTTATGCGTGATGCTGCTCAGGGCGTCAACTGTTTCACCATTTAACATAATATCCATTTTCACCAGATCCGACACTTCATAGCCCTTTATTTCATAATCCAAGGATGCATAACCCTTAGTTCTTGATTTTAGGCCATCAAAAAAGTCAAACAATATTTCAGCCAGGGGCAAACTATAACTGATCATTACTCGGTGGGGGGTAAGATATTCAATATTAATAAAACTGCCCCGCTTCTCCTGGCAGAGTTCCATAACTGTGCCTACATAATCATTAGGCACCATAATGGAAGCCTTTACAAATGGCTCCATGACCTTATCAATCCTCTGGGGATCGGGCCAATGAGATGGATTTTGCACAAATAATTCACTTCCATCAGTCAGCAGGATACGGTAGATTACACTGGGAGCAGTGGCCAACAGGGTGAGATCATATTCTCTTTCTAACCTCTCCCGCACAATTTCCATATGCAAAAGACCCAGGAAGCCGCAGCGAAAACCAAACCCCAATGCATCTGATGATTCCGGCTCATAAAGCAAGGAAGCATCATTGAGTTTCAGCTTTTCCAAGGCATCCCGTAGTTTCTCAAATTCGCTGTTTTCCAAAGGGTAGAGACCACAGAAAACCACCGGCTTAACTTCTTTATATCCCTCTAGAGGTATGGATGCCGGGCGAGCTGCGCCGGTGATAGTATCACCCACCTTGGTATCAGCCACATTCTTCATCGCCGCCGCCAGATAGCCTACTTCACCAGCTTTAAGGCTTTCCACCTGGGTCATATGCGGAGTTAGCACTCCTATTTCGGTTAATTCATATTCTTTGCCCGATGACATCATGCGGATAATATCACCTTTTTTTAGTTCACCGGAGTCCACCCGGATATAGGAAATAGCTCCTTTATAGGCATCAAAGTAGGAATCAAAGATAAGCGCTTTTAGTTCCGCCTCTTCATCTCCGCAGGGAGGGGGAATATGTGCCACTATGGCTTCCAGCACTTCCTCCACGCCGGTTCCCAGCTTGGCTGAAATAGGAATGATTTCTTCTTTGTCTATACCCAGTACATTTTCCATCTCCTGCTTGACCACTTCGGGTTCAGCTCCAGGCAGATCAATCTTGTTAACCACTCCTATAATCTCCAGATTAAGATCCATCGCCATATATACATTGGCCAGGGTCTGAGCTTCAATGCCCTGAGAAGCATCCACCACCAGCAAAGCCCCTTCACAAGCGGCCAAACTGCGGGAAACTTCATAGGAAAAATCCACATGTCCGGGGGTATCAATTAGATTCAAAATATAGGTTTCACCGTCCCGCGCCTTATAGTTCAGCCGTACCGGCTGAAGCTTGATGGTAATCCCCTTTTCCCTTTCCAGATCCATCTTGTCCAGAAACTGCTCGCGCATTTCCCGTTCTGTTAAGGCCCCGGTCATTTGCAGCAAGCGATCTGCCAGCGTAGATTTACCGTGATCTATATGAGCAATAATGCTGAAATTACGTATTTTATCCTGCAAGCTAAACCCTCCAAAATTATTTCCCTACTTAAAATAATGTATAACTAACGATTTACAAATCAGCTGTAATTACACGGGTTGATTATACTGTTTAATGATCGCAATAAATTATACCCTATTAACTGCTATTGATTCAATTAAAGCAACTATTAAGGTTGGTGCTACTAGAGCATCTAACTTAGGCTAGCAAAAAGAAAGCAGACTGTCAAAGATTTGCCTTGTTCAAGAGTTCATGTAAACCAAGTATGCGTAAATTTTAACAAACACACCACTTCACCAAATAAATTGGCGCATATTATGTTTCCATTTCTGTTTACTACCCAAGACCTAGTCCTATGGTATATTTCAAAAAAAGCAGTGGGGAAAGAAATGAAGTATTCCCATTTTAAAAATTGGACAATAAAAAAATGGGTTTCATGTGACAAGCGAAATACAACAAAGAGATGTCCTTTTATTTGTCCCAATGGCGAAGCAATTAGAATTATTTCCGTCTCGCTAACAGCGTTTTCATAAACAACTACTCAGTATACTGCCGGCTATATTTTATTTGGTACTATTAGCTATTATTACCCGATTTCTACCATCCTGTTTGGCTTGATAGAGGGCCCGGTCAGCTTGTTCTATATTGTCAGCCAACTTATCTGTGCTGGTGGGAATAAGCCAGCTTATTCCTATGCTGGCAGTAACATAGGGGGATATCGAAGAAATGTTATGCTTAAAAGCCAGTCCTTCAATTTCCATTCTTATTTTTTCTGCCAGTGACAAGGTTTCTTCCCTGGAAATATTGGTAGCTACGAACAAGAACTCTTCCCCGCCGTAGCGAGCTACAAAGTCCTTGCCCCCTCTTCTACATTCATTTAAAACCCTGGCTACAGATTGCAGACAACGGTCCCCAGCCAGATGCCCGTTACTATCGTTATAAAGCTTAAAAAAATCAATATCGATCATCATCAAAGATATGGACTGCTGTTCCGTGATAGCCGTAGCCCAATGCTCCTTTATAGATTCATCCAAGCTGCGCCGGTTGGGAATCCCCGTTAAAGCATCCAGCGTTGAAATGGTCATTAGTTGTTCATTAGCTGCCTCTAATTCTTTTTGCGCCTGCTTGCGCGTTTGTATTTCTATTACCAAATCTTTATTAATTTCTTCTAGCAATATTGATTTCTCTTCAATAAGCTTCTGATTCATAAAGTTCTGCAAATAGTTATTATAATTACTCCGGGCCATAACCCAGGCAAAGACTAAAAAAATGCTTATGTTTATATAGTGCCCGATAATTATATCCCTGGATGGTTGATAATAAGGTAACCCAATAAATAAAACACCGGAAGCAATCAACTGGGCCATAAATATATGAGCATTCTTTTTGTAGAACATAAATGAAGCAAAGAGCACATTCACTATAAAGGCTACAATGTTTCCATATAGAGCCTGGTCAACTAAAGAAATGACCGCACCCCAGGTCATAAGAAATATAATATAAATCATGGTAGTCAGCTCAATCGCTTTGGCAAATAGGGTATCATTATCTCTATGTTTCTCCAGGTAGGAAAAAAAAATACTAACCATAGCGGTTACAACAATCATCAGTATATACATAAAGGTATACCATTGATAATGAAAACGAATATTGTCTGTATGATAGAAAAGCATAATAAGTAATAACACAAATTCAATAACCATGATAATAGCAGCAAATAGTTTCCCACGTTGTACGTTAAGCCAGGAAATCTCCTGCATAAATTCTTTCCGGTAGGCAGGGTCTATATATAATGAATTATCTTTCAATGCTAAATCTATTCCAATCAAAAATATTTTTTATATATATTTTATTGAAGCAAACGAATTGTGTAACGTCAATAATATTAGATGAATAATTTCTTATAATGCTTTTTTTCCTATGATAAAATTAGCTTTTCAAGCCAATATTTTAAATATTTTAAACAATAGAGGTCTTGGATGAAATAAAATTCACATCCAAGACCTAGCCTAATGAACCTCTATCTTACTAAAACCTCAAAATTCCAACAGCACAAATTCACCTATTCCCACTCAATTGTTCCCGGAGGCTTGGAGGTTATGTCGTAGGCCACCCGGTTGACACCCTTAACTTCATTAACTATTCTCCGAGCCATTATATCAAGGACTTCATATGGCAACTGCGCCCATTCAGCGGTCATGGCATCATCGCTGGTAACCGCTCTGATGATTATGGGATATGCATAGGTGCGTCCATCACCCATTACACCTACGCTCCTTATAGGGGGCAGAACCGCAAAATACTGCCAGACCTCACGATCCAGGCCGGCATTTTTAATTTCCTCACGCACTATATGGTCGGCTTCCTGTAGTATATGCACTTTTTCAGCAGTGACTTCTTCCAGTACGCGGACTCCAAGTCCAGGTCCAGGAAAAGGCTGCCGCCAGACGATCTCTTCGGCCAGACCCAACTTTTCGCCAATTTCCCTGACTTCATCCTTGAACAGCAGTCGCAAGGGTTCTACCAACTCGAATTGCATATCTTCTGGAAGACCACCAACATTATGATGACTCTTAATGGTATGGGCGGTTTTGGTTCCGCTTTCCACAATATCCGGATAAATAGTACCCTGGACCAGATAATCTATTTCACCTAGTTTTTTGGCTTCTTCTTCAAACACGCGAATGAATTCTTCACCTATAATTTTGCGTTTTCTTTCCGGGTCACTCACTCCGGCCAGCTTGCTTAAAAATCTGGTTCCCGAATCGGCAAAAACTAAATTCATATGCATATTTTCTTTAAATGTCTTCAGCACTTGTTCTGATTCGCCTTTACGCATCAGTCCATTATCTACATATACACACACCAGTTGGTCCCCTATGGCTTTGTGTACCAGAGCCGCAGCCACAGAAGAATCTACTCCGCCGCTAAGTCCGCAGAGTACCTTTTTATCGCCTACCTGCCTGCGGATTTCTCCTACCATCTCAGCTATGAAATCACTTAAGTTCCAGTCTCCTTTTAGCTGGCAGACTTCAAAGAGGAAATTTCTCAGCAGATCCATGCCTGCCAGGGTGTGCTTAACTTCGGGGTGGAACTGCACTCCATATAGCTTGCTTTCCAGATGACTGAAGGCAGCTACCGGGCAGCTGTCAGTGCTGGCAATAATATTGAAACCTTCAGGAATTCTGGCAATAGCATCCCCATGGCTCATCCATACCTGAGTAGGTCCCGGGATATCCTTAAACAGCAGGTCTTCTCCAGTCAAGTCCAGATTCGTCCGCCCATACTCACGCAGGTGGCTGGGTTTCACTTCTCCACCTAGTTGTTGAGCCAATAAATGCATTCCATAACAAATCCCCAATACGGGAACACCCATAGAGAATATGCGGGGGTCACAGGCGGGGGCATCCTCGACATGTACACTGTTAGGTCCACCGGTCAAAATAATGGCACGCGGATTTTTGTCCACCAGCTCCTCAAACCCAATATCATAAGGGACCATTTCGCAATAAACAGATAGCTCCCTGACCCGCCGGGCAATCAATTGATTGTATTGGCCTCCAAAATCAAGGACTATTACTAATTCTTTATCCATTTCTACACCTCTATTTCTCATAAACTGATGGCTTTAATATACAAATGGCCGGATACTCCCGATATCTTTCCGCATAATCAAGTCCAAAGCCCACCACAAATTCATCGGGAATTGAAAATCCTACATAATCTGGATAAGTAGGACTTTTTCTTCGCGAGGGTTTGTCCAACAGGCAAGCTATTTTCACACTTTTGGGAGCTCTTTTTTTCAATATCTCGCTAATATAGTTTAAGGTCAAACCGCTATCCACAATATCCTCCACGATCAATATGTTTTTGCCCTCTATAGAGTAGTCCAGATCCTTCATAATTCTGACTTCACCTGAGGAAACGGTGGAACTTCCATAACTGCAAACATCCATAAAATCAAGCTGCAGGGGCACCTGAATCTGCCTGACCAGGTCGGCCATAAAAACAAAGGCCCCTTTCAAAATGCCAATTACCAGCAGGTTCTCACCGCTATAATCATGACTGATAGCTTTACCCATCGCCTTAACCTTTTCCTGTATCTCTTCTTCCGAATATAGGACTGTTACTTCATCGAGATTCAAACCCTATCCCTCCTTATATAAATAGGATTATAACAACTAGTCCGTTCAGGTGCAATTGCAGCTCCAAATTATCCATGCAGCTTTACCTGCAATCATTCCGTTACTAAAGTAGGTAAATAGCTTTAAATTAGCCAGCCTCTCTATAAATACTTAGTCTGAGATTAGCAAACTGGCTTTTAGTTCATATTAAATAGTATCAATATCTCTGCTGCTGCAGTCTGGAGGATTGAATATCCATGGAACAATCTATTGCCTCGGGTTTAGACAGTATATTAAAAATTTTTGGAGCCCTGCTACTGGTAGCCTTAAATGGTCTGTTTGTGGCTGCTGAATTTGCCTTTGTGAAGGTACGCCCTACCCGGATAGAGCAATTGGCATCCCTGGGAGACCGTCGCGCTCTGCGCACCCAGCAATGTATCAACCATATGGATGCCTATTTATCAGTATCCCAGTTAGGTATTACCCTGGCCAGTCTGGGTTTAGGATGGATGGGTGAGCCAGCTATAGCGAGTCTGCTCACTCCCATGTTTTTACAATGGGGAATCAGCACTCCAGCTCTGGTACACTCCATATCTTTTATTATAGCCTTCCTTATAATTACCTTTTTACATGTAGTCTTTGGCGAGCTGGCTCCCAAATCCCTGGCTATACAAAAAGCTGAATCTTTGGCATTGGCCCTGGCTGCTCCCATGCAGTTTTTCTATTATCTATTCTATCCCGGGGTGATTGTATTAAATGGCACGGCTAATAAAGTTCTGCTTCTCTTCGGTCTCGAATCTGATTCCGAGCATGCCGGCAGTCATTCTGAAGAAGAATTGCGCATGTTAATATCGGCCAGCTACAAGGAAGGGCAAATCAAAAAAAGCGAACAGGAACTCCTGCAGAATGTTTTTAAATTTGAAAAAACTGTGGCTGAGGAAATAATGGTTCCAAGACCACAGGTGGTATTTCTGGATACTAATCATAGCCTGGAGAAGAACCTGGAGATTGCCCATGAAGCTAAACATACCCGTTTTCCGGTCTGTGATGGGAGTCCTGATCGGGTGGTAGGTTTGGTTCACATTAAAGATATTTTATACTCTGGGGACAATCCAGGTAACATTATGGAATTGAAACGGGAGGTGCTGTTTGTGCCGGAGGGAATGCTCCTGGATAAATTGTTACAGGAGTTTCAAAAGAATCACCAGCATATGGCCGTGGTCGTGGATGAATACGGCGGTACTGCCGGGATAGTAACCATGGACAATATCCTCGAAGAACTGGTAGGTGCTATTCAAGATGAATTTGACCAGGAAGAGCCCGAAATAATGTCTCAGGCGGATGGCTCTCTGTTGGTAAGCGGCAGCCTGGATATAGATGAGGCCATAGAAGAACTGGGCCTGCCCCTAAAGGAAAACTTTACCGAATGCAACACCTTGGCCGGCTATATTTTGGGACAACTGGGTCGCTTTCCTAAAACGGGAGATACTGTTACCCTAGGTAAATATAAGTTGGAAGTTGCTAAAATGGACGACCGAAGAATTGATCAGTTACGCCTTACTCCCTTGCCTAAAAATCCTAATGAAGAAAAACCTTAATTATAGCCCCATATTTCCGCTTGTTTACGGACTAACTGCATAAACTTTCCAACTAGAAATGGGTCAAATTGAACTCCAGCTGCCCGATTAATTTCCTCTATGGCTTTCTTTCTGGGCAGAGCTTGCCGGTAGGGACGATCATTGGTCATGGCGTCAAATGCATCAGCAATAGCCAGAATACGACATTCCAGAGGAATTTCCTCCGCTTTCAATCCCAAAGGGTAACCGTTACCATTCCACCATTCGTGGTGTTTAAGAATCCAATCAGCAATTAAAACCAAATCGGGAGCAGACAAAGCGATACGATTCCCGATCTCTGAATGCCTCTGCATTTCTTCATACTCTCGGGGATCTAAAGGGCCTTTTTTAAATAAAATGGCATCAGGCACCCCAACCTTACCAATATCATGGAACTGAGCCAGGAGACGAAGATCTTTTATGCTGGCATCTGGTAAAGCGAGGATCTCAGCCATATCTGTAACCAGAGTTTGCATACGCTCTCCATGTCCTTCAGTGATGTAATCCCGTGCCTCCAAGGCTTTCATTAATGTTTGAACCAGAGCACTTCTAGTACTCTGACGGCTATGTAATTTGTGGCGATACATTTTATTATCGGCTTCCTTAAATACATCATTCATTGTAGCCAAATGATCTTGCCTGATCGCGTAACCGGTTGACAAACTCAATGGTAACTCCGGATGCTCTGAGTTATAGTTTCTAATACGCTCTTCTATCCTTTTGATGGCTTGTTCCACCAAATGTCCTGGCGTTCTGGGTAGTAAAACAGCAAATTCATCGCCCCCCACCCGAGCTACCACATCACCCTGCCGAAAACACTTACTTATAATTTGCGCCGTGCTATTTAGAATTTGATCACCTTTATTATGGCCCAGTGTGTCATTTACCAGTTTTAGACCATCAACATCTAAAATAATCAGCGCTACAGGGTTATGGCGTGCATTCTCCAGACGGCGCATTTCTTCTTCAAAGTAAAAACGGTTATACAGACCTGTGAGTGCGTCGTACATACTTAAATATTCCAGTTTATCTATTGCCGCCTTCATTTCATTTATATCTCGTCCCACTGACTGAAGACTTGTTAGTCGCCCGCTATCATCATAAAGCACCCGATGGGTCCAATGGTTCCAGCGTATTTCCCCATCAACTACCACCCTTATTTCTGTACTGGCAACCGGGTTTTGGGCATCAAGAGCAGCAAGCGCCGCGTCCAATACCGGACGATCCTCCTTTAGCGTATAAGGAAGAAACTGGGTCTCAATTAACTCTTCCCTTGATCTCTTAAAGTAACGGCAAAAGGCTTCATTAACAAAAATCAGCTTCCCATCAGGCAGGATTCTACAGATCAGCTCGGTTTGGTCCTCAACGATAGCACGATACCGAGCTTCACTAGCCTGCAAAGCCTCCTGGGATTTTTGGCGCTGGGTTAAATCACGTACAATCCCTCGAAATCCAACCACCCGATCATTTTCTATTATCGGGGAAACAGTCGTCTCTACGTACAAGCTCTGGCCTTCTTTGTTTAAAACGAACCAACCAAACTCCCGTATGGTTTGGTGACTGCGGTACACCTCATTAAAAGTATGCTTTACTTTGATTCCATTCTCCTCATCCATTATCCGCCGAAAATTCAGGCCCGTCATTTCATCCTGGCTAAAACCAAGGTACCTTTGCAGATATGGATTGCAAAAAGTATAATTACCTTGCAAATCCACTTCATAGTAGCCATCCTCAATGTTTTCAAGAATACTGCGATATCTAGCTTCGCTGTTTACCAATTGTTGATAAGCTTTATCCAAAAGCTGCTTGTTTCCCTCTAATTCCTCCAACTGGTAACGCAATTCTTCCTCAGTGGCAATTAACTGTTGGTTAGCAGCACTTAATTCTTCTTCCACTCTGGAAAGCAGCCTATCATCTGTTTGTTTTTCACAATCGTTACCTTCACTAATATCTTCACTTGTTGGTTCTGGCTCTGTTTTTTTGTGCCGACTGATATCCGAAGGTTGAATCGGCATTTTTTTGCCCCCCATAATATTTATTAACTCTGTCACCGTTCAAAGATGTCCCGCCAATAAGAACCATAGACGCGTATCAGATTTTTAAGGTTAACTCGGCTTGGTTTAATCCGGAATACAATACCGCGTTTAGAATATCGCCTAATATACCTTGTACCAGCTTATCCACATATGCAGATATCCCCAACGGTCGCATCTTGTCAGACCCTGCTTTTGGTATATATACCCGTTTCACTGGTTGCGGTTTATAAGCTCCAAGGATAACTACGGGTGGTTGGTCTACCTTTCCCGATGGAATTCGCACCTACTATAAGATACTACCTAGCTCGGCCGCACTATCAGGCACAAACTTATAACTTGTGATGGTTAGTTCATTTTCATTTTAACTTATACTAATTCTCTTGTATTTATATTTTTCCTTCTCAGGCATTTAATGTAATTAGTCTTTTCTCTTTCCTCTTCGGGCTTCTCCTATGGAAAAGAACTGTAGTATGTTATGATAAGTATTAATTTTTTAAAAGGAGAATTGTTAAAGTGAAGGTCGAAAGCTTAAACTTGCATGGATTAAACCTGCAACAAGCTCGTGAAAAAACCCGGCAAAATATTGATTGGATTATTGGCCATGGAGTTGATGTACTGGTAATAAATCATGGCAAAGGCCACCATAGCGCTAATAATTTTGCGGTATTAAAATCAGAAATTCGTAAGCTATTAAAAGAAGAACTTATTTTGCCCGATTCAGGTTATCGGGTCATTTATGGTGAGTCAGATTGGCCCATTGCCCTGAGCTACGACGAAGGAAATACCCTTATTGTGGCTCGAGGTCTGGAAAATAATTATATTGGTGGTAAAGCACAACAGGAAAAGAATCAGCGAATTTATTCCGAAGAAGGTAAAGAGACTCGAAAATCGCAAAAAAAACTGCGCAAACACCGTTGAAAACATGTTAATTTTCCTACTCTATTAATATATTCCTAAGAATAGCTGCTTGACCTTTTCATGGTATATTTCATTGCCCACCAGTTTACACCCAGGGTCAAAGCTCCGAAGCAATAACCTGCCAACACATCACTTGTGTAATGAACATTTAAATATATACGGCTGAAGCCAATAGATAGAATCAAAATTCCGAAAAAGACCAGCAACATAGGTCTATATTTCGATGGCAAATGCCTTACCAGCAAAAGTCCCAGGAAGCCGTAATAGGCCAATGAAAGCATGGCATGCCCGCTGGGAAAACTGAAGCCTGTAGCTATTGTAAAGCTTTCCCCAATCGGCCTTGGCCGTGCAATAACATTCTTCAATCCAGCCATTAATATCCAGGCAGTAATAAGGCAACTATGAGCAAAGATTGCCTCCAGCCATCGTCTTCGCCAGAACAGCCAAATAAAAACCAGGATGGAAATAAGCATAAAAGCTACCGGAGACCCAAGATTAGTTATAATAGAGCAGGCTTTTTCCAGCCAAAAACTACTCCTCCCCTGTAGCCACTGCTGGATAAGCAGGTCTGTAGATGATATCGTAGAAATCATCTGCTCTATAGTCAATAAATAATTAACCCCGTAAGACAACTATCAGTTTCTCCTTTTGGTTTTTCAATTCCTTAAAACAGCTACAAAAAACTGATTCTGTATGGTAACCCATTTCTGATCTGCTTTCTCAAATCACTAGCAAACTTAATATTATTTTCATGATAGCCGGGTCTCAAAATCATGCTGAATGCCCAGTTAAGTCCGATCATTGGCATAATCCTTAACATAAATGGCTCACCTGCCGGATACCTTAAATGTACCAAAGGATACAAGCCCTGCGTAGATAGCTGTAAGGACAGCTGTTTATCATCTATTCCTTTGAAAGTCTGATATTCCGCAATATCACAATTACAATTAAGACTAGCCTCTCGCTTTAGCTCAGCTGAAAATATTCTGCTGACCATTCCATTTATAGCTTTCCTTTTTGCTTCACGATTAGTTACTAAAAATTCAAGAAATTTATAACGTCGGCTTTTTATAAGAGTGGTAGGATCAGCAATGGTAACGATCATGCCCTCAGACGACAGTTTATTGGCGGCAGCACTCAGTAATTTTTGGGGGTCTTTGAAATGGTGAATAGCCGAAGAGAAAACCATCAAATCATAGTTTCCCTCATTCGCTAAAAAATTAAATGCATCATCCTGAACTATATTAATATCAGCAATGCCCTGTTTACGTGCTTTGTCCCGAGCAATCCCTAACATTTTATCAGAAACATCGACCAAGGTTACATTACATGAAGCATCGCATTTTTTTATTACAAAAGCTGCTTTGCCTGCCCCCCCACACATGTCAACTGCCCGAATACTACGTCCTAAAATGGGCTGTAAAACATTTATTACCGCCTGTAAAATAACTTCATATTCATAGTAAGAATATCGGGGTTCTTCTGAATCAGTATAATAGTTTACAATATTATCATCATTATATTTGACAATGTTGGCATATAGAATTTCGTCTTCAGTTACTTGTTCCCATTTTTCTAACACAAATCTATCTCCCATACATATTATTATTGAACAATCATCTTCCCAAGAGTTGATCAAATTATTTTCTTTCATTTTTTATCTGCAAATTATTTCCATATCACATATTGTTTTGATTCAACACCGCTATAAAAATTTCCTGTAATACCTTAAACTATTTTTCCTTCATCGTTGCTTATTCTTTTTCCTTTCATTGCCCAAAATGGTATGATTATGGTAGTTAACTATATAAATAGGGTTGAAAGGTGGGATTTCATATGGAAGAGATCAATGACCTGGAGCTACGCTATAGTGTTAACGTCGATTATAAGGGTGAAGTAAAAGAAGGAAAGCCCAACGGTAAAGGTAAGGCTGTATTTCGCAATGGTGGTATCTACGAGGGTGATTGGGTGAATGGCAAACAGGAAGGCTATGGTAAAGAATACTATCCCGATGGCACCCTGCGTTATGAAGGCGAGTACCAAAATGGATTAAGACATGGAACCGGTACCGTCTATTATAAAGATGGCAGTATGGGGCACAAGGGGACCTGGAAGTTTAATGAACCGGTTTAAGGCAGTTCCATAAATGACCCTAAACAATAACAGCTTTATACCATAATCCAAAAGGAACCCCTTTTCCCATCTAATAGGTAAGCCCCGGCAAAGCTAGTAGTCTGCCAGTGCTAGCTTTACCGAGGGCTTATATCTCTATAAAAACAATAGGTTTGGTTATTAAATTATGGCTTTAAAATCAAATATTTCAATGAAGGAAGCTTCTATCGAAATATTTCCCATATTTAGTCCGTTACTGCTTTTCCACTTCTGCAAGAGCAATATCCTGGTAAGCATGGTATAAAACACCACAAAACTTATCCCAACGTTCACATATTTGCATAGTCTTTTCATCAAGGGTAAGGAGATTGGGATGAGCAAGCAGTTCAACCATTTCATCACTTAACTGCTTAATGGTATCCGGAGAACCGCCACGCAAAATACGCTGTACAAATTCTCTGGGATCATACCATTTAGATGCCCGTTGAAAATCCCGGTGCATTTGAGTAAGCAACACATTCCTGGGTCCTTCCCAGAGTTCGTTGACAGCCGCATCGCGATACAGTCTCGGTAGAACAGAGAAGTCCTCCATTACGCCATGTCCGCCAAACACCGACATGGCATCCCGGATGGTGTCAGTACAATCCCAGGAGGCTGTAATCTTCTGCAGCATAATCAGTTCACGTATATCAAAGCGTTTCTTATTAATTTCTTCAGATTCGTTTGCGGATAGTCCACCTTTCAATCCGCCAGGTAGCTCAAGATAGTCATGGTATAATTTGAAAGCTCCGGCCGTAGTTCTCTGGGCGCTTTTCTCTATTTCCCTAAGCTTATATGCCAGCAGCGGAAACTGCCCAATCTTCACGCCAAATTGATCTCTGAATTGGGCGTATTGCAGCGCTTCCCTAACTGCTCTGGTTATATAAGCAGCCGCTGACAGCCCTACTGTTAAACGGGAGAACGTGAGCACTACCCCGGCTACATTGGCAACACCTCTGTTCAGGGGACCAACCTGATAGGCTACTGCACCGTTGAAAGTGATCTCGGCGGTTGTTAGCTCACTGGTTCCCATTTTCCACTTAATACGGTCGATGGTATAACCATTTCTTATCTCTTTTTCTTTATTCCCCGGTAGCCAGGAGGGTATTACAAAGAGCCCCACTTCTTCAGAACCCTGCGGTTTAGCAGTAACCATTGCATAATCAGCGTGAGTAGCTGAACAGAAAAACTTGGTGCCATATAATCGCCAGGTTCCATCTTCGTTTACCGCTTCAAGAACGTTGGCAGGTACATCGGACCCTCCCTGAATTTCTGATAAATATTGGGCGCCGATGGCAAAATCACCATCGATACCTTCTTTTAAATGCTGTAAAATATGTTGCAATTCAGGAGTATCAGCGTCAGCGTATTGTTCAATGATCGCTACCGCCCCTTCAGTACATGTCATCGGGCAGGCAATGGATGTTTCCCCATTCTGGTAGATAAGATACATCTTAATTAGTTTTTCCCAGGGTGTAGTATCCTTGGAGAACACGCCCTCGCCGTATATTTCTTTTTCCATGGTTAATATTTCATGAGGTCTAACTATCCGGTCTATACGGTTATTATTTCCATCATGAGTGAGCAGATACGGACGTTCTTCCGGCCGGGCAGCTGTTTCGGCCATTTTTTTCCAGCGATATGATACCTTGGGAGAAATCGCGCGAGCCACTTTATCTACTTTTTCACTTTCATCACCACAATAGGTTTTAACTACTTTTTGGATAAACGGATCATCACCATAAAAATCGACATTGTTTCTCCAATCCAGAAATTCTTTAAAACTGTAGGGATTATTTCTAGTAGGCAAAGACATGTTAATAACCTCCTTTTAATATTGCTTACAATTGTAATTGTTATATAAAGTTTAATTTTCTAGCTTCGAAAGTCAGCTGATCCCTGAAGTTAGGGTGAGCAATTCGAATCAAACTTTTGGCACGATCGAGAACACTCTTGCCCTTTAATTGGGCTACTCCGTATTCGGTAACGATATAGTGCGCCTCTGTCCGAGGGGTGGTAACAACTGTACCAACCGGATGTGAAATAACGATCTTGGAAAGAGTATCATTTTTGGCCGTAGAGGGAAGTGCAATAAATGATTTTCCTCCTTTTGACCAA
The DNA here is from genome assembly GCA_964510795.1 of uncultured Syntrophomonas sp. Lineage (GTDB taxonomy): Bacteria > Bacillota > Syntrophomonadia > Syntrophomonadales > Syntrophomonadaceae > Syntrophomonas_B. The sequence continues at coordinate 51,981 of CAZEDT010000012.1, forward strand.
AATGCTCCTTGTACAAAATCAAGCTGCCCGCCAATACCCGCAAATTGTTTAGGACCAAATGATTCAGCATTTATCTGTCCGGTAATGTCTACATCTAAGGCCCCATTAATCGAAATCATTTTATCGTTTTTGGCAATGTTGCGTGGATCGTTTACCCATCCTGGCGGGTAAAAATGTATTGATGGATTATTGTCGATAAAGTCATATAGTTTTTTACTGCCAAATGCAAAGCTGGCAATAGATACATAAGACATAAAATTCTTACGCCGATTGGTAACAATTCCTTTTTCCCATAAAATCCTTATTGTATCAGTCATCAGTTCGGTATGAATCCCGAGGTCTTTCTTGTTTTCCAAAGCCATGGCAACACTTTCACCTATGGAACCCAGCCCAAATTGTACAGTACTGCCATCCTCAATCATGTCCGCAATATATTGTCCTATAGCTGCAGAAGCTTTATCAGCCGGGGGAGGCGTTTCGGGCATAGCCAAGAGAGGTGCGTTATTTTCCACGATAGCTGTCACTTCAGAAATGTGGAAAAAACCAACTCCATGAGCTTTTGGCATGTTCTCATTCACTTCAATAATGATCTTTTTCGCACGACGCATAGTTTCATATATATAGTCCAGGCAAGGACCCATTGTAAAATAACCATTCTGGTCCATGGGCGATGCAACGAACAAAGCAACTTCCGAACCACGATACTCATCCCATATTTTGGCAGTATCATACATTTTTATAGGTGCAAAGGAGAAGTCCCCCGAATGGATTTTGGCTTTAGAATAAGGGCCTGCATATGCAGTTTCAACTTTCAATGCATCCTCCCGGGTAACATTCAGCATATCTGTGGGTAGATAATCCAGGGCATTGAAATAAGTAGCTTTAAGTTCTTTAGCTCTTTTTGCCAAGGCATTGATTAATAAAATTGGCTGTCCTATAACCATAGGGACATTTATGGTTTCACCATCATTAATTAGCTTAACTGCCGCCTCAGGAGTTGTCAGCTTGGACCTGTATTGCTCCGTATAATTCAAATAAATCACCTCAAATATTAATTTATCTATAAAAACAGCGGACGAATTTTAGACTAACCTCCTTCCAATTATTTATATGGTATTTTTATCAATGTATAATATTTATTAGTTTTTGTCAATTATATTTAATATATATTACAATTTATCCATTTTTACAAAAACAATAAATTGTATTATAATCTATTTAATGAATATCTGGAGGTCTTATGAATTATAGAGAAATTGGATACCGTATTCAGATAGCTCGTGAAGAATACGGTATTAATCAAAAAGAACTGGCTGAAAAACTAGGTATATCCCAATCAAGTCTTTCCAATTATGAAAAAGGCAAACGTCGCTTGTACCTTGTCGATTTGCAAAATATAGCCCAGGCTCTTGGCAAGTCGACGGAATATTTTCTGCAACCAATTGGTGAAGTTAAAACCAGTTTGGAAAATGAGCCTACGGACGAATTTACCGAATTTGCTCAGATCTTAGTTATGTTAACCGAACTGTCTAAAGAAGATAGAAAATCAGTTTATAACTATGTTAAATGGATTAAACAACATAAGGAGGTCTAGTGCTCTTGATAGGTTTTTCATTAACTTCGGAACAAACAGAACTGGTGATGTATGTTCGGGACTTAGTAGATAGGCACATTATTCCGCATGCACTGGAAATGGATAAAAAAGGTGACGACAATTTCGACTGGCAATTTATCGAATTGCTGGCTATACATAACCTGGTTGTACCCAACATACCTAAAGAGTATGGTGGAAGAGGATTGGGGTTTTTAAGTTTGGCTTTGATTATTGAAGAAATAGCCAGAGGGTGTGCAGGCCTGGCTGCCTGCATGGTAGGGGAAATTCATGCCGCCCTGCCAATAATTTCGGGGGGAACAGAAAAGCAGAAGGAGAATTTTCTTCCTTTATTGGTTTCTGAGCAGCCTAGATTGGCTTCATTTGCATTAACAGAGCCCAAAGGAGGTTCTGATGTAAAGGAGCTTACCACCATCATTGGCAATAAAAACGGTGCCATGTTTATTAAAGGCACCAAAGATTATATTGTTAACGGTGCGGTCGCCTCATTTATTACAGCGTGTGCCAGTTCAGAAAAAGATAAAAGTCGTTCAGCCTTTCAATTTGTTCTTGTACCTGGAGATCAAGTCACGATATCTAAAATTAGAAATAAGATGGGTATCAAATACTGTAATACGGCTCAACTTGTTTTTGATAGCTGCAGGATATCCGAAGATAACTTGATTGCAACCGATGGCAGTGGTTATTTATTGCTTAACCAGGTTCTTGATTGCGGAAGAGCGTTAGTTGCTGCTATTCAGGTAGGAATCGCCAGCGCTGCTTATGAGCAGGTGCTCGATTTTGCCAAGCTTCGCACGCAATTTGAACGTCCAATATTCTACCATCAAGGAGTTTCATTTCCTTTAGTAGAAATGGCAACTTTGATTGATGCAGCGAGATTGATGGTCTGGCGGGCATGCTGGGCAATTGATCAGGGAGAGGATTTCACCAAAGCGTCCTCGATGGCAAGATATTATGCCAGCAGAGTTGCCCAAAAGGTAACCTCCGAAGCGATAAATATTACTGGCGCAATAGGTTATACAACCGATAATATGTTAAACGTATATTTACGTGATTCAAAAGTTGGTAGCATAGTGGGCGGAACTGACAATGTTCAAAAAATGATTATTTCATCTCTGTTATAATTTAGGTAAATGTAAATTTATTTCCTATAAATGGGATATTTCATATAATTGCTGTTAAACCGCCTGTCAGGCAATACCGTGTTCTTCCACTGGACGGTGCAGGCAAGCTTAAATGGCTGCAAATTCCAAACAAGTGCACCGCGATGGAGAGGTCTTTCCCATCGCGGTGCACCTAGCTTCATATAGTCGGCGATATTCCCTCAGGGGAAACTACTCCGCAAGACCCACTATTGACTTTACCTCTTCAGGTTGATTCATTTCTTTTCCTTAGAAACCTTATTTACTACGCTTTTGAATATTTTGCCAAACTTCATCAGGGGTTATTCCTCTGGCACTAATAACCGGTACGTTAATAACAACATCCTGCATATTCATCAGGTTTTCGTCACTGCCAGAGAGTACTATTGCATCGACTTCTTGATTCATGGCTGCTTCTACATTAATAACCTGACAACCTTTCGTCGCCAGAAAAGCTTTTACCGGTGCGAGATTGTCTTCAACGGCAATTACTTTATTCACCCTCTTCACCTCCGCTATAAAAATACATAGCATTATTATGCTTCGACTGCCAATCCTTTATGCTACGTCTGCTTTTACCTGGCAGTAGCTAATACTTTACCGCTGAGGTTGTTCAATTTTATAATATCGTTTAGCAAAGACCTCATCATCTCTGGACTTAAAGATTGAGGCCCATCAGACAGTGCTTGCTCAGAATGCTGATGTACTTCTATCATTAACCCGTCTGCACCTGCTGCTATGGCTGCCCTGGCTACAGGGCCTACCAGAGAACGACGGCCAGTGGCATGGCTAGGATCAACCATCACCGGTAGATGGGTTAATTCTTTAACCAGCGCCATACCGCCAATATCTACTGTGTTGCGGGTCATGTTCTCAAAGGTACGTATGCCCCGCTCGCAAAGGATTACTTGCTCATTACCGTTGGCAAGAATATATTCGCTGGCTAGTAGCCATTCTTCCAGGGTAGCAGCCATGCCACGTTTTAAAATAACCGGCTTATCGATCATCCCGGCTTCTTTTAACAAAGAAAAATTCTGCATATTACGGCTGCCTATCTGAATCAAATCGATGTAAGAATATATTTTATCCAAATCCCGCGGGTCCATAACCTCTGTGACCACTGGTAAACCAGTCAGTTCGCGTGCCTCAGCCAGGATATGCAGTCCCTCTTCTCCCAAACCTTGAAAAGAATAGGGCGAGCTGCGCGGTTTAAATGCTCCCCCCCGCAAAATATCTACCCCCATCTCCTTTAGTTCCTGAGCCAGGGGCAAGTATTGGTTACGCGATTCTACCGCGCAAGACCCAGCAATAACCGTACAATGCCCCGCCCCAATCTTTATATTACCTGATCGGCAGGTCAGTTCAATAACTGTATCCGTAGTAGCATCCTGCCGGGCGGCCAGGGTATATGTTCCCATATCTTTCTCCCTCCGCTCAGCCAGTGCAGGCTTTTTTCAAGCCGGCTATGGTGCTTTCTATTCTAGGAGGTAAAAGATGTGGCTTGGAGCCATATTCTTCAATGATCTGGGCCAGGTGACTGCCTACTACCACCCCATCTGCACAATTACGGAAAGTCTTAATTTGATCAGGGCTGGAAATGCCAAAACCAAGTGCCAGGGGTGCCTCAGTTCTCTCCCTCACTCTGGCCAGGTAATCCTTAATTTCCTCTTCCGGCAGACTTCTGACTCCGGTAACCCCTCGCACGGATACACAATAGATAAAGCTAGGCTGCATACCTGCCAGCAGATTTAAGCGTTCGTCACTACTGCTGGGTGCTACCATAGGAATTAATTCTAAATCAGGATGGGAGCGCAACTGCAATTCATCCAGAGATAGATCTGGAATAATTACCGCCTGTATTCCTACCGCTTGACATTCCTGAGTGAATTCAGCCATACCCATCTGGTATATGGGATTAAAATATGAGAAAAGTACCAGTGGTAATTTAGAAAACTGCCGCACTTGATCCACAAAGTCCAGACTACGTCTCAGATTCAAGCCCATGGCAATACCCTGGTGATGTAGTTTTTCAATAACTGCCCCATCAGCCAGAGGATCAGAAAATGGCACCCCTAGCTCCAACACATCTCCGCCACCTTGTTCAATCGCCTTGATACAGTCCAGGCATAGTTTTTGTTCAGGCAAAGCTGCCATTATAAAGCTAATCAGAGCCAGCTCCTGCTGTTCTTGCAGGCCTTTAATTTTATTTCTCAGTTCTATCATTCGCCTGACCTCCTTTCAACTGCTCAGAAACCTTATAGCTTTTCAGATATTGAATTACTTCCGCCACATCCTTATCCCCACGGCCGGATAAATTAATTACCAGGCTTTGTTGCGAATCAAGCGTAGGTGCCAATTTCAATGCATAGGCTACGGCATGAGCACTCTCCAATGCCGGAATAATTCCCTCGTATTCACTCAAACGCTGGAAGGCTTCAACCGCTTCATCATCAGTAACATACACGTATTGAACCCGTTTGACTTCCTTTAAAAAGGCATGTTCGGGTCCTACACCGGGGTAATCAAGTCCGGCTGAAACCGAATGGGTATCCATTACCAGGCCATTGTTGTCCTGTAATAACTTGCTCATAGCTCCATGCAGCACTCCATCCGTACCCAGTGATAGAGTAGCACAGTGTTCCCCGCCCTCTATTCCCCGACCCCCTGCTTCTACGCCAATAAGTTGCACCTGATCATTTATAAATGGATAGAAAATGCCCATGGCATTACTTCCCCCGCCTACGCAGGCCAGAATGTAATTCGGCAGTTGGCCTTCCTGCTCCAAAAACTGCTCACGCAGTTCTCGTCCGATGATAGACTGAAAATCACGCACCATCATCGGGTAAGGATGCGGACCAACGACTGAGCCGATAACCATATGCGAGTATTCAAAGCTCTGGATGAAATCCCGAAAGGCTTCATTGGTGGCGTCTTTCAAGGTTTTACTCCCTTTATCCACTGCCTTGACTTCGGCTCCCAGGATTTTCATTCGAAAAACGTTCAGGCTCTGCCTTTGCATGTCCTTGCTGCCCATATAGACGGTGCAGTCCATACCCAGCACAGCTGCGGCGGTAGCGGTAGCTACCCCATGCTGTCCGGCCCCGGTTTCTGCAATCAGACGCTTTTTCCCCATTCTCCTGGCCAGCAGGGCCTGAGCCAGGGTATTGTTGATCTTATGACTGCCGGTATGGTTCAGGTCTTCCCGTTTAATAAATATTCTCGCTCCCCCCAGGCTCTCGGTTAAACGCCGGGCAAAATAGAGGGGGGAACGCCGGCCTACATAATCTTTTAACAAAGCATTAAGTTCAGTTTGAAAATCTGCATCCTGCAGGCTTTGTTTATAAGTAGCTTCTATTTCCAAAAGAGCCGGGATCAGAGTTTCGGGCACAAATCGGCCCCCATAATTCCCGAAGTAACCTCTTTCATCAGGTAACATAATTATCTGCCTCCCTAACTTCATTCATAAACTGCTCGATTTTTTGAGGGTCTTTGCCCCCCTCCGGATACTCAATCCCGCTGGAAACATCAACCCCCAGCGGCCTTATCTGCTTTATGGCATCAGCTACATTGCTCGAATTTAGACCTCCAGCCAAAATCAAATTAGGCCAATTCCGGATTGCTTGCAGGTAATCCCAATTAAAGCTTTGTCCGCTGCCTCCGCTATGTCCATTGACCGCAGTATCAAAAAGATAGGCCCAGGGCCGCCATCGCTTTACGTACTGGGAATCTATTCGACCATTCACCGGAAAGCATTTTATAACCGGTACCGGTAGTTCAGCTAATAACTCTGGAGGTTCATCACCATGCAACTGCACCAGATCCAGTTTACAATTCCGAACAATACGGATCATCATATCTATATCTTCATTAACAAAGACTCCCACCTTCAAGACCTTCTGAGTCAACTCGCGATTAATTGCGGCCGCTCTATCCACATCTATTCTCCTCCGTGAAGGGGCAAACACTTCGCCAATGGCCCAGGCTCCTGAGCGACAGGCTGTTAAGGCTTCGGTCTGAGTTCTAATTCCACATATCTTAACCCTGGTCATAATTCACCAACTCCCTTAATTTACCTCCGGGATCAGCGGAACTAACCAGGGCTTCGCCAATCAAGGCAGCCTTGAAGCCATGGACTTCTAATGTTTGCATATCAACACTGCTTTTTATACCGCTTTCACTTACCTTAATAAATGATTCCGGAATATATTCGCCCAGCTCCAGACTGGTCTTTATATCTACTGTAAAATCTGTAAGATTACGGTTATTTACTCCGATTATTTGGATAGGCAAATCCAAGACCTTTTTCAGTTCCTGGCGATTATGCACTTCCACTAGAGGCTCCAGGCCTAATTCCTGGCATTTTTCAGTCAAATTAAGAAGTTCATAATAATCATGCAAAACTGCAATTAACAAGACCATATTTGCACCTAACATAAGTGTTTCATATATTTGCAGCTCATCTATAATAAAATCTTTGCGTAAAATGGGCAGTTCCACATAGGGTCTAATCTGTTGTATAAAAGCCGGACTACCTTGAAAAAATTTACAATCAGTAATTACCGAAAGAACAGCCGCTCCATTCTCTGTATAAGTCCGCGCCAGACCAAATGGGTCAAACTCCTCGCAAAGCACTCCCTTAACCGGAGAAGCTTTTTTAATTTCGGCAATCACCGCTACCCGCCTGATATTGCTGGCAAAAACCGCTTTAGGATCAATCTTGTTTATCTTGGAAACGAGATTATCCACATTCAGGCTAGCTCGCAAAGTATTGACTTCAATTTTCTTTTGCGCTACTATCTGCTCTAACATGCCATTACTCCATCCCGGCTATAACTTATCATATTTCTTAAAGTTGCCATGGCTCTGCCATCATCTATAGCCTCGGCAGCCATCTGCATACCCAGATTCATATCCTCGGCCTGACCTGCGGTCATTAAGGCAGCGGCGGTATTTATAATAACGGCCTCCCGATGTGGTCCAGGCTTGCCTTCCAGTACCTTACGTACAATTTGAGCGTTCAATTCCAGGTCCCCACCCTGAATATCTGCCAGGCTAAAAGGACCTATTCCCAAGCTAGATGCTTGCAGTAGGTAAGAATCTATTCGATCATTCTTGATATCATAGACCAGAGTCGAGCCCACAGGATTAATCTCATCCATCCCGTTTTCGCCATGAACTACCAGAGCTCTTTTGCGACCCAAGCTCATCAGCGTCTCGGCAACAGTTTTCTGTAAGGCCTGGTCATAAATACCTATCACTTGATAAACCGGTTTACAGGGATTTAATAAAGGTCCCAGGAAATTGAAAATAGTCGCTACTCCCAGGGCTCTTCGTAAAGGCCCAACCCCTTTTAGTACCGGATGATAAAAAGGTGCAAAAAAGAAGCTAATTCCTGTCTTATCCAGCAATCTATGAGCTTCATCCGGCTGTAACAGAATATTCACCCCCAGAGCCTCCAGAACATCGGCACTGCCAACCTTGCCGGTAACCGCACTATTACCATGTTTAGCCACCGGTATGCCACAACTGGCCACCACCAGAGCCGTGGCCGTAGAAATATTAAAAGTATTCAACCCATCGCCACCCGTACCACAGGTATCTATCAATTCCATGCCGGTATCAATGGTTATGGCCTCTTCATAAAGAGCATGCACAAAGCCGCTCAGCTCACCTACACTCTCCTTGCGAGTACGCATGGCACTCAGGAAGGCAGCGGCTTTAATATCCGAAATACTGTCATGCAAGAGCATCTGCGCAGAATCATGGGCTTCTTCCATAGTTAAGGAATCTCCGCCCATCACCTTTTTCATATACTGATCAAACATAAAGCTCTCTCCTCTCATCTCGTCTCGCCCTGCTAGCAATTACTTAACTACTGCAACTTGCCTGCCCAGCTTTTGTATCTGCAAGAAATTACCTAATAGTTTTTTACCCTCCATTGTCAGAATAGACTCGGGGTGAAATTGCACACCCTCTACGGGCCAATTACGATGGCGAATACCCATAATCTCCCCCTCATCACTGCGGGCAGTAATTTCCAGGCAAGCAGGCAAGGATGCTTCATCTACCACCAGGGAATGATAGCGAGTAGCAGTAAAAGGACTTTTAATCCCGGTATAAATGCTGGCTTGGTCATGATAGATATCTGAAATCTTGCCATGCATCATCCTATAGTTAACTTTCACCTGACCACCGAATCCATACGCGATGGACTGGTGTCCCAGGCATACACCCAGAATGGGAATTTTATCATAAAATTTTTGTATTACCTCGACAGAAATTCCAGCTTCACGCGGGGTAGAAGGTCCCGGGGAGATGATTATTGCATCAGGGTGTATATCAGCTATCTCCTCGATATTAATTGCGTCGTTTTTCACTACCAGAACATCTTCCCCCAGTTCCTCAAAGTATTGAACCAGGTTATAGGTAAAGGAATCGTAATTATCAATCATTAACAACATAGCCTATTTCCGCCTCCTTAATAGCTACCATCAAGACTCGGGCCTTATGATAGGTCTCTTCATCTTCCCTTTCAGGTATGGAATCCGCCACGATACCTGCTCCGCTTTGCAGGTAGTAGACACCGTTTTTATATAAAATTGAACGAATAGTTATACATGAATCCAGGGACCCATTAAAATCCACAAATCCCACTGAGCCACCATAGGGTCCACGTGGTTCGTTTTCCAACTCCGCAATTATTTCCATAGCCTTGCGCTTGGGGGCTCCCGAAAGCGTTCCCGCCGGAAAACAGGCTTCAAATGCTGCCAACGCATCCACTCCGTCCTTAAGCTCTCCTTCAACAGTGGAAACAATATGCACCACATGGGAATAGGCTTCCAGTTTCATGAATTCACTGACCTCAACAGAACCGGGATTGCTTACCCTGCCAATATCGTTACGGCTTAAATCTACCAGCATCAAATGCTCAGCGTTTTCCTTTTCATCCTCTAATAGTTCTCGATAGATCTGCCTATCCCGCTCTTCCTGACCGTTTATTCTGCGGGTTCCCGCTATGGGTCGGCTCTTGATTCGGCCCCGTTCCACCTTGACCTGCATTTCAGGCGAGGCCCCCATTAAGATTTGCTCCGGCAACACCAGGTAAAACATATAGGGGGAAGGATTAATACTTCGTAATTGCCTGTATACCTGCCATGGATCAGCCGAACTTCTATTTTCCCAACGCCGTGATAAAACTACCTGAAAGATATCCCCCTGCTGAATATTTTGCTGGGCTGCCTGGACGAGTTGACAGAATTCTTCGCTCTCCAAATTAGTCGAGAATTCTTCCTGCCAGGGTATATCCCAATTCTGAATGGATGTTTTCGCTTCTTTCATGCAACACTGGGATGCCAGCCTGAACAATTCATCCAATCTTAAAGAGGCCTTTTGGTAGCCAACTTTACTGGCCGTCAAACTTTCCATCCACAGAATGATGGTTAGTATTTGCAGCTGTTGGTCATAAATCAGGATCTCACCGGGCATAAAAAAGGCTTGCTCGTAAAAATCCCTCTTATCGCTAGGTAGCTTATGATAAAGCAGTCCGGTCTCATAAGACCAGAATCCAATTAGGCCACCGCTGAAAAAAGGAAACTCCAGATGGGGAATGCGGGTGGAGTTTATAAAATTGCGCAAAGGTTTAACCCCCTGCGGATCTACATGGGAAGTGGAAATATAACGCAAGGATTTATTGGCAATAATGGAATAACGCCCATTATCATTACCCGTCAAACTCTCCAGAAAGCAAGCCGGGGGGGTTGTTTTCAAGGCTTCAAATAGACTAGCCATCACTAGTGGAATCGCTTGCCCACTTTTGTCAATATTTAAGTCATCCAGCTTAAACTGGGCACACAACGGAACATAATCATACTCGCCAGCCGCTTGCATAAAACTATCGCAATCGGCTAATAAGCCTTCCCCTAAAAAAGGCAAATAAAAACCAGCACGATTAAATGTGCTGGTATGTTGCTCACACCTGCTCATCTCGTCACTCTCTCCTAACTCATCTCATCTAATCTCATCTAATCATATGCAGTTAAGTCTAATAAAATTATCGTAATTATAACCGTCATAAATGTCAAGCTAATTTTTCACAGGCAAGCCCTGGTTCCTAAATTTTAATTGCTCTTTGAAATACTACAATTGCGCAAGTATAGAAACATATCAATCGCTACCATAAGTATATTGATTATATACAGGTATATTACCTGATCATAGCTATAGTAAATTTTGTGCAAAATGCCTGCTATATACCCAATTAAAACTATGAACAGAAACAAAAAACTTTTTCCTTCCACAGAACCCGACTTATATGACTTGTAGATTGAAACTGGCCATGCAGCGCCAAAACATATTAACATAATGATTTCAAAAATACTCACTTAATGATTGCTCCTATTTTTTGTATAATTACTTCATCTCACTTCGATAGAAAAAAAAACTGAATTTTGTTAGCTAACTAAGCATATACAGAATTGCTACCCCCAGGATTATACGATAATAGGCAAAGGGAGCTAGTTTTTTAGTCTTAAGGTAATTGATGAAAAAGGCAATTACCAATAGTGCAACTATAAAAGAAACTACCGTGCCCACTAAGAGCAGCTTCCATTCGTAGCTGCTAAATGCAAATCCGGTTTTGGCCAACGTATAAACTGATGCTCCAATCAAGGTAGGTAAAGCTAAAAAGAATGAGAACTCCGCTGCAGCTTCCCGCGATAAACCTAGCCATAATCCACCTATAATTGTCGACGCCGAACGAGACATGCCCGGCCACAGAGCCATGCACTGAGCTACCCCGATTAATACAGCCTGCTTGTACGTTAAACCATCTGTTGAGGCTACCTGCACAGTTCTCTGCTTGGCTTCTGCCCACAGGAGCAGGATAGCACCAACAATTAAAGCCACCGCCACCGGTTGTGGCCTAAACAAATATTTATCCAGCATGTCAGCTAAGAAAAATCCTGACAATCCTGCAGGAATGAAGGCCACGGCTACTTTTCCCCACAACTGATAAACCTCCTGTGATTGCACCTTATCCCCCAGACGAGGAAAGAGCTTACCCCAAAAAAGCACCAAGACCGCTAGTATAGCCCCCACCTGAATGACTACATCAAATACATTGGCAAATTCGCCGGTAAATTTTAGATAGTGGTTTACAATTATTAAATGACCAGTTGAAGATATCGGTAAAAACTCAGTAATTCCCTCAACTATGCCGAGTAAAATTGCTTTTAAAAGCACATCGTTTCCTTCTTTCTTAATATTGGTTATAGGTTTACATGGACTATCTTATCATATTCAGCAGTCAAGTTTATTATCTAATCTTTTAAATACAGCACTACATGGGTCCCATGAACGACTGCTGATTTCAAATGTCATATCTGTATTATGCATAGATCCAATTAACGGTATAATATGTTAAGCAATCAAAACCAAGCACATAAAAGCTCTCACTGTTGCTCAACCTCTATGCATTTCCTGGCATATGTTTTACGGCTAATCCTTACACGGTACACCTGGACCAGCTCTTGCCACATTACCAATGATCTACCCCAATAACATAATAAGGCTATAATTGGGTACCGATTCTTAACAGTTAAAGTGTAACAGGCTGTATAATTAATTAATACCTGTTATGATTAGTAAATAGGTAGTAACATTTTTAATAGGATAACCTTTAATAGTGGTCTTGGTAAAGGAAGGTGTTTTAATTGAAGATAATTAAGGTTGCCGGTGATTTACAATATCCTCCTTATGAATTTATAGATAACCAAGGAGTTTACCAGGGATACAATGTAAAGGTCATGAATTATATAGCTACGGAAAAAGGTATTAAGATGGAATTTTACCCCATGGGATGGGAAGACGCTCAGCAGGCCTTGCGAAAAGGTGAAGTGGATATAATTCAGGGAATGAACTACTCGCCTTCCCGGGCTGAAGCCTATTTATTTTGCTTACCTACTATGATGAATAATCTCTCGGTTTTTGTGCCCAAACACTGTAATTACTTAGCGAAGGATATGCTGATTGGTCTGCAAGAGGGTGACATTGGCGAAGACAATATTATTGATGTGGAAAAAAGACAGATTAAGAGATTTGCAACTCATTTTGCCGGTGTTTCTGCCTTGATCGCCGGAGAAATAAATGCATTTATTGGAAATGAAAAAACTATTGCCTGCATACTGAAAAACCTGGGTTTTACCAAACAATATAAGAAATTGTTCACCATGCATAATAACCGAGCCTATTGCCCGGTCGTACGCCGAAATGATCACCATATATCTGAGATTGTTAACAGTGGTATTAGCAAGTTCACCAGAAATAATAAAAATAATACCGCCACCACCGCTCCACCTTTAAATAGCAAGCAACAACAGGTGTATATTGATAGCCCATTAGAAATTATTCAGGATACACCCACTATTATTGGAATAAGTCAATCTTTAAAAAGCGTTATGAAAATCATTGATAAAATTAAGAATATTGATTCACCAGTGCTCATAACCGGAGAAACTGGAACCGGAAAAGATCTAATTGTGCGGGAAATCCATAACCAAAGCAAACGCCGGAATAACCCGCTTGAAGCAGTTAATTGTGCGGCTCTGCCCATTAATCTTATGGAAAGTGAATTATTCGGTTATGAAAAAGGTGCATTCACCGGGGCTACCAGCAGATACCAGGGCAAATTTCTCCTAGCCAATGGAGGTACATTATTTCTAGATGAAATAGGGGAAATTCAGATGGGAGTACAGGCTAAACTGCTGCGGGTTTTACAGGATAAACTGGTAACTCCACTCGGTTCGTCAGTTTCCCACAAGGTCAATGTCAGGATAATTGCTGCCACAAATAAAGACCTGCAAAAGGAAGTTAGGGAAGGTAGATTCAGAGAGGATCTATATTATCGCTTAAATGTTATTGATATTCCAACCACACCTTTACGGGATAAACGTGAAGACTTACCTGTTCTTATTGATCATTTTCTAGGTAAAATTGCCCGAAATCTCCAACAGGAAAAAAAACAACTGGGCTTATCGGTGCTGATGTTTTTGCAGCAATATGATTTCCCCGGCAATATAAGAGAGCTGGAAAATATTCTGGAAAGAGCCTGTGCTCTGGCAGAAGGTGATGTAATAAAAATGCAGGATTTATCACCTTACTTATTTTCCAGCAACACCACAAGCGACGACCACCAAAACGATGGGATATATATAAAATGCGGTGAATCTCTGGATATAGTGGAAAAAAAGGTCATTTTAATGAATCTGAATAAGTTGAATATGAACAGAAAAGATCTAGCGGAAACACTTGGTATAAGTGAACGGACTCTAAGATACAAACTCAGTCAGTATTTATAATCGATCTGTTATTTATTATCTCAACTATAAGGATAACTTTTTATTCATTATTACAATGGGAACGATTAACGGGAAAGTCTAACAAATAATACACATTTGGTTGTCGCAGCTAATGTCTGAGTTTTGCCGCCAACCACATAAATGATGCAGCAAATGCACCCGTCATTCTTAAAAATGACGGGTGCATTTGCTATTAATAACCGGGCGGCAAATATTGCCGCTCGGTTATTAATAGCGGCATTTTTTGCCGCATTAAAATCTGAGTTGATGGTAAACAACTGTTACAAAGGCATCCATAGATTTGGCATACATATTGCGATACATATAGGAAAATACTTTGAGAGAAAGGCAGTGATAATGAATTTAATAAATTCCAGATCAGGTGGAAACAATTATCGATCAAACAAAAGACTTGCTGTTAAAGAAAGAGGGTAGAGAACATGTCGGGTAATAGCGGTTTGAACATTTCAGATTTGAAACTGGTATCAGAGAGGCAAAAAGCGGTAGATATCCTTATGGACCCGAGGCAATTTGCAGAACGAGTTTTACACGGGGGAAAGGTTATCAATGTACTAACTCGGGAAATCTACGAGGCAGATATTGCCATACAAGGTCAATACATTTTGATGGTTGGTGATTGTTCCAGCCTTATCGGCGAAAAAACTGTAGTTTATGATATGAGCGGTAAATATATAAGTCCAGGATTTATAGACTCACATATGCACTTTGAAAGTGCTATGTTGACAATCACTGAGTTTTCCAGGCTCTCCATTCCTACTGGAACCACCTGCCTGGTTTCTGACCCCCATGAAATAGGGAATGTTTTAGGGCCTCTGGGCATGAAAGCTATGTGTGACGAGGCAGCTCTGATGCCCCAGCATGTACATTCCCGAGTTCCAGCTTTGACCCCGGATTCACCCGGCTTGGAAACAGCTGGATATGATATTACTTCTAAAGATATGCCTGAAACTCTGAATTACCCAACCGTATCGGGGATAGGCGAAACCCAAGGGATTAGTGCGGCCAAGTTTGTTTATCAATATAATCCTGAAGTTTTCCGGGACACGATTGTATCTACAGTGTATGCTCGTGGAATTGGCCGTAAGGTAGATGGAAACGCTCCTGAATTATTTGGCAATGAGCTGGCAGCACACATTATTGCAGGCGGAACAGATATTTCCTGCCATGAAACCACAACCAAAGCCGAAGCCATAGAAAAGCTTCGTTATGGTGTATATATGCTAATGAGAGAGGGTTCCACCCAGCGTAATATGCCCGAATGTATAAGAGCTATAACTGAAGCAGGCCTGGATTCCAGAAGAGCTATTCTGGCCACCGATGATATGCTGGCTGAAGACATTGCTAAAACCGGACATATGAATGATATTATTCGCCGGACTATCAGAGAAGGGGTGGAACCGGTGGAAGCCATACAAATGGCCACTATTAATGCCGCCACCTGGCAGGGATTTAATGAGATCGGAGTTTTGACTCCTGGCAAGTTGGCGGATATAGCTGTTATTGAAGGCAAACTGGAAGATATGAACATATCTGAAGTTTTCTTAAAAGGAAAGCTGGTAGCCAAAGATGGCCAGCTTCTTATTAATCTGCCAGCTTATACTTATCCTGATGAAGTAAAGCATTCAGTCCATAGAAAACCGATATCTGCTAAAGAACTGATGGTGCCCTGTGATAGCGACGGAAAAGTTAAGGTTCGCTGTATCGGCCTGGTTTTAGATCAAAATTTGACTGAAGCGGTTGAAGCAGAAATGGAGGCAGAAAAGGGTTTTGTGCAAATGTCTATTGACCAGGATATGCTGCCTATAGCAGTTGTTGGGCGTCATGGGCAATCTGATATTGGCAAAACCTTTGTTAAAGGATTCGGACTAAAATATGGAGCTATTGCTGAGACAGTCTCACACGATACCCACAATATTATGGTTATGGGTGCCAGCTATGAAGATATGGCTATGGCAGTAAACAGAATTATTGAATTACAGGGGGGACTGGTCCTGGTCAAAGACGGTGAAGTTATCGGGGAACTTCCGCTACGTATTGGCGGTTTGATGACAGATGAGCACAGTGCCGCAGAATTAACTGTTCAAATGAGTCATCTTACCAATCTGGCTAAAGAGCAACTGCAATGCCAGGCCCATGCTCCTTTTATGCATCTGGCGTTCCTGTCTCTTACCACCAGCCCGAAATGGAAAATTACTGATAAAGGAGTGGTTGACGCAAATAATTATTGTGTAATTCCCACCGTAATTAAATAGGCGATTCAATCGCAAATTTAGAAAGGGAGAAGGTAAAATATGGGACAAGTTTTAGAAAAAGACACCGAAACTCATTTAGGCCATAGTGCAATTGATCAGGTTGGTAAAATCGAACAAAACGACCTTGAGCCTATCGCGTTAAAACACCGCCATGGGAGTCCGAAAGATCTATTTGGAATGTGGATTGGGAGTAACACCAACTACGTAGTCATGCTAAATGGGGTTTTAATGATCACCCTGGGGTTAAGTTTCACACAGGCCATCTGGGCAATATTGATTGGTAATATTATGGGTTGTGCCGTTTTGGGTATGGCCTCTATAATGGGACCGAGAACAGGTACCGCAGGAATCGCTACCAGTCGAGCATCATTCGGTCAGCTCGGGGCCTTACTGCCTACCTTTATCAGTACTTTATCGGTGCTGGGCTGGTTTTCTATCAACTCCGTAGTGGCCACCATGGGTCTGCAGGAGCTTTTCAAAATGGCGGGAGCCCCGGATACCCAATGGCTGATGTGGATATGCCTGGCAATTGTTCTGGTGGGTGAAATTACTCTGGCTATTTATGGCCATGCCACCATCATCAAAGCCGAACAGTGGCTGGCCGTAATCCTGGCGATTATGTTTGTAGGACTCTTTTTCTTCATGGTGCCAAATATGGACTGGCATTTCGCCAGTACTATCGTGGAAGGAGACGGAGTTACCAGCTGGGGAACGTGGCTGTTGGCTATGGGGATAATATTCTCCTATCCAATATCCTGGACTAACTTTGCCAGTGATTATTCTCGTTATTTCCACCCCGATGTTAGCTGGAAAAAGGTGGCTTTATATGCTGGTGGCGGCCAATTTACGGCTCTTGTGTTGACTGAGTTCGTAGGTATAGTACTGGGTGTAGTTATGATCTCTTCTTTGGGTAGCCTGCCTTCTGATCCAGTTAGCATGTTACCCCAGCTGTTGCCATCCTGGTTCTTTGCAATTTTTATGATTGCAGTGATATTCGGCTGTGTAGCTACTAATGTCCCCAATGGTTATACGGCCGGACTTTCCCTGTTAGCACTGCGCATACCCTTAACCCGTGTTCAAGGGGTTTTAGTAATTGGTGCATTTACCCTTATATTCCGTATCGTAACACTGCTCTATGGACAATTCTTTGGTCTGTATCAGCAATGGCTGGTCTACATACTTATCTGGACCTGTCCATGGATTACTATCGTACTGGCCGATTATTTTATGAGGCGAGGCAATTACAATACTGTTGATCTCATGAAATGGGGCGAGGGTGATTACTGGTACAATGGCGGTGTATTCTGGCCTGCCTTGATTTCCTTTGTAGCGGGTATGGGAATATCACTCGTGTTCACCAATTCTGCACTGTATGCCAGTCCGTTAATGATCAACACCTTTGGCGGAGCAGACCTGAGTTACTTTGTAGGAATTCTGCTTACACTGCTAATCTATTACTTCTGGACTAGGAATCATCCAACCTACTCGAAAGCACGGGCTATGGGTAAAAGCATCTACCTGGAAGACTAATCTATAATTTTAGATATTTCAAAGTAGATTCAAGTTTATATTTGGGAAAATGCCTTAATAACAGTTAACAATGAAAGGGGAAAAATAAGATGACAGCTTATAATGACAAATTTGAACTGATTGACTTATCTCAGGAAATATATCAAGGAATGCCGGTTTTCGGCATGCACCAAAAAACATTCTTCATGGTCAATCAAAGTCATGAACAAAATATGAAAGATACTGGTTCCAAAACACTGGGATTTTCTGCTAGAAATATGCTCATCAGTGAACATGGACCCACGCATTGTGACGCTGTGTGGGAATATAACCCGGAAGGACCTACTATTGAAAAAATGGACATGGCACTATTCTGGGGAGATGCTATTTGTGTAGACCTCAGGCATATAAGATATCCCCAATATATCGAACCCCAGGATTTAGAAGAAGCGATCAATAAAGCCGGGCTGGATATTCGCAAAGGAGACATATTCTTAATGTACACCGGTCATTATGACAGATGCTATCCAGACAAAGGCTATGGCGGACTCGACAGTCAATACTCAGGAGTTTCTTATGCTGCAGCAGAATGGCTGGCCAAACAGGGGGTAGTTAATATTGGAACTGATGCTCCGGCTATCGATCTTACCCCTGATGATTTGGATTTCTCCGGACACTGGGTCTGTGGCAAATACGGAATGACCAATACAGAGAATCTGTGCAATCTCGATCAGGTTGTTGGTAAACGCTTTCTGTATATGGGGCTCCCCCTTAGAATTCGGGATGGAAGCGGTTCTCCTATAAGAGCCGTAGCTTTAATAGAAAAATAGAAAACTATCTGTCTCCCTGCTATAGCAGGGAGACCCCTAATCGAAATCGAGAGGAGCGAAATGTTGTGGACAAATTTATTCATGCAGTACCTAATTTTAGTGATGGGCGACGCCCGGAAGTGATTAAAACGATAGTTGAAACCATGGAAGGTATTGATGGTGTAAAACTCATCGACCATTATCCTGACAATGATTTTAACCGTACCGTTATTGAAGTAATTGGTAAACCGGAACCTCTTAAAGAGGCATTACTGACTATGGCTGGTAAATCCTATGAGTTAATAAACATGGAAGAACAGATCGGTTCACATCCTCGTATAGGAGCCCAGGACACAATTCCGATATTTCCACTCTCCAATATCAGTCTCCAGGAGTGTGTGGACCTGGCTGAAGAAATTGGGCAGGAGATATATAAAAGATATCAGGTACCTGTCTACTTTAGCGGTGAAAATGCCCGCAACGAAGACCGGAAAAATCTGGCTTTTATTCGTAAAGGTCAATATGAAGGCCTTAAAGAAGCTTCCCATCTGCCGGAACGGGCACCGGATATCGGACCAGCAGCCCTACATCCTACTGCTGGAGCTACTATAGTCAGTGCAGCCGCCGATGGCCTGGTTGCTGTAAATGTAATACTGGATACGGAGGACCTGGAAATTGCTAAAACTATTGCCAAAATGATGAGGGGGCCCAGCGGGGGATTCTCAACCATAAGATCAGTAGGTTTTTATATGGAAGATAAACAAAAAGTTGCTGTTTCTATGAATATGTTTGATACAGATGCAACCCCCATTTACCGAGTATTGAAAGTAATCGAAGCAGAAGCGGATCGCTTTGGTATTCGGGTTATTGGTACCCAGCTGGTTGGGACGGTGCATCAGGATGTTTTAATTAATTGTGCCGCCTTTTATTTAAAGTTGGTTGATTTTGATTACAAACAAAT
>CAZEDT010000013.1:0-71150 GCA_964510795.1 uncultured Syntrophomonas sp.
AGGGAGCATATGTAATACCCGAAGGGTGCAACATTCAGAAATGTTATACTTTCTGATACGGCAGGAAAAGAGCAGGTGCCATTGAGGACACCTGCTCTTTGAAATTCTATAAGCTTATAAAAACAAAAGGCTTAGTGTTTAGCAGCATTAGCAGCCTTGGTCAGGGGACCAAACGGAGCGCCAACGGGCAATACAGTAATGCCGTAATGAGTATTAAGTAAAGTAGCAGCTGAACCGTAGAAAGACATAATCGCAATAGCCAGCTCAGAATAGGCGGCCAGCAGATGCCATGCTTCTCCACCCCAACCCAGAGTGCTCATAAATAAGCCCAGGAAGAGTAAATCGATAAGGGAGAATATAATGAATAGTACTTTGTTAGCTCCCATTGCGCCCACGGTCATGAACATAGTGAAAATAAAGTATCCAAGAAATGCATAGCCTAATTGATGAATATCTATTACCGCGCCAGCAGCCTTCATACCAAACATGCCATTGTTAATCATCCAGGTCATAGCAACGCCAAACCAAAAGAATCCATAGCCGCAAAAAGCAGTAGCTCCAAAGGTATTGTTGTGTTTGTAGTCCAGTATACCGGCTACGAATTGAGCGGCTGCTCCTAAAAAGAGTGCCCAGGGTATAAGTAAGGCTGTACCATCGGTTATTGCCAGTTTCTGGGAAGAGGCTACCAAGGTAATAATCGCCAGACCAAATAATCCTAATGGTGATGGATTAGCCACTAGTTCCTGTACATGTCCTGTGACTCTTACTTCAGATACTGAACTAACATTTGAACTTGCATTTGTTTTTGACATAATTCCCTCCAAATACATTATTTTTCGTGTGTACTCCAGTGCATTTAAATATTTGCCACCAAATATGCCACTTCATAGTGGCTCGTACAGTTAGCTTTAATAATAATATTCATACTTTTAGTTGTGCGCTCCCCCTCCCCTTAAACTACATAATTCAAGTTCCACATAAGTTTAATAAATCCTGTTTTTATAGTAAAAAATGTTAAGATCTTGGTAAACTGGCAAAATATTTTGAAAATTGCCCTGAAAAATTTATCGTACGAAAGGTAAAAATATAGAAAAAGGAGGTGTTTAAATTATGCCAAGTAAAAGCAAAAAGAAAGACAGCAAGCCGGATCTTCCTTTAGAACCATATCCTGCAACAACTGAATATCAGCAATCTGAGAAAGTAATCACAGAAACAAAACGCAAAAAAAAATAAGCAAATGGGGGCAACCCCATTTTTTTTGGGTGTAAACAGGAAATAAATAGAAATAATAGGAAAAATTATTAAAACCAATAATATATATAAAAAAAAAGAATTGTATGAAATTAGTTCAAATTGGAATAAATCGAAAAGGACAACTATTGCGAATAATTTGAAAATATCTGCAAAAAAAGAGGAATTGTTAAAATGGTCACGAAAATTACCACTTAGACAGTTACATTAAATGGAAAATAATCAATTTGCTGGCGTATTTCGCTTGCGATACAAAGCGAAAAGCCCTACGTTCAAAAATAAGTAAATTGTTACATAAAATGGGGGTGATATGGCGGAGTATTTGTGCTGAATTATATAAATTAGGGGAGTTGTATCTGGCGTAAAAGAAAGAGTAGTCAAATTGGGAGGGGTGTAGGTTTATGTCGGCTAATTTTGCATATTTGAATGCGAGAGATCTTAAGTTTATCTTAAAAGAATGGCTTCCAACTGAGGAGATATTTTCCTATCCGCAATATGCTGATTATTATACCAAAGAAGATCTTGATTCAGTATTGGACCCTTGCTTGAAAATGGCCAAAGAACTAATTGAACCAAGCAATGAAGATGGTAATGATCATCCATGTCGATTTGAGAACGGCAAGGTGGTAACCCCACCTAGTTTTGGCCCATTATTCCATAAACTTCAGGAAGAGGGATGGGGCACCAGCAACGTTGACGATTCGGAAGGGGCTATGGTCTTACCCAAAGTTTTACTATCTGCAATTTGGGAATTGTTTCTGGGCGCCAATCCTACTTTTCTTCCCTATATTATACTAACTGGCGGTGCCGCTGAACTCATTCGAGATTTTGCCACTGAGGAAATCAGGGAGATGTTTTTGCCGAAGATGATGGATGGAACCTGGGCGGGTACCATGTGCCTGACGGAACCAAGTGCTGGTTCTGACGTGGGCGATATTATGTCTAAAGCTTATCCTACAGACAACCCGAGCATTTTTAAGATTAAGGGATCCAAGATGTTTATTACCGGAGGAGACAACGATTTTACCGAAAATATAATTCATCTTTACCTGGCCAGGATTGAAGGAGCTAAAGAAGGCACTAAAGGTATTTCACTGTTTGTAGTTCCAAAGTATTGGGTCAATGAAGATGGAACCCTGTCAGATAATGACGTCCAGACTACCGGAATAGAACATAAGTTGGGCATGTATGGCTCAGTTACCGCCTCCCTGGCTATGGGAGAAAACAACGGCTGCAGGGGCTGGCTGCTGGGTGTAAATTCAATGGAGAACGATGGTGTAGGTGAAGGTATGGCTCAAATGTTTGAAATGATGAACGGAGCCCGCATGGAAACCGGACATTCGGCTCTAGCCTGTATAGCCAATGCCTACTATAATACCCGCGATTACTGCAAAGATAGAATTCAAGGCCGGCTTATAAGCAATCCCCAGGCTGGTCGGGTAACTATTATTAATCATGAAGATATTAAGAGAACGCTCTTGATGGGCAAAGCCCATATCGAAGCGATGCGGGCCATGATGTACCGTACTTATTTTGCCTTTGACGTGAAGCACAATGATAGTGATCCGGAAAAGTGCAAAAAAGCCAGCAACCTTATTGAGGTTACTACGCCACTTTGTAAAGCTTATCCCAGCGATGAAGCCTGGTGGTTGATCGGGGAAGCGATTCAGGCCTATGGTGGTTATGGCTATTGTGAAGAATATCCGGTGGCGCAAATTGCCCGGGATGTAAAAATATATTCGATCTGGGAAGGTACTAATTTCATCCAATCCATGGATCTGGTAGGACGTAAATGGACCCTGGGCAAGGGAGCGGTATTTGCCGAGTTTATACAGGAAATGAAGGATTTCTGTGAAACCAATAAAGCCGTGGTAGAAGCAGCTGCCAGTGGAGATGCATCTTCGCCTGACTTGAGTCTGGATAAGGAATTTGCTATCCTGGGTCGGGCTCTGGAAGCTTATACACAGATGCAAATGGCAATTGGAGGATATCTTGGTCAGAAGAAAATCGGTATGCTACCCCTTTATGCCCGGCGGATTCTGACCGCTACTTCCCAGTTATATGCAGGCAGATGTATTCTCGATCAGGCCCTTTTGGCATCAAAAAAGGCAGCGGAAGTGGGTTCTGAGCATTACGATTATAACTTCTATATTGGTAAGATAATGTCTGCCAAATACTTTTTGCGTAATGTGGTCCCCAATGTATGGGCAGTAGCCGATATTATTAAAGATGGGGATTGTTCAGCCATTGATGTGCCGATTGCCGCCTTTGATTATTAGAAAATAATATAACAAACTGAATATAATGTAGCATTTTTCCGGTAAATTACTAAAAGAGATTTTACTGAAAGTCTCAAAAGCCCGCTCAATTATACGTCCTTAGGTACGCCATAATTGTGCGGGCTTTTCTCTTGCTGTGAATTCTTCCTGGCAGGGGTTGTTTAAATTTGTTGGGTATTAGCGAACTAAATTAAATGCATTTTCTTGGCATCAAAGGTCAGTTGATCCCTAAACTCAGGGTGAGCGATGGCTATTAAAGATTTGGCACGAACTCTCATATCGCAGCCTTTTATGGATGCAATCCCGTATTCGGTTACAATATTTTCTACCTCGCTTCGAGGTGTAGTAACAACCGCTCCGAGAGTTAAAATGGGATTGATGCGGGAGTGTAGTGCACCTTCTTTGTCAGTGAAGGTTGAATATAGAGTTAAGAATGATTGCCCGCCTCTAGACCGCCAGGCACCCTGGATAAAATCCAGCTGACCACCAACTGCTGAATACTGCTTATAACCTATAGACTCGGAACAGCATTGTCCGGTTAAGTCTACTTCCAGGGTCGCATTAACTGACACAAGATTATCATTCATGCCAATATAATGGGGATCATTGATATATGCAGAATCATACAGTTCAACAAAGGGATTGTTATCAATAAAATCGTAGAGTTTTTTTGATCCCATGGCAAAGGAACCGATCATTTTATTCCGGTGAAAGGTCTTTTTGGCACAGGTAATAACACCCGATTCGAAGAGATCTACCATGGAGTCAGTGAGCATTTCGGAATGAACGCCCAAATCCTTTTTGTCACTCAGGTATTTGGCCACGGCATTGGGCATACCCCCAATGCCTATTTGAATACATGCGCCATCTGGTACCCTATCCGCAATCAGCTGCCCGATTATCTCATCCTCCTTGGTTATAGGTATGTTAGGCAGTTCCACCAGAGGACAATTGTATTCATTCAGGGCGGTAACCTCACTGATATGATAATGGTTATTACCATAAGTGTGAGGCATATTCTCATTGACTTCCAGAATCAAATCACGGAAATTGCCGCTTCTCCACGCTCCCCAGCTCAAATCAGCATGACTTCCGGAACTGAAATAACCGTGCTTATCCATGGGTGATACTACGGCAGTAACTACTGACTTGTTTACATATGGTACGAGATCTGCAATTATTCTTGTAGCTTGACCGAGACGGTTGGACATATAGGTGTAGGTACCATTATGAACCCCATGTCGAACTGCGATACCTACAAAACTACTATTCAAGGTCATTCTGTCCTGTATATCGGGACTAAGAATATCCAGCCACTTAGCGTCTATTCCAGCCGTATAATAGATATCTCTCAGTTCATTAGCCCTGACCCTTTTGGCAACGGCGTTCATAAAAGCTTCTGGCTGACCATTGCCTAAAGGGGCAGTTATGCCATCACCATCCTGGACTAATTTTGCACATTCATCTGCTGTACACAATTTTTGTTTATAAAGTTCTTCCCACCTATTGGTCATTCCCCTTACACCCCCATCTATTAGTTCTAATGATTTGGAATAAAGAAATGTCTTGCAATAACATTGGATGCAGGCTTTACCCAAGCACTATGACTATTGAATACGCTTAGTATACCCCCCTTTATCCAGTTAGAACAGTTCACGAATGCTCTTGCTTTAACAATAACGTTTTATTATAAATTTGACAAATTGAAATGAATTCCTGCTCTTCTCGACAAAAAAACGAAAAAAATTTAAACAATTGTAATAATGGGTGTAATAAATTGGTGAAATAATTCACTATATTGCACTGGTGCGATAAATTGGGGATATTATACCATCATATGACGGCGAGTTTAGTTGGTAAAGAAAGCAAAGGCTTCCCCAAGAAATAGAAGGGGGGTACCAAAATAAAAATGGTGCTAAACAAAAACACTCTAATGTTAAGCCCATTACCTGTACAGCAATTCGGTCCTGCTTTACTGCTATTTAAGGGTGCCTGGCTAACATGGCGCAGGGATCCGTGCAATGCTGGCAGGCCTTTTTGCTGATTTTAGGTATTGGCCGACGATTGGCCTCTTTAACGAAATTCAGCAGGTTTAACAACTGGCTTTCATCATCGGATTCTGCAGCCATAATAACTGCTCCTTCCATGCCATCTACACCACCGGCTCCTATCTGAACCGCGTCGAGGCCGAATATAATCTTGATACTCTCTATCTCAGTCATTATCGTGCTAGCAGACAAAACCATATAACCGAGAGGCAAACCTAGGCGGGGATTGGTTTTATACATACCCAAATATTTTTCAGCATTCAGGCAGCAGGGAATCATTTTTTCCAAACCTACTGGAGTGATAATTTCTATGCCACGGGCCTTTAAAATACCTATGGATTGTCCTATACTACCTCCCAGTGAATCGCCCAGCAAGATTCCTACTTTCCTGGATGGATCCAAAGCATTGGCGCCTTTGATAAAAAGGTCACCAGGACCTAGCGTGGACAGAAATTCCAACCAATTCACATTTAGTATTTTGCCGTTTTCTATACACCAGAGCTGTTCCCTCAACTGAGGATCAGTAGCACAAGCAACATTCTGGGTAACTAATCCGGCTACATGCGCTTCCGGGACTGAAGTACGGATATTTAGTAATTCCTCCATAACCGCGATATTGGTGGTGCCATGCCCGATCAATAGCTTGCCTTTTTGTAGGGCACGTTCAACCTGGGGAAGCTTGGCAACCGCCTTGGCTATAAGATATTTGGATCCCGCTGGATGCAGGGCAAAGGTACTAATCATTTAATAACTCCTTTCATAATATATACTTATTATTTACCCGACCACAATTGCAGTAATGCATAGAGTTTAAGGCGGGTTGTTTCCAGACGTTGATCCAGGCTTTCATGCCTGGGATCAAAAGGGGAGGAAATAGAGGATTTTAAATCCTTTAGCAAATGCTGATTAGAACTGCTTTCTAATAGTCTGCCAAGATTTTGTTGGCTATTATGCAAGCGGAATAGTAAATCAGCTGTTTGGGTAGTTGCTCGGGCATAAGGTTGAGACTCACTACCCAGGTAAATAATAGCTGCATCCATATTAAACCATAACTCCAGCGAGTCGGGCAGGTCCTCTTTACGTCCGCGGAAGGTCATGGCGGGGGGGCAGATAGATGGTTCTGGGGCAAAATATCTATTTATTTCATATACGGTAAATTCAATATAGTTTTCATCACTGGAGGAGTGAAGCTCTGTTAGCGGTAATCGAGCTATTCTATATGAACCCTGCAGATCCAGTTCCAAATTTGCAGTGTCAAAAGGTATTTTCTCCAGGATCAGACGTTTTTGATGAGGGTCGTATTTCTGCAGGTAAAAATCATAAGGGTATACGATCCGTAAGGCCCTAGCACGTGCTGTCCCATATTGCACCACCGAATAGTGCAGACCCTCTAAAATCGTTCTGCCCACATCTTCTACCTTAAGTAGATTCACGTTTTGATGTTCGGAAATAAGCACGTGCAGGTTATCAGCTGAGGAAGAATTTGTGTACAAAAGGTGGTCAAATTCCCATCCCCTGGATGAGCGTAAAGCTAAGGTTTCGGCGCTGGTCTGTAATTGTTCCCAGTTCCCGAATCCTTGGTATTCCAGGGTAATCGCCGATCCAGTTAAAGATATGAAGGAGAAATTGAGACGATCCTCTTCGATTAATATACATAGCAAATTCCCATGCAGAACATCCTGAGGATGTTGGGCCAGATAACCCAGAAGCAGTGCCAGGGGACGGGGCAGAATATTACATTGGTCTATACCGTGATGACTGGTCAGTATATCAATAATAACGGATCTGTTGAGGCAGTTGTAGTAATAGGGTGCTGCTATGCTTAGGGAATCATGGTTACCTCTCGGTATGTCCACAGTCTGCAATGTTTTCTCCCAGTATTGCCTGATAGTATCAGGAGAGGAAAATAGAGTGTTAGGAACATATTGCTGACATTGGTCAGTGTTATGTTTGGTTGAACCGAGATCCAAGACTCTATGCATAATTAATACCCTTTCCTGCTGATAACGATAGGGGGGATTAGCTCTTCATAAAGCTCATCCAGTTTAAAGATGAAAATATCGCCTTCCTCTTCCGTTACTATGTATTCCTGCTCCAGCGCATCATCGTCGGTAAGCTGGGAACTGTCCAGTAAATGAAGATAACGGGCCGGGAAAAGTTCACCCTGATTAATCGAGATCTGTTCAACCCTGACATCCATATCTTTAAAATTGCGATTTATATTGCGCGGGGCCAGGGCTCGTGATAATTCGTTTTTTATCTCCTGCAAGAGTTCATGATAAGAATCCATATTCTGCAGCATGATTTCATATTGCTGCCGCAGGCGGAGGGCATGTTCTTCCTTAGCCTGCAACAATTCCAACTGTCCATCCAGGAGGGAGAGCTGCATGGCTAAACGGCTAAGTGCATTGGCCAATACAGTTCCATGAGGGATATTTTTTTGATTCAATATTTTTTTATACTGTGACTGGGCTTCAGCCATAATGAGCCCAGCTGAAGTGTGAAAATAATCAAATTTGGGTTGGGCAGAGGAACTTAAGTTTTTGATTAATTCTTTTAATGACTGGGCTATATTGGTTGATATATCACTCAATTCCTTAAGATTTGAGGAACGTTGCGCCAGTGAAAGCATAGGCAGGTCCAAAAAAACTGGACCCAGATTTTCTGGGGATAAGGTGGTTTTTTCCAGGAGATATAAAAGAGCCCGCATCCATTCTTCGCAAGCATGTGCTGCCTTAACACTGCTTTTGCGATCATTTTTTTCCACATAAAGTCCCAGTAAATTCAAATAAATGAGTAACTGGCTCTGAATATGCTGCTTGTACCAGCTGGTCAATAATGGGGAGGATTTTCTAGCTCCCATACTGGCTTCTAGTTTTTGCAAATCATTGAGAACATTATTCCTGGCTTCCACACAGGGATCATCACTTTGTTGGAGCTTGATGAGCAGCTGAACCATAAGCCGACAATTAATCATTAAACGCTTGAAATCCCTTATAAACCTGCTGTTGTCAAAATCCCATGTCAGTGAGAGGCTGTGTAAAGCCACCTGGAATGGATATTCGCTCAGGCTATGTATAAGCTGCTGGTCCGAAAGACAATCCTGGTAGCTGGTAAGCAAATTAAGAAAGCTGTTCAAACTTTGTTCCAGGTCTTTTAAGGTATAGAGTAACTCCACAATTCTTTGCTCGCGTCCTCGATCTGAATTGAGGAGCAAATTATAGACCGATTCGCGATTGGTTTTTAGCAATTGGGAGCCACTTTTTATGCGGTTATATATCTGGGCTATTCTTTTGAGATTCTTAATTATGTCTTCTTTTAACGTGGCTTCCTCTCTGCTAATTCGGTAAAGGGCCATAATTTCCGATTCCAGCTGGGATTTATAAACTGGAAAAAAACGTTCATTAAAACTTTGGTAGTAATAAGTATTTAAATCTAATAGATAGGCATCCAGGGCCTCTGGATAATCTTTTACTAAAGCTTGGCTCTGAGTCTGAATTTCATCTTTTAGCAGGTTCAGAAATGAATACAGTTCATTATAATACATCCGTAGATCCGGCTCAGGAACTTTCATTTAAAACACCCCCAAAAATGAACCCATTAATAACTGTTTTTCTAAACTGTTTTTTACTCCGGAATAGAATTCTGAATTAACGGCATACAGCTCTCGCAGCTCGGTCCAGGAATACTTATTGAGTAATCTTAGTATCTGTTCAACTTCAGTGACCAGTTTTTCATCCGCTTTTTTACTCAGACTTTGAAGAATATCAGCATTAATAAACAAAGGGTTGGGAATCCAGTTGAATAATTGTAAATAGTTGTTTAAGAAAAGACTGGCTATTTCACGAGAAAAGCTTATTACCTGGCTTTGCTCCAGGAAACACAATATTTCCATTATTACAAAGTATTTATGGGGTGAGCTGGTCAGGTGTTCCGAAACGTTTTGGGCCAGGAGGATTAAATCCTCTTCCTGCTTATTATTCAGGTCACGCAGGTATTCAAATAGGATATCAACCTCCAGGTTTTCATGGCGGTGATAGGCCTGTAGGATTTCAACCAGACTGTGTTGTGGATTTCCCAGGCGATTCTCGACAAGCGTATTATAAAGATTTAGATAGAGGAGCGCATGGCTATCTGGTGTTAGATCTGGGAAAAAAGTCTGATAAATGGCCAGGGTTTTTTGGAAAGCTCCAGGGTAATAATCCAACAGAGCATACATGGCCAAAGTCTTACGAAGTATCTTATTAATAGCCTTATGGGCAGAAATATTAGCTTCAGAAGCCCAAGTGAGGTTTTGATTCTGCCAATCCTGGTAAACGGCCAGCAAGAGAGCCAGGGAATCTCCCACTAATCCTACCTTAAATAAAAGGTCAGCTGTTTCCAACAAAGACTTGAGGCGAGCTGGCTGATTTGGTCTATTATAGTGATCAACTGCACAGGCCTGGATACAACCTATGGCTGAGGTGATCATTTCCACCTTATCTCCATAAATACCTGGATATTCAGGATAGAGTTTATCAATCAATCCATAGCTTTCGACAGCTGAATGCTTAATTAGCTCGGCCTGCCGATTCCTAAGCAATTGGCGCAGGCTTTTGTTAGCGGTTCGCTCCAGCAGGTAATCACAGTGGGACTGCCTGAGTACTTGTACGATCTCTAAATAATAAGGATACAAATCTTCACGGTATATATTAATGAGAAATTGAATATTGCGGGGATGGGGTTTTTCCTGAAGAATAAGCTGGGGCAGATAACGCAAAAAATTCAGGAACAGCTCTGCTGATCCATTAAATAATGCCGATTGAACCTGCAACTGATCCATGTTTAAGAATATGATGGTATAAAACAGTTCCTTATGGCTGCCATAAGCCAGACTATGCCTGAGAAAATGAAATTCATTTTCATTTTCAAGCTTGACTGCTCGATAGCCACTAAGCTGTTGCCGCATCTCATTTTTCAATGCTAATTCATTTTGCCAGTAGAGGAACAGATCCTCTCGGGGTATAGACTTCCAGCGTTCCAGAATGGCTTGCATTTTCGCTCCGCTCCGTTTTTATCTGCCGTAGAGGCTTGTATTTAATACCCGGCAGGCATTTATAGCTTTCTCATAGTTTTCTTCGGTTAGAAAGACATAATAATATATTGATTTCTCCTTATTGGTGAAAATACCTCCCAGGCAATCAGGAGAAAGAACTTCTAACTTATCTGCTGCGGATTTATTACCCCGTAGATAGCGATAACTTTGCAGCCGGCTAACAAAGGTGTAACGACCAATCTTTTCAAAGTGATTTTTAAGTCCGGGTTCCTTATAGGGGTTCCCAGCTTCGTATTTATAGACCGCATTTTTCTCACGCGGAGCGGGGAGAGGGAGACCGGGCGAGTCATCCTTAGTCAGCAGGTTTTGAAAATAACCAATGGAGGCTATACTTACCTGGTTACCATAGGTGTAAAGCAAATATTCGTGCAGATGCACAGGGAAGGTTTCCACCGCTAAGGCGTTGTTTTGCAAGCTATTAACTAAATCCGGGTTCTGTAATAAATAATCATAGAAATCATCCCGACCATAACAAAAACGTGGCAGGTAGGTGTTATAATCCTGGTGCAGAAGGTCGGCATATAAATTATAAAAATGTAGATAAGATTCTGGATAATTCCAGCGCAGTTCTTCGGCATAGTCAATGAGCTGCGCATATTCGTCTTCCGCAAGAGGCCTTTTTTGTTGTAGTTTTCTTAAAATAACTCTCATAATGGTTAGCCCCTTTAATATAAGCATAATTGTTTAAACGTCACATTATACAGATTATGCGCAGCAAAAGTGAACAGGGGGACGGTTCTCTTGTTCATCCCCTAGCACCTTAATTGCATGAACAAGAGAACCGTCCCCCTGTTCACTTTTGCCAACTGCGAAGGTTGGGCTTAATTACTAAAGGTGCTGAATACATAACCCTGAGCTTTTAGATCGGTAATGGTTTTTTCCAGGGCCTCAGTATCACTGGCAGAAACAGCATGCATTAATATTATCGCTCCGGGATGAATATTGTTAAGCACATGCTGATAGACATAATCGGCACCAGGTTGTTGCTGAGGATCCCAGTCCTTCCAGGCCATACTCCAAAAAACGGTGGTATAACCTAGTTCTTTGGTCCATTTTAGGCTGTCGGCTGAGTAGTTACCCATAGGAGGTCTTATATACTTGTCCATGGGAACGCCAGTTAATTCCGCATAAGCGGCTTCTAGAGAAGTAATTTCCTGCTTGAGTTTGTCCTGCTTGACCGTTGCCAAATCCGGATGATTCCAGGTGTGATTGCAGACCAGATGTCCCTCGGCCTGCATTCTTTTTACCAGATCAGGTTTAGTCTTAATATACTGACCGGTAATAAAAAATGCGGCTTTAATCTGCTGGCGTTGTAGAATATCCAGTATGGTTGGAGTATAACCCAATTCATAACCGCAATCAAAACTAAGATAAATCTTTTTGTTTTCACTCGAAGCGAGATAGATAGCCTGGTTTTCATTTAATAAACTCTGTATGTCTTTATTAGAGACAGGAGCTAAGTGCTGGTTGTTACGCGTAAAATACCAGGAGCGGCTGGGGGATTTTATTTCAGATTGGCTTGGTTTATTTTCAGCCTGAACTTTTGGAACAGTTTCTTTTTTTTCTGATTTATTCGCTGACGGGACTTTTACCGGATCTGAACTAATTTTCTCATTTTGGGGCTTTGCCTGACAACCGACTACAAGCAATACTGCAATCACTAGTAAAGATAAAAAACAATATTTTCTCATAAGCTTGTACTCCTCCTATTTCTTAATGTAGATATTACATAATAATGGGATACAAATGATGTCCAATAGGCTTAGAGGAGGCAAATATCAAAAAGAAGTTCATCCTCCAGGAAAAATATTTTCAGTAAAATTCCATCTTCAATCAATAATGAAATAATAGTTTCAGTACATTCAACAATCTTCTTAATTTTTTTTCCTTCGACATAACGCTTTAATAATTGATAATCGTCAATCAACAGATCAGATACAAACTGATGGTTTTCTCCTAACAACTAATATCACCTCTATAATACTATATTAATTTTATCAATAGAGGTTCCTGAGTAAGTATTTATTTTATTTTTAGGTTATATTAAAGGTAAGATTTAACAAAATTATGCACGTGTCTCATTCTGATAGTAAGGAGCCCCAAAATGATAAGAAATCCTCGATTTAGACTTATATTTTTCCCGTGTGTTTTCTTGATTCTGCTGGTGATTATTGGCGCAGATAACTGGCAAGTTTTGAGTAATCATAAAAAGTCGCTGGTATACACCTATGTAAATAGTTTTGCGCAGGGGAAGATGGGTTCAGGATATGGAACGACTGTACCGGCCTATGCTCCTTTTGATAGCCTGAAACCAGGTGATATAATCCTGGGAGGCTGGCCTAATTGCGCTTATGGGAAGTACTCCCACGCCGGTCTGTACATGGGTGATGATCAGGTTCTGGAATCTTATGTGGATTATGGAGTAACTATTCAGCCGCTAACTCATTATGCTGACTATACCTACCTGTGCCTTTTAAGGGTTGAAGCCAGTCAAACGTCAAAAGAAAAAGTAATAGCTAGAGCTAGAACTTATGAGGGGCAATTATTTTACCCCCTGGCGTTTAAACAGGGTCATCGTTATTGGAACTGTAGTAAGATCATATGGAAAGCTTATGCTGATCAGGGAATTGATCTGGATATTAATCAGGATATCTGGATAGCCCCGGAAAGCTTTCGTGATGCCCGGAATATATCCAGGATATATGAAAGGGGAACGAATTAATGACTAGAGCTGTTCTGCGTCTGTATTTGATCCATTGCACCGCTATTATAGCTATTGCCCTTAGTATGTATATTCCCGGTCTGGATTTATTCTTATCTATATTTTATATGGGATTAATATGGCAGGAAGGCAGCTATTTTAATTCTAAATATACTCCTTTAAGTCAAGGATTTATAGGATTTCTTTGGCAGGCGCCGGGAATATTTCTGGCTTTGGCTGTGAGTTTGGGTTGGAATTTATCTACCGACATATCTTATTACTATATTTTTATACTGGAGCTCTGGGGAACCCCGGTATTACCTTTAATAAGCCTGCTGCCTGCCTGGGTGTTAAATGGTAAACCTCTATATTATTATCTTCTTTCGGCTATGGTGCCCGTGCTAATAATCGTCTATCTGTTGCCGGCCTGCAAAAAACAGATCTTACCTATCCAGAATTTTTATGGGGATAAACAAATTTAATCCGTTGGCTTATTGATATCGGAAACCGGATCGCCCGGCAACGATACAATTTTGCCAACGGATTTTTTTATAGAAACAATAACGGTATTTTCTTAAAGGTCTAAGAGTGGTATTCTATTAAGATTTATCCTCGAGAGGGACTTAATATGATTACCATAGTATATTCCTTGTTAAGAACCGTTTTTGTTTCTAAGTATAGTATGTACATTGAAACGAGCTCTATGCAGGTAAAAGTTGTCAGCTAAGGAAACAGCGTTTTTTTCAGTATATGACAAATGATACAATATAATTTGATAACTTTATAAGGAGATGTAATAAATGGGTAGAACAATTGCTCTGGGACAAGCAGGTCAGATTGGAGCTATTAAAACCAAAAATCGTATTGTCATGCCAGCCATGGGTACTGGATTGGGCTCTATACACGGGGAAGTAACTCCGCAAATGATACACTATTATGAAGAAAGAGCGGTTGGCGGAGCAGGTATGATAATTGTGGAATTGGCCTGCGTCGATAGCCCGGTGGGCAGAGGCAGCCTGACCCAGCTAAGTATAGATCATCCTCGATATATTTTGGGGCTTAACGATCTGACTGAAGCAATTCATGCTCATGATTGCAGAGTTATGCTCCAATTGCATCATGCTGGTCGCCAAACATCTCCGCCTCTTACTGAGGGGATGCAACCAGTAGCTCCTTCCGCTATCGCCTGCAAATTCATGCGGTCTATTCCCCGGGAACTAAGCCTGGAAGAAATAAGCGGCATTAAAAACAAGTTCGTTAGTGCTGCTTACTATGCATATAAAGCCGGCTTTGACGGCGTTGAATTACATGCCGCTCATGGCTATCTGTTGAACCAATTCTTATCACCTTATACCAATCAACGCAATGACGAATACGGAGGCAGCACGGAAAAACGGGCCCGGCTGCTGTTGGAGATTATTAGCACCATCAAACAAAAAGTTCCTCAGTTGGCATTGGGAGTACGTTTAAATATTGTTGATTTTGTTCCCGGGGGTCTGGAAATTAAAGAGGGAGTTGAAATTGCAGCCTTGGCAGAGGCAGCCGGGGCCGATATCATAAATGTTACTTGCGGCATTTATGAATCGGGACAAACCAATATCGAACCGGCTTCATTTGGGGAAGGCTGGAGATCATATCTGGCCGAAGCCGTAAAAGCAAGGGTGAAGATACCTGTTTTAGCTGGAGGTGTTATTCGCCATCCTGACTATGCAGAAGAATTGGTGAAGAATGGCAAGACCGATTTTGTCTGGGTAGGTCGGGGTATGCTGGCTGAACCCCACTGGGCTTTCAAAGCTTTGAACGGTCAGGCGGATACTATTCGCCCTTGCCTATCCTGCAATAGCTGTATTGGGCACAGCTTTGCTGGTGTGCATATCCGCTGTGCGGTTAATCCCTATGCGACTAGAGAATGGCGCCTGGGAGCCTTGAAAGGACTTGGAGGGAGTCAGGTACTGGTGGTGGGTGGAGGACCAGCCGGGATGCAGGTGGCAATTACTTTGGCCCGCGCCGGGAGTAAGGTGGATTTGCTGGAGCGGGCTGATAAGCTGGGCGGACTTCTGAATATTGCTAATCAGCCCCCCCATAAAGAGAGATTGGGGGAACTGGTGGATTATTTAATAACTGAGCTCAAGCAAGCTGGTGTGAATGTGCGGCTAAACACGGAATTTACTCCGGAATTATTATCCAATTATAATCCTGATGCTCTGGTTATTGCCGGCGGGGCTAAACCCGTGTTGCCTTCTATAGCAGGAAAGAGCACTAGAATTAGCTCCCTGGATGATATTCTATCCGGGCAAATACAGGTGAGCGGAGAAAAAGTAGTCATAATCGGTGGCGGCAGCAGCGGCTGTGAGTTGGCAGAATTTTTGGCTGATCGGGGTAATGCGGTTACTATTATTGAACAGGCGGCGCAGTTGGCCGGAGGTCTGGAAAACATGACTCGTCTGGGTCTATTGGCTAGAATAAAGGCGAAGGGCATTATTGTAAAAACCGCCACGATCGTTAAAGAGATCAAGGAAGATGAACTGCTGATTTACCGCAGGAAAGATCAGCAGGAGGAGGTATTGGCAGCTGATAGGATAGTTCTGGCCTGTGGCTACTCGGCCGACCATGAACTCTATGAAGCAATAAAAGATCAGGTGGAGAATGTTTATATTATTGGTGATGCATCTGCAGCCCGGGGAGTTCAAGAAGCCCTGGAAGAAGCTGTTAATGTTGGTTATCGTTTTAGTAAAGTATACCAGAATAAGTGAAATTTAATGGCTTAAGAAGATTTAATGGTCTTCTGGGTAGTATGGAATAATAAAAGCTGGTTTTATAAACAATAAGATATGAGTAACTCAGTTATTAAGGAGGTTACAACATAAATGATTAAACTATCTATACCTGGGAGAAATAATGAACTGCAAATTACCAAACTGTTGCTGGACATAAATGGTACTCTTACTATCGATGGGGTTTTATTAGCGGGTGTTAAAGAAAAACTGGACCTGCTAAAAAAAGATCTGGATATATATTTACTTACTGCGGATACATTGGGTAATGCAGCCAGTATAGCCGAAGAATTGGATGTGGAAATATTTAAGGTAAGTGAAGATGAAGGCGGACAAGATAAACTGGATATTCTGAATACTTTTGATATTGAGAACAGCGTCGCTATAGGTAATGGTTACAATGACAGCTTGATGCTGGAACATGCGGTCCTATCCATAGCTGTACTGGGTGAGGAAGGTTGCTCTGTTCATGCGATGAAAAAGGCAGATATAGTAGTCAAGGATATTAACCATGCCCTGGCTCTGCTGCTGAATCCGTCAAGAATAGTTGCAACCCTGAGAGCTTAATGAAAGCCGGGTTTACTTGCAACTTGCTTAAGTAATGGGAATAAAACAGTAAATAATGGGGTGCCAGGAAACTGGTACCTTCTTTTTTTGCCGTAATATAAAGTGAATGTTCCCTCCTTATTTGCTTGCATACCATAATTTAACAAATACTATCGTCTTACATTAGAGGTACTATGGCATACCTAGTCGAAAGTAGTAGTGTATGGAACCTGAGTAAGGTAAGGAAACAAATGATTGGGGATATTATATGGATATATCACTCCGCATTTTAGTGGTTGAGCAATCAGGAACGGATTCAATGCTGGCGTTAAAAGCTCTTCATAGCAATGGTTATCACCAAATGTACAGAAGAGTGGAAACAGCTGGAGATCTGATTTTGGCTTTAAAGGATGGTCCCTGGGATATAGTAATCGTTGACATAAGCATCCAGCAGTTTAATGAGCAATCTGTGTTACAGATGATTCAAGAGAGCGGGCTGGAGCTGCCTTGTCTCATATTATCCGAAAGAATTGGTGAAGAACGTCGGGTCAGAACCATTAAGGATGGCGTTAATAACTTTATTAATGAAGGCAGTCTGAATCAATTTATACCCTCTGTAAGGGGTGAGATTCATGATGCTTTATTAAGTAACCTGCATAAACAAGCTGATAAGGATTTCAGGGAACAGAAAGAATGGTTTCGTGTCACTCTTTCCAGTATTGGCGATGCTGTAATTACAACGGATGTTAATAGCAGGGTCACTTTTATGAATCCGGTAGCTGAAGAGATAACCGGTTATTCGCAGCGCGAGGCAATTGGCAAGCCTATAAGCCACGTGTTTAGAATATTTAACGAAATCAATCTGGAGCCTGCTGAAATACCTGTAGATAGAGTTATTAGAGACGGTTTCATTATAGGCCTGGCTAATCATACTGGACTCGTTACTAAAAAAGGTGAAACGCGTTCCATTGCTGATTCTGCAGCCCCTATTCGCAATGATGAAGGTGTTATTATCGGGGTGGTTATGGTATTTAGGGATATTACTGAAACTAAACGACTGGAAGAAAACATGGCACGCCTCGATAAATTAAACCTGGTCGGGCAAATGGCCGCAGGGATTGCCCATGAGATAAGAAACCCTATGACCACGGTACGTGGTTTTTTGCAGCTGCTTAGTATTAATAGCGAATTTAACGGTTACACAGAGTATTTCGAGACCATGATTAGTGAATTGGAAAGGGCTAATATTATAATCTCAGGTTTCCTCTCCATGGCTAAAGATAAAGTAGTAGAAGCTGCGGAAGAAAACCTTAATAGGATTATTGCTAGTATTACTCCCTTAATTCAAGCGGAAGCCATTATGAGCAATAAGTATGTAAAACTGGAACTGCAAAAAATTCCCAATGTAATGTTGATTGAAAATGACATCCGTCAAGTCATATTAAATCTGGTCCGCAATGGGCTGGATGCGTCGCCGGAAGGTGGCGGTCTAACCATACGGACCTTTGCCGAAGAGGACAAGGTGGTTTTGTCGGTGCAGGACAATGGCAAGGGAATTGAAGAGGGAATTCTAGAAAAGTTGGGCACTCCCTTTCTTACTACCAAGGAAAATGGTACGGGATTAGGTTTGTTCATCTGCTACAATATTGCAGAAAAGAATAATGCTTCAATAGAAGTAGATACTGGTAACAACGGAACAACCTTTTCGGTGTTGTTTAAAGCCCCGATAGACCAAACGAGCATTTTCTAGTTTACTTGTGGTATTGAACGAATTCCATTCCAGATCACAATTAGGCGCTCTTGCTTGGCGCATAAGGAAGAAATGGTCATTAGGATTACCCCTAACTTGGTTTCAACGGGACCAGGCTTTTTAGCAATGAATAGAAAAACGAAAAAATAGGGTGTAGTCAAGCTGCGCCCATTTTTTATGTATTAGTATATACAAATCACTCTTTAAACAGCAATTGTGAGACCAATTGTATACAATATTTATCACAAAATGCTTCTATTAACACAATTTTAACATTTAATTATCCCAACTATGTATTATAATAAGTAATTATACTTACGCGAACATATCTTTGTATATATTCATTGTCAAAGCAGCTTGCAGTTTCAATAGGATTCTCTTATTATTAAACATAAGAACATAAATAACGACAAAAAACGCGTTTATAAGCGTAATACTAGAAAAAACTGTCTTATACGACATTTTTTATATTATTAGGACTAGGAAAGGGGCGAAAACCGTGGATTTGGCTGTAAAACTATCTCCGGCAACCGAGAGCCAGAAAGCTTTATTATCCAGATTAGAAAAAGACGCTGGTACCAGCGTTAATCTATGTTACCAGTGCGGTAAGTGTTCGGCAGGGTGCCCAGCCGCTTTTGCTATGGACTACCCTCCTCGGCAGGTGATTCGTTTATTGCAGTTGGGTTTAATAGACCAAGCGATGCAGGCAGAAAGCATCTGGATCTGTGCCTCCTGTGAAACCTGTTCTTCCCGCTGCCCGCGAGGGGTAGATATAGCCTCCCTTATGGATACCATGCGCAGAGAAGCTTTACGCATGGGCAAGGTCACCGACAAGAAAGTGGCTAATTTTAACAAGGCATTCTTGAATGGGGTCAAAAATTTTGGCAGAACTTATGAAGTAGGCCTCTTGCTGCAGTACAATCTGACCACCGGGCAGCCGTTTAAGGATGCCGAGCTGGGATTACCCATGATGCTAAGGGGTAAAGCCGGTGTTCTTCCTGAGAAAATTAAAGGCCGGGCAGAAGTGAAGAAGATATTTGAACGAGCCCAGAAGCTTGGAGGTGAGTAATATGAAATTAGCCTACTATCCCGGATGTTCCAAGGAAGGCAGTGGGATTGAATATGGTCTTTCCATGCACAGGACAGCAGCTATTCTGGGATTTGAGTTAGAGGAATTGCAGGACTGGAACTGCTGTGGAGCTACTTCCGGCCACAATACCAATAAATTATTATCACTGGCTCTTCCGGCACGAAATATTGCTATAGCTGAAAAAACCGGTCTGGACATGGTGGCTCCCTGTGCTGCTTGTTATAGCCGTCATCGTAATACCGAACATGTTATTCATCATGACCCAGAGATGAAGGCTAAAATTGAAGAAGTTATTGAGACTGAGCTTACGGGAAGCAGCCAAACCTTATCTATACTGGATGTTTTAGCTAACAAGATCGGTATAGACAAGATTAGTGAAAAGGTCAACCAACCTTTGACGGGCATGAAGGTGGCCAGTTATTATGGATGTCTGCTGGTGCGCCCGGCAGAACATACCGGTTTTGATGATGCCGAAGATCCTCAGAGTATGGATGAAATCATGCGGGCTCTGGGAGCCGAGACAGTGGATTGGTCCTTTAAGACCGAATGTTGTGGAGCCGCATTGGTTACTTCTCGTCCTGATGTTGGAAATCCTATGCTGGCTAAAGTCTTACAGAATGCGAAAGAGTCCGGTGCCGAATGTATAGTAACGGCTTGTCCGCTTTGTATGTTGAATCTGGATATGCGTCAAAAGGCAGCCGAAAAATCTGCTAAAACCAGTTATAATCTACCGGTATATTATGTTACCGAGCTGCTGGCAATAGCCTGCGGAGATGCTCCCCGGACAGTAGGGGTTAACAAGCATTTTGTGGAAGCAGAAAAATATTTGGACACGGTTAAGAAGAGAGCTGCAGAAGCTCGTGTTAAAGCCGAAGAGGACAGGGTTCAGGCTGAGGAAGCAGCGCGCCAGAAGGCCGAGGCAGCCAAACTTAAGGCTGCTGCAGCTGCTTCGAAAGAGGCTGGACAGGCCACCCCGCAGGGAGAGGCCGATGCCGAGTCCGCTAAACAGAAGAAGGTTGACGCTTTTGTACTGGGTTTCAAAAAGAATCCATCAGCTATGGCTGGCAAACTAATTACTGATGAAGCCCGCTCATGTGTGCTCAGCGATTTGGTCCAAGTAGATGAAAAGAAGGCAGCCAAGCTGGCTGAACTGATGGTGACTGATATGGATAAAGCCAAAAAGGCTGCAGATGCATTTGTTACAGCCGAATTGAAGAGGTTAGAGAAGCAATAAACATTTTCATTCATTAGGGCTTTAGGATAAATGAGGATAGGCACTGCTGTAGTGCTAACAACTTCCAATAGAAGGGAGAAGAGAATAATGAAGAAACGAGTAGGCGTATTTGTTTGCGAATGTGGAACTAACATCGCTGCTACCGTTGATACCCAGCGGGTAGCTGAATACGCAAAAACATTACCCGGTGTTGTCTATACTACCAATTATAAATATATGTGCTCAGATCCGGGTCAGGAATTAATCCGCAATGCCATCTCAGAACAAAAACTGGAGCAGGTAGTGGTGGCGTCCTGTTCACCGCGTATGCATGAGAAGACCTTCCGTAAAGCGGTTGAGGGCGGCGGATTGAACGGTTATATGTTTGAAATGATTAATATCCGTGAACAGAATTCATGGGTCCATCATGATCGTGAAGAGGCCACTCAAAAGGCGGAAGATCTGGTGAGAATGGGTGTGGCCAAAGTCCTGCGGAATAAACCGCTGCAGATTTCAACCATTCCCATTACCAAAAAGGCCATGGTCATCGGTGGGGGAATCGCCGGTATGCAGTCCGCGCTGGATATAGCCGAAGCTGGCCATCAGGTCATTTTGGTGGAAAGAGAAGCCAGCATCGGCGGCAAGATGACTCAACTGGACAAGACCTTTCCTACCATGGACTGCGCCGCCTGAATAGGCACACCCAAGATGGTTGCTGTGGCGCAGCATCCTAACATTGAATTAGTGACCTATGCAGAAGTGGTTAAAGTTACAGGTTATATTGGCAACTTTAATGTAACCCTTAAAAAGAAAGCCAAATATGTAGACTGGGATCTTTGTAACGGTTGTGGAACCTGCATTGATAAGTGCCCCACCAAGAAGATAAAAGATGAGTTTGACTTTGGTATGGGCCTAAGACCGGCTATTCATAAGCTGTTCCCACAGGCAGTACCCGGCAAGCCTTATATTGATGCTCAGAATTGTACCAAGCTGACCAAAGACAAATGTGGAGTTTGTGCGAAAGTTTGCCCAACCGGGGCAATTCGTTACCAGGATGAGGATCAATTGGTAACGGAAGAAATTGGTGCTATTGTTATGGCTACCGGTTATGACCTCTTTAACTGGCAGGAAGCCTATGGAGAATATGGTTACGGCAAGTATCCGGATGTTATCAGCGGACTTGAGTTTGAACGCTTGGTCAGTGCGGGTGGACCGACATTAGGTAAAATACTGCGTCCTTCAGATGGTAAGGAGCCTAAAAACATTGCCTTTATCAAGTGTGTTGGCTCCCGGGATGATACCAAGGGAAAGAGCTATTGCTCGCGCGCTTGCTGTATGTATACCGCCAAGCATGCTTATCAGGTGAAAACCAAGATCGAAGACAGCGAAGCCTATGTATTTTACATGGATGTGCGAACAGCGGGTAAGAATTATGAGGAATTCTATCAAAGGGCGCTCAATGCCGGTGCCAAATATATCCGCGGGCGGGTTAGCAAAATATACCCACGTGGAGACAAGCTCATCCTCAAATCCGAGGATACCCTTATGGGTATGCCTATTGAAGTTGAAGTCGATATGGTGGTTCTGGCAACTGCCATGGTACCTTCGGCGGGTGCAGTTGATCTGGCCAAGACGATTGGCTTTTCGGTTGACAAAGACGGCTTCTACCAGGAAGCTCATCCCAAACTTCAGCCGGTAGAAACATTTGCGGCGGGTGTTTATCTGGCCGGTTCCTGTCAGGGACCGAAAGACATTCCAGATACCGTTGCTCAAGCAAGTGGTGCAGCCGTAAAAGTATGTGGTTTGTTCTCGAAAACTGAGCTGGCTACAGAGGCCATGGTATCAGAGGTAGATACCACCAAATGTTCTGGTTGTGGCCTGTGTGTACCAATCTGTCCGTACACTGCGATTTCCTTAAAGGAAATGAATGAACGGGGCGGCCATGGTCATGGTCCCTTTACCCGCCAGGTGGCGGAAGTAAATGGTAGTCTCTGTCAGGGCTGCGGCGCTTGCGTACCCGCCTGCAGAACCGCGGCATTGAATCTGAAGGGCTTTACCGATGAACAATTAGTATCGGAGGTGGACGCATTATGTCTATAGATACACAGACGACTTGGGAACCCAAGATCATTGTGTTTGCATGTAATTGGTGTTCTTACGCAGCAGCTGATCTGGCTGGTCTGAACCATATGGAGTATCCAGCTGATGTTCGGATTATCCGGACTCCCTGCTCAGGGCGCATGGACCCCATGCTGGTATTAAGAGCATTTAATCGTGGCGTTGACGGGATACTCCTATCTGGGTGACACCCTGGTGACTGCCACTATGGTAGTGGCAATTACTATCAGCGCCGCCGTCAGACGGTGATGAAAAACTTAGTCGAGTATCTGGGCGTAGAGCCGGAAAGATATCAGGTCTCCTGGATATCAGGGGCCGAAGGAAATAAGTTTAAAGAAACTATGGAAAAACTGGTCTCAGATGTGAAAAAGCTAGGACCCAATAGAAAGCTGAGGGATGCGCAATGAAAGAAATAACCAATAAAATTCAAGAAATTGCGACCCGGCTATTTAACGATGGTCAGGCAGATGTCTTCTTGGCATGGGAAAAAGCAGGCGAAGACTATCAGGTTAAACCTTACTTTGCCAGATCAGTTGAAGACGCTAAAAACATCGTATTCAATGAATACAGCATTCATAACCTTTCCAATGCCCTCTTAAAGTTTAGAGATGGACATGAAAAAATTGGATTGGTCGTTAAAGGCTGCGATTCTCGAGGTATCGTCAGACTCCTGGAAGACCTGCAGATAAAACGGGAGCGCCTGTATATAGTTGGTGTTCCCTGTCCCGGCATGAAAGACCCCTTGGTCGCCGCTAGAAACCAATCCGGTTTTAATAAAAAGCAGGAAGAAGAAGGTCTGGCTAAAAAGTGCCTGGACTGCATCCAGCCTAATCCCGTCATTTATGATGAACTGATTGGTTCCGAGCAGGCACCTAAGCTGCAGGGAGAACGCTTTGCCAAGGTTAAAGCCATAGAAAACATGAGTGCTGATGAACGCTATAAATTTTTCGAAGATACCTTGTCCACCTGCATTCGCTGCTATGCCTGCCGGCAGGTGTGTGTAGCCTGCGATTGCCGGACCTGTATCTTCGATGAAATGAAACCCCAGTGGGTAGGCCGCGAAAACAA
The DNA here is from genome assembly GCA_964510795.1 of uncultured Syntrophomonas sp. Taxonomy (GTDB): domain Bacteria; phylum Bacillota; class Syntrophomonadia; order Syntrophomonadales; family Syntrophomonadaceae; genus Syntrophomonas_B. The sequence goes on from CAZEDT010000013.1 coordinate 23,934, forward strand.
TGCCACCGACAATATGATGTATCATATCGTCAAAGCCTCCCATATGGCAGGACGCTGTGTCGAATGCGGCGAATGTGAGCGCGTCTGTCCGGTGAACATCCCCTTGATGCTCATCAACCAGAAGCTCATCAAAGACGTAAACGAATCCTTTGGTCCCTACGAAGCCGGCATGAAGTATATCGAAGGTGCCAAACCAGCTCTCAGCATGTACAATGAAAAAGACCCGGATAAATTTTTATAGGGGGTGAGAAATGTGAAGGTTTTAAGCAAAGCCAAGCTGGAAACAGCCTTAAATAAACTGAGTGAATCCACGGAAGTGTTCGTACCCATGCAAAAAGGCGTACAGAGCGGATACTTTAGCTGGAAGAGCTTTGAAAATGGTAAAGATGAACTCATGCTGGATGTCCTGAACGTTTATCAGTCCCCTAAGAATGTTGTACTGCCGCAAACCGAAAAAATGTACAGCATCAAAAGTAAGGGCGTGGAAGTAAACATTGATAAGGTCTTTGAAGACGCTCACGCTACGCTGATATTTGGAGCCCGGGCTTGTGACGTTAAAGGTATTTTAGCCATGGATGAGGTATTCTTGACTCGCGGTTATGAAGACAATTTTTACAAGGCACGCCGCAGCAATAATGTAATTATTGCTAATGCCTGCTATACACCCGGTCCCAATTGCTTCTGCAATGCCATGGAAGTAAACCCGGTAGATCCAGTTGGAGCTGATGTCATTATCCGCGATGCCGGCGACGTCTACGTCTGGGAAGCCAAAAGCGAAAAAGGCGAGACCATTACGACCAGAATTGCTGATTTATTGGAAGAAAAAAATGCCCAATTGCCTGAAGCGAAACCTTTTAAACAAAATGTAGACTATACCGGTGTAGCCGAAAAGCTGAAAACCATGTTCGAACATCCCCTTTGGAACAAGATCTCCGAACCCTGTTCCACCTGCGGAATGTGCACTTATGTTTGTCCTACCTGTTACTGTTTTGACATCCAGGTCAAGATGTGGGGAGAAGAAGGCTACCGATTCCGCGCCTGGGATTCCTGCATGTATGAAGAATACTCCCGGGAAGCCGGCGGAGGCAACCCAAGAGGTGCCAGCAAGGAACGTTTTCGTAATCGCTTTCTGCATAAACTGGAATTCTTCCAAGAAAGATATGGTACCCCGCTGTGTACCGGTTGCGGAAGATGTATTGTCGTCTGCCCGAATGATATCAACATCGTGAAAATCATTGATGCAGTAAAGGAGGCAGAAGTCAATGCCGGATAAGGATCATATATGCACGTGTAGTGAACAACCCCTGGTACCAATCATGGTAGAAGTTATCGATATTATTGACCGTACCCCCGATGTAAAAAGCTTCTTTGTCAGAAATGCGGATGGTAATGGCGTTCCCTTCCAGGTTGCCCCTGGACAGTGCGGCATGGTGTCTCATCTGCCCATTGGTGAAGGCATGATCTCTTGCACCTGGCAGGAAGAACAGGAATATCTGGAGTTTGCCATCAAACGAGTAGGGCTTTTAACTGATGAACTGCATCAGATCGAAGTAGGTCAAAAAATTGGGGTTAGAGGACCATACGGCAACGGTTTCCCGGTCGAGGAATGCAAAGGTAAGGACATGGTCTTTATCGCTGGTGGTATTGGACTGGCACCACTCCGTTCTTTTATAAAATACTGTTTTAAGCATCGGGAAGACTATGGCAAGATCACCATTCTCTATGGCAGTCGCAGTAAAGCTGACCTTTGCTTCAAAGAGGAACTTTTTGACCTCTGGCCTAAGGAAACGAATACGGAGGTCTTTGTGACCATTGATAATCCGGAAACTGAATGGGACGGTCATGTAGGCTTTGTGCCCTCCTACCTGGAAGAGCTGAACCCCAGTTCCAATGGCGCGGTGGCAGTGGTCTGCGGTCCTCCAATTATGATTAAATTCGTGCTACAGTCCCTGGAAAAGATGGGCTACGGTGACGATCAAGTCATCACCACCCTGGAAATGCGCATGAAATGCGGCATCGGCAAATGCGGAAGATGTAATATTGGCAGCGAGTTCATCTGTCTGGATGGCCCGGTCTACTATCTCAAACAGCTCAGAGATCTGCCGCCAGAGTGGTAAAGTAGATTACAATTAAAAACGCAAGGTACTAAACACCAGTTTATGCCTTGCGTTTTTTTATGCAGATTTCCCTATGCAAGTAATACTTAAAGAAGGAAAAACCTGGTAGATACGAGAAGATATATAAGGCGGGTGTAAAATATGTGGAGCTGCTAATCCCTGCCACGTGTTATTTAAAGAAACCAACCCGATTATTTTTTATAAGGGGTGAAGCCTTAATGAAGGTATTAGTGAAGGGGAAAATAGAGACCGTTCTGAACCGATTGGCAGAAAATGCCGACGTTTTTGTTCCGATGCAGCGTGGTCCGCAGACCGGATTCTTTTCCTGGAAGACCTTTGATGATTATAGTGATGACCTCATGCTGGATATATTAAATGTCTATCAGCCTCCCAAGCACTTAGTTTTGTCACCAAGGGAAAAGATGAACAACTTCAAAGATGAAGCTGCTGAAATAAACATTGATAATGTTTACGAGGACATCGAGCCCAAAATTATTTTTGGTATTCGTGGTTGTGATGTAGATGGTATTGATTGTTTGGACGAGGTGTTTCTTACCAAGGACAATGAAGACAGTTATTATAAGGCCAGGAGGGATAAAACAACCATTATCTCCAGTGCCTGTTATTATCCCGGTGCGAGTTGCTTCTGCACTTCCATGGGAGGTAATCCTACCGAGGCGGCTTCGGCTGATGTGATAATCCGCGATGCTGGCAAGGATGGTTATGTTTGGGAGAGCAGGACCGATAAGGGGCAGCTTGTAACTGATAAGATCGCTGATCTACTGGAAGATAAAGAGGTGGCTTTACCTGAGACCAAAGCTCTGAGTCGTATAGTTGAATATGAGGGTGTGGCGGAAAAGCTCAAGGGTATGTACGAACATCCTCTCTGGGAAAAGCATTCTGAACCCTGCCTGACTTGTGGAATATGTACCTATTCCTGCCCGACCTGCTATTGCTTTGATGTCCAGGTAAAAGCCTGGGCTGATGAGGGATATCGTTTCAACTGCTTTGATTCCTGCATGTACCGCGAGTACAGCTTGATGGCAGGCGGACATAATCCCCGTGAAGCGGCTATGGAAAGATTCCGGAACCGTTTCCTGCATAAACTACAATTCTTTCCGGAGAGATATGGTAAGTCGCTATGTACGGGTTGTGGCAGATGTATTGCGCTTTGTCCGGCCGGCGTTAGTATTGTTAAAATAATTACTGAAGTTAAAGAGGCGGATTTGGGAGTTTAATATTTTAGAGGCTGTCCATTAGTTCTAAATGGACAGCCTCTAAATAAAACAAGGTCCGCTTCGTAATGTTCTGTGACGATGTCTTAGCCATGTACCAGCACAGATCACACTACTCTGTCACAACATAACCTGCTGTTAGGCTTGATGCTAATTTTACGTTAGGCAATTTTGTTGGTATGCCGCCAGATCTTGCGTTTCTCGGCTTCTGTGATCAATTCATCGCGGAATTTGGGATGGGCAATGGAGATTATTTTCTCCGTCCTAATCCAGGTGCTATCACCCTTGACGGATACCCACCCGTGCTCAGTTACAAGGATGTTTAAAGTTTGCCGGGGTATGGTGACGATGGTTCCCATCTCGAAATTAGGAACGATACGGGAGGCCATATTGCCATCTTTATCGATAAAAGTGGAAGGCAAGCAGATTAAGCTGCGCCCTCCTTGGGAGAAAAAGGCGCCGGTAACGAAGTCAAGCATTCCACCATTACCCGATATCTGTTTGAATCCTGCACTCTCAGCACTAACCTGACCATAAAGATCTACCTCTAAAGCTTGGTTAATAGATATGAGGTTGTCAATCCGGGCCACGTTGAGCGGACTGTTGACGTAGGTACAGTTATAAGAGGCCAAAGAGACATTGTGATCCATCCAGTCATACAACTCTTTGGTACCAGCAGCAAAGGTATAAGCAGTCTTACCACGGTCTAAACGTTTCTTCATATTATTCATTTTGCCAGATTCCATCAAGGCCATATAGGAATTACCCAGCATTTCGGTATGCCCACCCAGGTCTTTAAGATCGGTATGGTTTATGATTTCACCTAAAGCGTTGGGCATGCCTCCGATACCTAATTGAAGAGTGCAACCATTACGAATGTGCTCAATTACGTGACCAGCTATTTGACGATCTATATCACTCGGCACGGCAGGTGGCATTTCGCCCAAAGGGGAATCCTCTTCAATCACGAAATCCACATCAGAAATATGAATCCTCTCCCGTGCACCACCATAGCAGTAAGGCATATTCTGGCATACCTCAACCACAGCATGTTTCGAGGATGTAAATAAGGTCCAGGTGCCAGCGTTACTAAGACCATAGTTAAAATAGCCATCTTTATCCATGGGAGTGACGCGTGCTACTGCCCAATCACGACATTTGGTTCCGATTTTATCAGGATCCTCATGCGCGAGAGTCATCCAATCTTCGTTTTCCCCGAAATTGGTCGGATTATAATACATGTTGCCACGTTTTTCCTGTATTATTCGGCTTACCGGGCTGAAATGACAATCGATATAGGTGAATACTTCACCTTTGGGGTCTTTTATAAGTACTTCGGGAATCGGCGGAAAGGTAACCGCGGTAATAACAACCATATTGCTCAGTTCATCCTTGCGGGCTGCCAACTCCCGTTCAAAAGCTACTGACTTATTATTAAACATGCCTATTTCAATCCATTCTCCCGGTTGCACCTTGCTGGCAACCTCTTTTGCGGTTTTTAACTTCTCTTGGTACATCTTTTGAATATAATTTCTTGCCATAAATTCCAGCTCCCATTTCACCACTGTTTTGGTGATCCTGGCATTCCTGTAAGCCAGGCGAGCCGGTTTCACCTTCCTTTCTTTGCATTATAGTTGGCTGGCCTGTGTTTAATAAGGGATTTAAACAACATAGCCTGTACACTCATTTCTTATTTGCAATTTTGATGCCATTATGCCGATTTAATATTAATGTTTCCTGAATAACCATCAAACAGGCCAATACATAGTTCGATGTCTATCTATACCTGTCAAACCTATGTAATGTTCCCAGAACATGATGCTATCTTCTATTAACAAAAGTGCTTACATGACTTCACGATTCATATACGGAGCGCAATCCATAATAAAGCTGTCAAGAAAGATCAATTACCCCACAACGTGAAAAAGAGGGCTTATGCCCTCTTGCGGATGAACGAATATAATACTCTGGGTAAATAGATTAAAAGTTTACTCACTCCTCCATGTAATATGATACTTCTTCATGCGAGTGTAAACAGTATTACGGGAAACAGATAAATGTCGTGCAACTTTGGCTATATTACCATCATATTTGTTTAATAGATTAGTAATTTCTTCCCGCTCGAATTCATCCAGTTTTTGGCGGGATGATAAGGCTGCCTGGTGCGGACCGCTGGGTAAAATGGCACCAAAGCCTTCGGCTGGTAACAATCCCCTATCATGTTCGCGGATTTCTTTGGGCAGGTCTTCTATGCGAATTTCACCCTTTGAACCTGAATAAATTAAGCGTTCTACAACGTTTTCCAGCTCACGTACATTCCCAGGCCAGTTATATCTTAGCAGATATTCTATTACACCAGATTGTACCTGAGGTTGCTTAAATCCCTGATTAGCTGAATTCCTTTTTAGAAAGTGATAAAAGAGCAATGGAATGTCTTCAAGTCTTTCCTGCAAACGCGGAATATGGATGAAAATAACGTTTAATCGATAATATAAATCTCGGCGGAAATTGCCATTTAACATCTCCTGGTAAATATCCTTGTTGGTAGCACAGATAAAACGCACATCTACTGGAATAACTCGGTTACCACCGATACGACTTACCTTTTTCTCCTGCAAGACGCGCAGCAGGGTTACCTGCTGATCAAAGGGCATATCGCCGATTTCGTCCAGGAATAGGGTGCCTCCAGTAGCCATTTCGAATTTACCAGGATTCCCTCCCTTTTTGGCACCAGTAAAAGCCCCCTCAGCATATCCAAACAACTCGCTGCCGATTAATTCGCGGGGAATAGCTCCGCAATTCAAAGCCACAAAGGGCCCATTACGACGTTCGCTTTGGTTGTGAATGGATTGTGCCATGAGTTCCTTGCCGGTACCGCTCTCTCCTTGAATCAAGACATTGGCGAGACTTGCAGAAGCAGCATAACCAGCCATCAAGACCTCATCCATCTGGCTACTGTTGCTAATAATATCGCTAAACTGGAAAGAGGCCCAAGCTCCACTAAAACGATTAACCAACTGGCGTACTTCTTTAATAGGACGTATGAAAAAAATCGTAGAGTTAGGTTTATCTTTTTCTCCTTTTATGGGAGTACCGGAAGCCAGGCAATGAATATCTCCCTGACTGGTGCTTATCATCAGCTCAATATCGCGAAAAGGCTGCTGACGATCTACCATTTCAAATATATATGGGTTGCTTCCTTCTCGCACGATTTCTCGCAGGCGCTCTTCAAATTCCTCCAACAGCGGTCCCCAGGCTTGCTGCAATACCTGGTTAAGAATTTCCACTTCACCAGTTTCGTTTACCACAATTACGCCATCGGACATATTTTCAAAAATATTATTTAAATTTTTATTAAGTCGCAATAATTCTTCATTGGCTTCCTGCAGATCATCCGTACGACTTTTGACCAGCTGTTCCAGATGTTGCTGGATACTCTGCAGTTCATCTTCCGCTCTTTTACGAGCGGTGATATCATAGGCACCGGCAATGGTGTACTGATTTCCCTGGAAGGAAAACCGGCTGTAAAATCCTTCGGCCCAGATTATTTCTCCATTTTTGGTAACCAGCTTTAGCTCGTAATACTCGGGGGCGGGCTCACCTCGTTGCCTGGCCAGACCCCGCTCCCGAATTTCATCCCTAAGTTCGGCTGATATGGGATCCCACCAATTCATTTCGGTGAGTTCTTCCCAACTGTAGCCGAGCGTTTTAATCATTTTGGGGTTCACGTACGAATAACCTGACCCCTCCAGTATATAAACGGACACCGCAATATTTTCCAGGATCTGATAAAACAACGGCAAGTTTTCCTTGCTCTGCCCATTGCTAGCTAACTGACTATCTGAGGCTTCTTTAATCATTGATCGCTTTTTCATCTCTTTGTCTCTCCATTTCTCAAAATGCTATGCAGTTTGAGCAAAGCTATGTCCGTTAGTATATTAACATATTGCAAAGTCTATTCGTAGTAGGAGACTCGGAAGTGAGACTACTTCACTTGTCATTAAGGCTAGCAGCTGACAGCCATAACATTAAATAAGATTGGCTATTTGCAGCTCGGATTGTTCTAATTAATTTTGTTGCTGGGCTTCCAGATTTTCATTTCAGCTGCTTGCTCTATAAGGTCGTCTCTAAACTGGGGATGAGCTATGCTAATAATTGCTTCAGCTCTATCCCAGATTGAAAGTGCTTTTAAACTAACTTTACCATATTCCGTAACCAGATAGTGGACCATTGAGCGGGGTACAGTTACTACAGCTCCCGGGGTAAGCAGGGGGCTAATCCGCGAATGAAGATTACCAGCCTTATCTGTATAGGTTGAATTAAAGGCCAAGAAACTCCGTCCCCCTCTGGATTTGCTGGCTCCAATCACCCAATCCAACTGACCTCCGGTGCCAGATATCTGACGTAAGCCCTTGGATTCAGAACATACCTGCCCAAGCAAGTCAAGTTCCAAGATGTTGTTAATAGATACTACATTGTCATTTAACGCTATTCGCTGCGGATCGTTCGTATATCCTGAAGGACAAGAAGCCAGGAGGGGATTTTGGTCCATAAAAGCCAGGGTGGGTTTAGATACGAAGGCAAAAGTATAAACCGATTTGAATCGGTCCATTTTCTTTTTTGCATTGGTAATTTTATTCGTTTCATACATCTCTACGCAAGCATCGCAGAAGAGCTCAGACTGAATGCCCAGATCCTTTAGATCAGAACCAGCCACCAGATGTCCAATGACATTGGGCAGAGAGCCAATGCCCAGTTGCAAGCAGTCTCCATTTCGAATATCATCCACAATGAGTTGAGCGATCGCCTTTTCGGATGACGAAGCTTCAATGTTGCTTGGCAGTGTAAATATGGGACTATTCGAACCTTCCACGACATAGTCAATTTCACTGATATGGACACCCTCTTCTATGCCGCCCAAACACCTGGGCATATTGCTGTTAACCTCTACTATGCTTATCTTAGCACCCAGCGCTTGGGCTCGATTATAAGAATTTGCCAGACCGAAATTAAAATATCCGTGTTCATCCATCGGTGCTACCTGGGAGCACCAGATAGTGGGCCAACAATGAGAATATTCATCATTGTAGAATAGATCACTGGCTTCGGAATAATTTATTGGAGAGTAGGTGCACATCCCTCTGTCGCCCAATATCCGATCAATGGCTGTATAGTACCAGCTTCTGTACCTGAATACTGTCTGTTGGGGATCAACTTTTATAACCTCTGGTATAGGAAGAACGGTTGCGGTGCCACGAACCAATACTGAAGCTAGTTCCGGGTCCCCGAACCTTTCAGCCAATGCAGCATCAAAATCAACGGGCTTGGCACAGAATCCGGCATACTCCACGCTGTCACCTGACTTCACCATTTGAGCTGCCTGTTTTGCAGTAATTAACTTACGCTTGTACTCATCCAATAAGTTTTTCATTAATAAACATCCTCCTTGCTGCTTTTTTTAATCCACTTCTAAGTTCCGCGATATTTGCAGGAAATGATAATACTAAGATCAGCTCCGCTAATTTTTATTGCAAAATGCATGCCGCCTAAGCAATATAGCTTTCTATGGGTTCCACATAGCATCAAACTGCGATTCTGTTTTCTTCAGATCTCCACAAGTCTGCCAACCGAGTGTCCTGATACATTGGCACAAAGTAAGGATGACTTAACAATATTGTTAAGTCATCCTTACTTTGTTTAGCTCTTATTCAAAACTATTAACGCTGAGGAATTTACACTAAGAGATTAGGATATAAAAAAACAGACCCTTGGGAGTAGAGCACCCGAGTCAGAAAATACAAAAAAGCGGCAACCCATAATGAATACATCAACAACATCTGATGACATAATGATTGTAAAACGCGATGAGCTTTTTAAAAAGGTAAAACCCCCGGTATATCAAATAAATATGCCAGGGGTGTCTGGATGTCTTACTAAGGGAGTGGTTTATTTGAACTACATATCTTTAGCCATTTTTTCCAAGGTGGTTGCCAGGCTGGTGATTTCTTCTATACTGGCTGTGAGTTCTTGAGTTGCAGCTGCCTGTTCCTCGCTGGCGCGCATATTCGAATCGCTGGAATTTATTGTATCGGTAATTTTATTTTTTATGCTGTCTGTTAAAGTACGGATACTGGCCACCGTATCTTTAGATTCATCAGAAAGTTTTCGAATCTCTTCGGCTACCACTCCAAATCCCCGACCAACTTCACCCGCCCGGGCTGCTTCTATGGCAGCATTCAAGCCCAGCATTTTAGTTTGATCAGCAATCTGTTTGATAAAATTAAGCACCCCATTAATATCCTCAGATAATTTGTATACTTCCTGAACATTTTTATTTAGTTGAATCTCGTTATTGTTAATCTGGCTGGCGGAAGCAGCCAATTCTTCCATTACTGCTGCCATCTCAGTCATACCTTTTTCCATATTGGCGGATACCTCGCGAAGTTGGACAGCATTGTTTTTTGGTAAAGCTATAGAAAAGGTGCCTACCACCTGACTACTATCATCTTCATCAAAAAGCGGGTAACTCATAATCAATAATGGCATACCATAGACGCTGGCTTCCAGTTCGCGTACGGCTATGGATTTTGTCAGAATGGCTTCCCGAGCTATAGCCCCTTCTTTTAAAAGCATGCCAGCATTTAAATCAGGAATATTTAACTTGGGTGAAGATTGAGAATAGGCTATTTTTTCAAGATCAGACATGTAAATACATGCGCCTTCGGCAAACATATTAACCATAATGGGAGCAAAATCATTAAAAGCTCTGGCTACAGGATGCAAGCGGGGCATGCAAATAGCCAGAGCCCCTACTACTTTGTCATCCTCCCAGATAGGACTAGCGGTTATGCTTACTCTGGTTCCATATATGGAACGGGGCAAATTAGCGGTAACCGTTTGCTTTTCTCTAATAGCTCGGGCCGTACCGCCTTCGGCACTTATTTGTGATCCGACTTTAAAAATATCTAAGCTAAAGCGCTGCGAAGATAATTCCCACACAATCGTATTACCTTCTATCAGACCAAAAATGGCTCCTTGGGGATACTGCTCAATTAATAAAGGCGCTAAGTCTTTAAAAGCATCGGCACTTGCTTTAGTAAGCATATAAATCCTCCTTATATTAGTTCTGTTTTAATACCTGTATATATTTGCAGGGCTAAAAATATTTCCGAATTTGGCTAGTATATCAAAACCGTTCAATATTATACAGGCATTTTACTTATTTTAATAAAAGTGAGCAAAAAATACCATTGATATTTTAATTTACGACTAAATTAGATTGCAAATATTTCAAAAGCATACTATTAATGATAGAAACCCCTATAAACTTTGCTATAAGGTTATTATGAAAATAATATCTGCGATTTAGGCTGATTAAAACACAGTCAAATTTACCTAAGGGAAATTCATATATTCCACCTTAAAAATTTTGCTATTAAGTTTACAGCTTAAAAAAGGCCGTAAATTAATAACTTTTTAACAATTAACAAGCCAGACGAGTATCTTCGCATAGTCAAGAAATATCTGGTTATGCTAATGCTGATGCATTATGATAAACTTAATCCGAGTTATAATCGTTTTCGCTGAAATAACGTCAATTGTCATAAATAGATGGAGGTATGTTGTGGCCAAGGTATTGCGAACACTGGATATGGGAAGGTGCATTGGTTGTTATTCGTGTATGCTGGCTTGCTCGCGGGAATTGAAAAAGAGTTTTTCCCTGCAATATGCAGCCTTGCGGATTAGAAGCCGGGGTGGCTTACAGAGCAAGCTTACTGCTGATGTATGCCAGGCTTGCCAGAATCCTCCTTGTGCTGAAGCCTGTGGTTTCCAGGCGCTGGTACCCAAAGGCGGGGGTGGAGTTAAACTGATTGAGGAAAAATGCACTGGCTGTGGCAGTTGTATTCCTGCCTGCCCGGTTGGCTATATTCGTATGAATCCTAATGATAAAATAATCATGTGTATTCACTGCGGTATTTGTGCTAAATACTGCCCGCATGATGTGCTTGGTCTGGTGGAGGTGGAATAATGTTAGGCAGTAAATCAATTAGAGTATTAAAAATAGACCTGGCTAGAAAAACTTTCGAGGTAAAAGAGCGAATTGATCTTATCCCTTATTTGGGAGGGGTAGGAATAGCCACCAAGCTTCTGGATGAAGAAGTATTATATGATAAAGATCCTCTTGATCCTAATCAACCGATTATTTTTGCTATCGGCCCATTGTCTACCATATTTCCCGTGGTAACCAAGACGGTCTGCATGTTCCGTTCTCCTTTGACGGTTGAACTGGGCGAGAGTTATGCCGGGGGCAGGCTGGCTATGGCTATGTTATATGCTGGTTATGATGCCATTGTTATAAAGGGCAGAGCAGATCGTCCCGTATATTTATCGGTTAGTTCTAAAATGGTACAGATAAAAAGGGCTGATCCTCTGTGGGGTACCAGCATTGAGGAAGCGGGCCGTTACCTTCGGGAAATGGAAGCGGGCCGGGGATTCAGATCTATAGTACGAATCGGTCAGGCCGGAGAGAAAATGGTCCGTTATGCGAATCTTAACGTAGATACTTACCGACATTTCGGTCGCCTGGGAGCAGGGGCAATATTTGGCAGCAAAAACTTGAAGGCACTGGTTGTTACCGGGGAGAACAGCTATCCGATACCTGAGGAAAAGGTGAAAGAATACCGCCAGGTTTATCAGGAAATTTACACTAAAATAACCAAGACCGAGATAATGGAAAAATATCACGACCTGGGTACGCCGGTTAATATTCTTACCCTTAATGAGTTGAAAGCGCTGCCTACCCGCAATTTACAGTCGGGTAGTTATGATCAGGCAGAGGAAATGTCGGGAGAGTCTTTTGCTGAAGAAAGACTGGTCCGTAAAATGGCCTGTATAGGCTGCCCGATAGGTTGTATCCATATTGGCCAATACCGACGCATGTTTGGAGATAAGAGCCATGAATATGAGACCCTTAGCCTGACCTATGATTATGAATTGATTTTCGCTTTGGGCAGTTTTTTAGGAACTCAGAACAAAGATGACTTTTTTGCCTTGTTGGATAAAGTAGAAGCCTATGGGATAGATGTCATGTCTACCGGGGTTTTGCTGGGCTGGTTAACCGAAGCGTTTAAACAAGGAGTGGTCAGCGAAGCAGAGCTGGGTACCAAGCTGGAGTTTGGTTATACGGAAGGTTATTTAAAGGTAATGGATGGACTGGTCAAAGGAAATAATGAATTATACCGCACCCTGGCTTTAGGAACTGAAGCAGCGGCTGCAAAATATGGTGGAATGGAATATGCCATGACCTTTGGTAAACATGAGATGACCGGTTATCATACCGGTTACGGTGCAGCTTTAGGGCAGGCCGTCGGTGCCCGCCATTCCCATCTGGATAATGCCGGTTATTCAGTCGATCAGAAATATACCCTGGACGATAAAGATGCATTTGTGGGTGCTATATTTAATGAAGAAGTAGCACGTTGTGTATCTAACAGTCTGACGATTTGTTTATTTGCCCGTAACGTCTATGATTTTCCTACTACGGTGAAGGCACTTCATTCAATTGGAGTCGAGATGAGTGAAGAGGATTTACATCAAACCGCTCAGCGGATCTACCGTTTAAAACTAGAAATAAAACGCAAAATGGGTTTTGACTTTCATCAGCTACGTTTTCCTAAACGATTTTTTGAAACGCCGTCTCTTCCAGGTCAAATGAAAGAAGAAATTATGCAGGATTTGTTGAACCGTTATATTGCCAGAGTGGAACAATTGGTCAAGGAAGAGGAGATCATGGCCTAAATCCCTCCTCCAAATTCAATGAAAGATGAATTGGACTAAGGGGCAGGTCTGACAATTTAATATAATGATGCGATTGCTTTTGGATCATGACCGTTGCCGAATTGTGCGGAAAAAGCAGGAAATGACCTGTTGAGAGTGGTAAAATATCCTTAAATAACTGTACAGATAGGAAAAAGATATCAATGCCAAACTTGTGCACAATAAGTTATTCTCAACCGGAAATAATGAGCAAAAGAGATGAGGTTGCCAGAAGAATGACGGCTACCTCTGCTTATATAAAGGATACGGTTATTAGCCAGATATCAAGTTCAGATATTGAACTGTTATTTAAACTATATGACGAAATATTTTTTAATCATCAAATAAGCCAAAACTTTAAAGGCAAACTCAAATTTTCCCTTTCTACCCGTTTAACCAAGACAGCCGGAAAAACGCTATATTATAAAAATATAGGCCAATCCAAGCTTGGTGAGCAAATGATTGAGATAAGAATGGGGACAGGTTTCTTCTTTAAGTATAACGAAATAGAAGGTGAAAAAACCGTAGGCGGTATTGCTACAACCAATGCTTTACAGGCTTTGCAGTTGGTTTTTGAGCATGAGCTTTGTCATGTTATTGAGTTTATGAGCTTTAAGAATTCCAACTGCAGCCAGACTAGATTCAAAACCATGGCGAACAATATGTTCGGGCATACCGAAAGCTGTCATAAGCTACCTACTGTTAAGCAAATAGCGCAGCAGAAATACGGCTTAAAAATAGGGGACATGGTTCGGTTTAATTTTGACGGTAGAAGGCTGGAGGGTGTATTATACAACATCAACCAAAGAGCTACGGTAATGGTCAGAGACAAAAAAGGTACCCATGTTGATAAAAAAGGCAACCGGTACACAAAATATTATGTGCCGATTGCCTTACTGAGCCAGGCCAAAACACCGCCGAAGTAATCTGAAAACTAGCCAGAAAACATGAGCTGCTTTATTTATTTAGCATGATTTGAAATGCAATTGTATTTTAAGCAACCAGACTTAAAATACAATTGCTGTTGGATAGATTATCGATACAGCCACTCGTTTCTAATCTGCATGATAATATTCATCCAAAAGTCTTGCAAAGATGGTGGCTACTGGTAATATATCCTTGATCTTATAAACGTTTTGACCGGAGAAAACTACGCCTTCATCCACCAGGCCTTCAGAAGCGTTTATTAAAGCCTTGATTATGCAATAGTCATGGCTGCATTTCTTCAAGCAGCGAACACATTCCTCGACTTTGGGAGCTTGACCAGTTTCCATGCGTTTGACCAGAGTATTTCTTATGGCTCTGCCAGGTAATCCTACCGGACTCTTAATGATGACTACGTCTTCTGCCTGGGCCTGCAAATACTGCTGTTTAAACTCATCGGCTACAGAACATTCCTCACTCAGCACGAAGCGGGTAGATAACTGTACACCGCTGGCTCCAAGCTTAATCATATCAGCCATATCTTGACCGTTTACTATTCCGCCGGCTGCAATCACGGGTATTTTTACTGCTTTTACTATTTCGGGTACGATTTCCTTTACGGATCGATCTGTACCCAGATGCCCTCCGGCTTCAAAGCCTTCGGCTACCACCGCTGGAGCCCCGCATTTCTCAGCTAAAATCGCGGCTTTGGCCGAAGAAACGATGGAAACTATAGGAGTACCAGCCTCTCTGCCCCATTGAAAAACTTCTCGAGAAAAGCCAGCCCCGGTAAAAACAACATCGATGCCAGCCTCCAGGGAAGTATGAACCAGCTCTGCAAACTGCTGGGCAGCAAACATAATATTAACCCCGATTATACCTCCATCAGCCAGAGATCTAGCTGTTTTGATTTCCTCGGTCAGTTCGTCCAGCGCCATTCCAGTAGCCCCAATTACACCGATTCCTCCTGCTTTAGCCACGGCTCCGGCCAGTGGCGAAGTCGAGACTCGTACCGCCATACCGCCCTGTATAATAGGATATTTGGGAGTAAGATTGCCAATCTTTAATACTGGTAATTGCACCAAGATTTCCTCCAAACTAATAAATGATATTCTTAATTTACTGCTAAGATGAGATATAACAGTTATTATCCGTCAAACCATTAGGGCCTGATTATTATCTTTCGTTAAATCGCTATCCAATAATATAAAAACTAAAATTTTTGTAATATAAGACATGCACGCTGGTTGGAGGGAAATAAAGCCAAGAAACTTATGAAGTTAATATACATGTCTTATAGGAGGCAAAGATCTACTCAAACATACCAATTTTTCTTAATTTAGCATAACGTTGCTCAACCAAGTCATCCCAATCCTGACCAATTATTATCTCCAGATGATGCTGCAAACTGCTTTTTATACTTTCGGCCATGGCCTCAAAATTTAGATGAGCTCCACCTACCGGTTCATCGATTATTTCATCAATGATATTCATATCCAGCAGATCAGAAGCCGTTATTTTCAAAACTGAAGCCATTTCCTCTACCCGGTCCTGATCTTTCCAAATAATAGACGCACAAGCTTCCGGGGAGGCTACTGAAAATACTGCATTGGAGAGCATTAGCAGGCGGTCAGCTACAGCCATGGCTAAGGCCCCACCGCTGCCTCCTTCGCCAATTACAACTGAAATAACAGGTACCGGTATAGCTGACAGGGTCATCAGCAACTGAGAAATAGCCCAGGCCTGACCGCGCTCTTCAGCGCCTATACCCGGGTAGGCTCCCGGTGTGTCCACGAAAAATATTACTGGTCGTTTGAATTTTTCTGCTTGCGACAGCAACCGCTGAACCTTTCTGTAGCCTTCTGGGTTAGGCATGCCAAAGTTGTGCAGCAGATTATCAGTGGTATCTTTGCCCTTTTGATGACCTATAACTGTTACAGCATGACCATTAAATAGAGCGAGTCCGCTAATTATCGCGGTGTCATCTCCGAAGTATCGGTCTCCGTGTAATTCAAGCCACTCATCACAAAGATACTCTATATATTCGCGGCTGGTTGGTCTGTCCGTATGCCGGCTTAATAAAACCTTTTCCCAGGGAGTAAGGTTCTGATATTTATCTTTTCGTATGCGATCCATACTGATGGCCAGCAAATCTATCTCACTGCTGAGATCTAGCTGCATAGTCTGTGATAACTTGAGTAGTTCTTGCATTTTGTCCTGTAATTGCTGATGTTTTTCTTCATAGTCAAACTGCCGTTTAATCATTTTGTCCCTCCCTGGTGAAGCTTGAGCAGCCTGGCTAAAGTTGACCCTAACTGCAAACGTGGTAAGACCATGTCTATCATGCCATGTTCCAGGAGAAATTCAGAGCGTTGAAAATTTTCCGGTAAACGCTGTCCAATAGTCTGCTTAATAACTCGCGGTCCGGTGAACCCAATTAAAGCTCCAGGTTCGGCAATAATAATGTCAGCCAGTGAAGCGAAACTAGCCGATACCCCACCGGTGGTTGGATCAGTCAAAATCGAAATATACAAATGTCCTGCCTTATGAAATCTTTCCAGTACGGCACTGGTTTTAGCCATCTGCATAAGCGAGATCATGCCTTCTTGCATGCGTGCTCCTCCGGAGCAGCTGCATATTATCAGTGGGTATCCTGAATCCATGGCTCGATCCACAGCCCGGCAAATTTTTTCTCCCACTACGGCACCCATACTGGCCATCATGAAGCGGGATTCCATAACCCCTAATACCACTTTATTGCCACCGATGCTGGCATATCCAGTTAGGATAGCTTCATTGCTGCCAGATTGCTGTCGGGCGTTGGTCAGTTTTTCATCATAGCCGGGAAAATCCAATCTGTTGGAGGAGCTTAATCCAAGCTCAAATTGATCAAAACTATCTTCGTCGACCATAAGCTGGATCCGTTCCCAGGCTGTAATAGAATAGTGATATCCGCAGCGAGGACAAACCTTATAGTTCTTAATAAGTTCCAATTCAGACAAGAAAGCTGAACAGCCAGGGCAAGGCTTTTGTCCGGGCAGTTTATCCGTTACCGATTGGGGAAGGGGTTTGGTAGAATCAACCTCCGGTTTAATAGATACAAATTTTTTCTTGCTAAAACTATCTTTAAACATTTTCACTGCTAATTTCCTCCGACGTCAGGCGGCTAGTTTATTGCACAGATATACGCAGTAAAAGTGAACAGGGGGACGGTTCCTTTGTTCACGTACCAGACCCCCATGCCGCGAAGCGGCACCACCTAAGATGAAAAATATTTTTTTTTATGGCAGAAAGTACAACATTTCTAAATGTTGACAGGTAAGAAAACTCAGGCAGCCGACGTCCAAGGATGGACTAGTGTCGCGGTGCCAAGGATGGCAAGGAGCGACCGCTGTCGCCTAAAGGCTCACCCTCCGGGTACTACTGATGCTCTCGCCGTTCGCTATTAAGGTAGCGGCGTAACCCGAGTTTTCTTATCCAGTTAAAGGGTTAGGGGATGAACAAGGGAACCGTCCCCCTGTTCACTTTTACTGCGTAATAGTCCTCGACTGAAATTTGTCTTAAGCTTGGGCAATGGCAAATAGGAATTCACCGCTGCAGACCAGCTCATCGTTAACGGTTATTTTACCTTTGGCTTTACCGATATTGCCGCGTACTTTTATTAGCTCAGTGCTTATTAGTAATGTATCTCCAGGAACAGCCATACGTTTAAAGCGAACATGGTCCACGCCAGCCAGGTAGGCTAGCTGATGCCGATATTTTTCCTCACCGAGAATCGCACATGCACCTACCTGGGCCATGGCTTCTACCATAAGCACACCCGGCATGATTGGGTGGTCGGTAAAATGTCCGGCAAAGTAGGGCTCATTAATACTGACATTTTTTATTCCGGTAGCACTTTTTCCCGGAATTAAATCTATAATCCTATCTACCATCAAGAAAGGATAGCGATGGGGAAGTATATCCATGATTTCTTTAATATCCATAGTTAACCCCTATCTTAGAAAAATTGACGTTGGCCAATCGAGCACGTGCATCGGGTGCGGATTAATACTATGGAAATGAATCCACATTTTATCCGTGAAACTTTTTAACTAGAAGTGCTGCGTTGTGTCCTCCAAAGCCCAACGAATCTGAAATAGCTACATTAATGGTTTTTTTTCTGGCTGGTCCGGGAACATAGTCCAGATCACAAGCCGGGTCTGGGGTTTCCAGGTTACCAGTGGGAGGAACAGTGTCGTTGATAACAGCTAAAGTGGCGGCTATCAATTCTACTGCACCGGCTGCACCTAACATATGACCTGTGGATGGTTTCGTGGAATTTACCAGAAGCTTATAACTGTGCTCACCAAAGACAGCTTTTATGGCATTGGTTTCCATGGCATCATTAAGTGGCGTAGACGTACCATGGGCATTAATATAGTCTACCTCGGTGGGATCTAAGCCTGCATCTGCCAAAACCATCCTAAAAGCTAAAGCTGCTCCTTCACCGGGCAAATCGGGCTGAACCATATGATAGGCATCAGAACTGGCTCCATACCCTGCTAATTCAGCATAAATTGTTGCCCCACGCTTGATGGCATGCTCCATTTCTTCCAAAACTACTATGCCGGCACCTTCACCCATTACAAAACCATCCCGATTAAGATCAAAGGGGCGACAGGCTTTTTGGGGCTCATCATTATGCGTGGACATAGCTTTCATGGCACAGAAACCTCCTATGCCCATGGGGGTAATCGACGCTTCAGTGCCTCCAGCTATCATAACCTCTGCCTTGCCGCTCTGGATTAGATGAAAGGCTTCACCAATAGAATTGGTTCCGGATGCACAGGCAGTGATGGTACAACCACTGGGTCCCCTGGCTCCTAACATTATGGAAACCTGACCAGCGGCCATATTGGCAATATACATAGGTACGAAAAAGGGGTTGATTCCTGCTACCCCTCTTTTAAGCATGGACTCATGCTGTTTTTCAAATGTTTCCAGGCCACCGATGCCTGAACCAATCCATACCCCAACCTGACTATCACCATGATTTATGCTGAGTCCGGCATCTTCAACTGCTATACGCGCTGCCGCACAGGCATATTGCACAAAAAGGTCCATACGTCTGGCTTCGGTACGGGCAATGTAGTCCTGGGGGTCAAAGTCTTTGACTTGAGCAGCGATCCGGGTAGGGAAAGCCGAAGCGTCAAACCGCTCAATGGTCCCTATACCACTGCGGCCCTCGATTAGATTATTCCAAAAATCATGTTTGTTATTGCCAATAGCGCTTATCATTCCAAGACCGCTAATAACTACTCTGCGGCGGGGCATATTATCACCTCTAAGCTTTATTTATGGAGAGCTGCAGTCCGAGCTTTACTAGGCGTTTTCTTCAAGCTTGGCGGTTACATATTCAACCACTTCCTGGACCGTTTTCATACCCTCAGCTACTTCCTCAGGAATTTGAATATCATAAAGTTCTTCCAATGACATAAGCATTTCTACAATATCAAGAGAATCTGCTTCCAGGTCTTCCTCAAAACGGGATTCAAGGTTGATACTATCTTCGGGAAGGTCCTTAATGTCTACTATTATTTTTTTTAAGTCTTCAAATACTGACATGTGTAAATCCTCCAATTTCTATTAATATTTATTGTTTATATAACTATCTGCACCAGGCAGAGGTTCCCAGAACTATAGTGATGACATACCACCATCAACCTTAATAACTTGACCGCTTATATAGCTTGCCTGGGGTGACGCTAGAAAAGCTACTACTGCAGCAACGTCCTCGGGAGTACCTAATCTGCCTACAGCAATACCTGCTTGAATTTTAGCGCTTTGCTCCGGGCTGAGTGCTGCTGTCATATCACTCTGGATAAAACCAGGAGCCACAACATTGGCAGTTATCCCTCTATTTCCATATTCCTGAGCCAGGGAAAAGGTGAAGCCCAGCAATCCTGATTTGGCTGCAGCGTAATGAGTCTGTCCGGCATTGCCACTTATCCCTACTACCGAAGAAATATTAATTATCCTGCCGTAGCGTTTTTTCATCATAGGCCTAAGTGCGGCTCGGCTGCAATAAAAGGCGGAATCTAAATTAGTGTGGATTAATTGATGCCATTCATCATCGCTGATACGCAGCATAAGCTGGTCTTTATTAATACCGGCATTATTCACCAGAACATCAACCCGCCCATAAGTCTGGACAGCTGTATCTACCATTCGCTGTGCATCTTCGGGCTTGGATACGTCTGCTTGCAAGACCATACCCTGCCCACCGGCAGCTTGTATTTCGCTAAGGACTTTTTCTGCCTGCTCCTGGTTTTGCATGTAATTAACTACTACCTTAAACCCGTTCCGGGCCAGTTGCAGAGCGATGGCTTTACCTATACCTCTGGAACTGCCAGAAACTATAGCTACCTGTTCATTCATATAGAGTTTACCTCCGCAATAATTCTATGTAGTGAGCGCAAATCTTCTACCTGGCCCAATAAACGAGAACGATCTATTTTTTTGATTAGACTCGAAAGGGTAGAACCCGGACCTATTTCTATAAAGTAGTCAACCTGATTTAGCATATACCTAATACTCTGCTCCCAGAGTACGGGCGAGAAAAGCTGCTTGACCAGCAGGTCGGCAAAATCTTGACAGGAGTTGGATTGAGCGTTTACATTGCTAACCACAGGAACCCTGGGATCTTGCCATTTTGTTTCGGACAGATGAGGCTGAAGCTTAACGGCAGCATCCTGCATTAAGGGGCTATGCGATGGTACACTTACTGCCAGTGGAATTACTCGTCCTCCTATGCTTTTCAACACTGCTCCAACCTGGGTGACAGCATCTTTTTCCCCGGATATGACCAGCTGTCCCGGACAATTATAGTTAGCAATATCTACAATTCCATTTATTCCGTGGCAGACATCTATAACCTTGACTGCCTCTAGTCCCATAATAGCTGCCATAGCTCCCTGGCCTTCCGGAACTGCAGCCTGCATTAAACGGCCTCTAAGCTGTACCAGAGGCAGAGCTTCCTCCAGGCTAATCGAGCCGGCAGCGACCAAAGCTGTATATTCTCCCAGACTTAGTCCAGCTACCATAATTGGCCCCAGGCCGTGTTTTTTTACTACCTCTAATATTGCCAGGCTGGTGGTGAGTAAAGCCGGTTGGGCAAATTCGGTCTTATTAAGTTGATCCGCAGGACCATTAAAGCATAAATCACTCAACTTATAACTGAGAATTGAATCAGCTTGAGCAAAAACCTGGGCAGCCTCTACATAATTATCAGCTAATTCTTTTCCCATTCCTGGATACTGGGCGCCCTGACCCGGAAAAACAAAGGCTAATCTAGGCATTGCAGACCTTCCAATCTCCGGTAAACGCTGCCGGCATCATTAATAATATCAGCTACTATATCGGCTGCAGGCTGCACTTTACTTACCAGACCGCAGATTTGACCGGCCAGAACAGTTCCCTCATCCAGGTCTCCATGTACAGCCGCTGCAGGATAACGTCCCCGACCCATTTCTTCCAGCTCTTCTTTTTTTAATCCCAGTTTTTCATTTTGCAGATATAAACGAGTAAATCTATTATGAATTGCCCTAACCGGATGCCCGGTAGTTACTCCACAGATTACCGTATCTCTATCTCGTGCCTTAATTACTTTTTCTTGATAGGAGGGATGTATGTTACACTCCTCAGCACAAATAAATCGAGTTCCTATCTGAACCCCTTGTGCTCCCAGTGCCAGGGCCGCCATAAATCCGCGTCCATCAGCTATTCCTCCTGCAGCTATCACGGGAATATCAACCGCATCCACAACCATAGGAACCAGGCACATAGTGGTCATTTCTGCAACATGACCACCTGATTCGGTTCCTTCTGCTATCAGGGCATCTACCCCGAGACGGCTCAGGCGTTTAGCCAGAGCCACCGAAGCGACTACTGGAATTATTTTTATATTGGCTTCCTTTAAGCCATTAATGAAGCGTCCCGGATTACCTCCCCCGGTAGTCACTACCGGTACTCTTTCCTGAATTACCAAATCAACCACTTCACTAATAGTGGGAGAGCTCATCATTAGATTAACTGCAAAGGGCTTATCAGTTAGCTGGCGCAGCAGGTCTATTTGCTGCTTAATCCAGGTACAATCAGCATTTCCAGCTCCAATAACGCCGAGCCCTCCTGCCTGGGAAACTGCGGCTGCTAATTTTCCCCCAGCTATCCAGGCCATGGCCCCCTGAAAAAGAGGGTATTTAATATTTAGTAGATTGCACAATTCGGTTTTAATAAGCATCTTATTTATTCCCCCAGCGAATTAGTGCCCCACCATACGTTAAGCCTGCCCCGAAAGCAATTATTAATACCAGATCACCGGAATTCAGGCGACCTTCTTTTTCAGCCAGAGATAATGCTACCGGAACAGAGGCACTCGATGTATTGCCAAACTTATCAATACTAATAATAGTTTTTTCCAACGGAATATTCATACGCTTCATGGCGAATTGAATAATGCGTAAATTAGCCTGGTGGGGGACAAAAAGATCGATATCCTCATAAGTCAAGCCGGACATGCTGAGTAGTTTATTGGCGGTTTCCACAATAGTTTTACTAGCAAAACGAAATACTTCTGGGCCATTCATTTTAAGGTAATGTAGTCTGCCTTCCAATGTCTCAGTGTTGCAAGGTAAAGCAGAACCTCCGGCCGGCATATAAAGTGAATCAGCCCCGCGGCCGTCGGCTCCCAGGTAGGTGCTTAATATACCCTGGTTACCACTAGCGGTTCCCAGCACCATAGCACCCGCGCCGTCCCCAAAAAGGATGCAGGTATTACGGTCTGTATAATCAATAACTTTGGACAGGAGATCCGCCCCAATTACCAAAACGTTTTTATAGGCAGGGGACAGGAGAAATTTTTCGGCCACTGACAAGCCATATATGAAGCCTGTACAACCAGCCTCCAAATCAAAGGCAGCAGCATTCCATGCACCAAGGCGGGCCTGCACAATACATGCGGTAGAGGGGAATAACATATCAGGAGTAACAGTAGCTACTATAATCAAATCCAGTTGTTCGGCACTAATCCCAGAGTTGTCAAGAGCCATAAGAGCGGCTTCAACACAGAAAGCTGAGGTCGGCGTATGAGGATCTGCAATTCTGCGTTCTTTAATACCGGTACGTTCCACAATCCATTGATCATTAGTATCTACCATCTGTTCTAAATCTTTATTACTAAGGATATTTGAGGGAAAGGCGTGCCCGGTACCCTTAACCTGAATATTCATAAATCCCACCATCCTGGTTTAATTAATTACTTTAATTAATCTTTAAATAATAGTTTTTACAATGTGGCAAGGCTTTATTAATTTAAACAGGAGGGAAAAAAAAAGTCAATAAAAATTCGGAATATTGCGACAAATACATTATTCTTGAGAATGCTCAGGCTGCTAAATGGCGGGATGAGACAATATAAAATTTTTAAAAGTTTTCGTTTGGCAAACTGGAAGCCTCAAAGACATCATATTTGTTGCGGTTCGTATCTACAAAATGCCACCATTCATAATAAATACTTAAAAAACCATGCTTGCGCATTACATTTTCCAGCAGTTTAGCATTGGCTGCTGCTTGAGCGTTCACGTCATTGTAATCCCGATCAGCAAGTGCACTAAAATCATCAAAAGTGCTGGGCATTACTAGTTCGTGACCATCCTTGTCAAGCAAGGTTACGTCAACAGCTACTCCCCGGGAATGAAATGAGTATGCTTTATGGGGATTGATTAAAAATCTGGCATCGGGCATTTTTTCCCAGAGTTTAAACTGAGCTGCGGGGGGGCGATAGGCATCCCAAAGCATTATCCCATAACCCTGCTGGTTGAAATCTTGCTGGGCGGAACAGAGTTTGTCAGCCGTTCCTCGTCTCAAGTAGGCCACATTACTAGTATAGATTTTTTTCCCGCAGATATTATCATCAGTAGCATATCTAAGATTAATTTTAATATCAGGAATAAAATTGGATATTAATACCATATCATGAGGGGAGTTAATTTGAGATGAATTGGATACTATACAGGAGATATTAGTGAGCTGTGTAAGCAGAGGATAAGAAAAAATAAGTAAGATTAGTCCGGCCAGCATCAGACCATCTGTAATCTGCATGTCATGAAGTAGTCTTTTTCCATAAAGTTTAATAAGAAATTACCTCCTTATTCCTAAACTATATTCATCCTGTAATAACAATAT
This sequence comes from uncultured Syntrophomonas sp., assembly GCA_964510795.1. Lineage (GTDB taxonomy): Bacteria > Bacillota > Syntrophomonadia > Syntrophomonadales > Syntrophomonadaceae > Syntrophomonas_B. Next base: position 48,250 of record CAZEDT010000013.1, read on the forward strand.
AGTTTTGAATTTTAAAGTATATTACAATTAAATACCAAGTAGGAATTGGCTAATTCTGCAGAGATTACCTGCAGAATTAGCACGAGTGACTAAAATACTGTGCCCCCGTATAAAAATCCCAGGTAAAACACGGCAGCTATTCCGATGACGTGCAATACCCACCAACCTACTTTCAGAAAATGAAAAGTACCTAGATCATATCCATCTTGAGATCGTAGTTCGCTGTTTTTATTATCCATTTTATTGCTCCCTTCACTTCATAATTAGGTAAGTTTTGAATTTAAAATATTACATTTATATTTAATATTTCCCAATCTAAAAACTTTATGTAACGAATCAACAAGTATTTTCGTATTTGACAAAGGGGAATAGTTATATAAAATGGATGTAGCCCTGAGTATTGCACAACTATGTGCACAAGGAGGAGAAAGAATGCCTGTTTTACGGAATAATTTATTGAACCCAACTCTTAAGGATATATTTACAACCTTTAAATTAGATAAAGACTATGTTGTTGGAGAAGGCACTTATCTCCAGGATGCTGAAGGAAATCGGTACCTGGATTTCATTGCTCAGTATGGGGCTGTTCCGTTCGGATATAATCCTGCTTTCGTCTGGGAGGCTTTGGAAGGGGTTAGAGAAAGAGGACTGCCCAGTCTGGTTCAGCCCTCTATTCCGGGAGAAGCACTGCGGTTGGCTAATATGTTGGCCGATTGTTCCCCAGGGGATCTTTGCTATTCCACATTTTGTCAGAGTGGTACGGAAGCAGTGGAAGCAGCTATAAAATTAGCCCGTTCCTACACCGGCAAAGAAATAATTATCTCCACCGAGAACAGCTTCCACGGGAAAACTCTGGGGGCCTTATCGGCTACTGGCAAAGACTCATATCAGGCCCCTTTTAGAGCACCGGCACCAGGATTTATTAGAATTGCCTACAACGATATTAACGCTCTGCAAAGGGCTATTGAAGAAAATCAGGGAAATGTGGCCGGTTTTATCGTTGAGCCGGTTCAGGGAGAGGGCGGAATCATAGTTGCTCAAACGGGCTACCTTCTGGATGCTCAGGAAATCTGCCGGGAGCATAATGTAGTTTTTATTGTAGATGAAGTTCAGACAGGATTAGGCCGCACCGGTAAACTATTTGCCTGTGAACATGAGGGGGTTGAGCCAGATGTAATGCTTTTGGCCAAGGCTTTGGGGGGCGGATTACTTCCGATGGGGGTTTGTCTAAGTTCTCCACGCGTGTGGAATGATGATTTTGGTATGCTTCACAGCTCTACCTTCGCCAATAATGGTGTAACATGTGCGGTGGGAATAGCCGTTTTGGATAAATTGTGTCGGGATGAACAGGGAATGATTAAGGAAATAAAAGATAAAGGAGACTACTTACTGGAGAGGGTACAGGGTTTAGAAAAGAAATATCCTGATGTTGTCAAAGAGGTGCGGGGACTGGGACTGATGGTAGGAATGGAATTTCAAGATATGGACGATTGTGGCTCTTATGATATGGCTTACCTGTCAGACCAGGGAGGGTTTACTGCTTTACTGACAGGTTACCTCCTGAATGTTTATGGTATTCGTTTAGCTCCTTTTCTTAACAGCTCCACGACATTACGTCTGGAACCGGCCTTAACCATTAGCTATACCGAGATTGATCGGGTCGTAACGGCCCTGGATATAGTGTGTAGAATAATGAACCATAAAGATTATTCCCAGCTATATCGCTACCTGCTGGGCGACAACAGTCCGGCCCGAGACATAAAGGATTATCGGTCTAAGAGTCGTAAAACCAAGCATTCATCAATTCGACCAGGAGAGACCGCTGACCACAAATTTGCCTTTATTATTCATTATCCTGGTTCCGAAGATGTGGTTTTGAATAATCCCTCTTTTGCATCGCTGAGCCAGGAGGATTTATATAAATTCCTGGCCTGGGAGAGTCAAACCAAAGACCCTGGCATTGTCTGTCATATGCCGGCCATTAGATCTAAAACTGGCAGTCTGGTAGAGGGCTGGATGATCGGGGTGCCTTTCGGAGGTCGGGAAATTATGCAATTACCAAATGAGGTAACAGTGGATATGATTGCACGAGCTGTAGATATGGGCAGGGATTTGGGTGCTGAGATTGTCGGATTGGGAGCATTAACGTCAGTGGTAACCCGCGGAGGCCGTTCGGTAACTGGTCGTAACGTAGCCATCACCAGTGGTAATAGTTACACCACCCTGATGGGGGTGGAGGCACTATTTCTGGGAGCCGAAAAGATGCATATAGATCCCATTGCGGCGCGCGGGGGAGTGGTGGGAGCAACCGGGTCGATTGGGCGGGCCTGTGCCCTGATTATGTCTGAGCAACTAAGCCAGATGACTTTATTCGGCAACCCTGAGCACCCTACCAGCAGCAATAATCGTTTGAATTCCCTAGCTAGGGAAATCTTTTCTTATGCCCGGAATCGTATGCAAGCTGGTGAACTTCAGGGCATGAGTTTGTGGTTGTCCAAAGTTAATCAGCTGCTGGCTAATCAATCTAATGATATTGCTCGTAAATGTTTAAGTGATATTAACGAGGCGGAATTATCTCTTTCATTAATAAATGAAATCTGCAACCACCTGGAAATTGATGCTCCGATTAATATAAGCATTGATATCTCACAGGACCTTCCAGACTGTACCCTGGTTATTGCTACCAGCAATTCCCCTGAGTATTTAATCTACCCTGAAGATCTTCAGTCTGGATCGGTAGTATGTGATGTGGCGCGCCCAGCTGATGTTGCCCCTTCGGTATATCAACGTAATGATGTATTAATATTGGAAGGTGGCTTGGTTCAGTATCCCGATGCCATTAACTTTGGGGCAAATCTCGGTTACCGGGATGGAGTGAGTCTGGCTTGTCTCTCTGAAACCGTCTTGTTGGCTATGGAGGGAGATTGTCAAGACTACAGCATAGGCAGTAAGCTTCCGCTGGAAACGGTACAATATTTAAGAACAGTAGCCCAAAAACATGGCTTGAGCCTGGCAGGACTGAGAATGGGTAATCATGAAATTGATGATAAAGATATTGAAAAAATCTATCAAAACTCGCTGCACATAATAATGGCTGAAAACATGTAGCTAACTTTAACGTCTCCTTGCTTCAGTGTCTGTGGATAGTGGGGTCAGAATATGCTAGAATAGACTCTATAATTAGGTATTTTGCTTAGTCAGTGGCGGATATTCGTTATCAGGCTAACTCAATTTTTCCAAGGAGGAGCATAATGGAATATCAAGAGATAAAAATCGGTAAGGATGGTAAATGGTATTTTGGCGAAGCTGAAATGTTTCGGCGTAATATACTGCAGATTTTAGCTCAAAATATTGATCGCGATGAGGACGGAAATTATTATATCCAGATGGGGGAAGAAGTAAATCCCCTGGTTGTTGAAGATGTCCCGTTTTTGGCTACAGGTATTGTCGAGGAAGATGGCCAACCCTTAAAGTTGGTCTTTCATGACCTACAAGAAATGGAACTGGAACATGAGTTGAGGCTGTATTTGGATGAAGATGTTCCTTATATAAGTTATCGCTGGCAAGCGGATACCCGTCTGAGCAGGGGGGTATACTGGAAGTTGAGTGATTATTTCGATTTTCGGGACGAAGAAATATTTATTGTCCCCCCCGCCAAGTTTTCAAAAAATTAAAACCAGGGACTAATAAAACGGGAAGGTTTTTGCTGTTGATTTAAACAGCAAAAACCTTCCCGTTGTTATGCTGACTGGGTTACAGGCGGCTGATATTGGCTGGTCTGAACTTGGATTCAGGTACAGTCAGAGCCCGTTTTACCTCGGTTAACATCATTTCTTTATCGTCAGGGATACGACCCTGGATATCCCAGTAGTTCGATACATGGTCACTCAGAATCATACTCCCTTCACAGTGTAGATTAGCGATTAACAGGCCAATCTCCGTTAAGGCTTCATGCGGGGATAGAAGCTGAAAAACGCCCTGTTGGTAATCTTCATATAAGGGAGTACCGCGTCCCGGTACTAAGGTTCTCAGGCGGATAAAATCCGGAGAAAACTCAGAAAGTACCCGGGCACTTTCCAGAGCGTGTTCGCGCCAACGCTCTTTTCCACCCATTCCTACCAGATAGTATTCACTGGTATCTATGCCTACCTTTTTCAGCTTTAAACCAGCTTCAATTATTTCAGCAGAATTGGTACCTTTATTAATTTTCTGGAGAGTTACATCATCGCCGCTTTCCATTCCGGTGTGAATGCGGCTTAAACCAGCATCTTTCAGGCGTTGTAAGTCTTCCAGACTTTTTTTATTTACAAAACGGGCGGATCCATATACGGTAATTCGTTGCAATGTCGGGAATAACTCTTTGGCATAGCTGATTATTTCTACAAGTTGATCGGTTTTCATTATGATTGTGTTGCCATCCGGGAAGAACAGGGATTCAACATAGGCCCCGTAATAATTGCGAGCAGCCAGCAGGTCTTCTTTAATATCTTCCACGCTTCTAATTCTAAATTTTGTTTTTTTATACATTGAACAAAAGCTGCATTTATTGTGAGGACAACCAATAGTGGCCTGAATTAATAGACTATTTGCTTCGCTGGGGGGGCGGTAAACTGTACCTTCATAACGCATATATCATCCACTCCTTTATTAACTAACAGGTTACCAGATCATTTAAATTATGAAAAGCGCTTGGGATTAGCATTCAGATAAAAAATGTTGATTGGAATGATATTATCCTTAAAATGTTGGATAAATGGTCTCATATGTAAATTTTATTTGTTATTTGTATAGAAAATAGGTATATTTATAATAACAAATAAGTTATGATCTTGCTTCAACTCAATGAATTTGTGGGGTAGAGGAAATGGCAGTAAGAGTGCTAATTGTGGAAGATGATGAGCGGGAAAGGATAGTCCTGCGTTATGTACTAGAAAACATCAAGGATGTTGAAATTGTAGGCGAGGCCGTCAATGGTCTGGAAGCTTTATTGATATGTCAAGAAAAAAAGGTAGACCTGGTTTTGCTGGATATCAGTATGTCTGAGATGGATGGATTCGAAGCCGCTCATAAATTGGGAAAGCTAAAAAACCCGCCCCTATTTGCCTTTGTCACCATGAAAAAAGAAATGGCGGTTGAGGCATATGAAATGGGGGCACTGGACTATATTGTAAAACCTATTGAGCAAAGGCGAATTGAAAAAACCATCCAACGAGCCAAAATGCAGATTGCTCATAAAAGCTATATTAATGAAATTGTTATGGATAGGTTGAAAGAGCGCATAGAGTTTATCTTGGAAAGATACAAAAGCCAGGAGTTATATGCAAGTAAGCTGCCTGTACGTGAAAAGGGTAAAATTGTCCTGCTTAAACCGGAAGACATTGTATACTGTGAAAGTCAGGGAAAAAAAGTATATATTTGCACCAGTGATATTGGCTATTTAAGTAATTATACCCTTAATGAATTAGAGCATCGTTTGGATAATACATACTTTTTTAGAGCTCACCAAGCCTTTATTGTAAACTTAAACTTTGTTAAAGAAATAATTAATTTTGGGGAAGGCTCATATCTTTTGAATTTGGAACATGCTCAGAAAAACATTATCCTGAGTCGTTCCCGTGCTAAAAACTTGAAGGAAAAACTGGGTATTATTTAATTATTATTTCGTTCCTGATACCTGCTTAAAAATAAGCATATTTTTAAGCAATATAAAAAGGACTGGTCAAATATTATAGCTAACTAGTTTATCATAATCCTGGTTTTGAGAAGCATTACTTAATGTTTCCAGGCCGATTCAAAAAGCCTGTTGAATTGATGTACTTAGGTACGCCTCAATCGCGGGCTTTTCTCATGCCTTGTCTTCACTTATGGCATCGGCCTGTTAGATTCTGATCTTGTCGATAATCTAGAAGTATTATTTCTTGCTTCTTTTTGTTAGAAAAAATATGTTTGTACCATAAAATAGATAGTTTTAGAATATTCACCGGCAAGTTATCCTCAATTTTCTACAAAATACTCAGGTGATAGAGAAATAAATCACAAGATAGGTTATAGTAAAGAGGGAAGAAAGATCGTTAATCATTTAATGGAGGTGAATGCTGGATAATCTGGAGATAGTTAACGATTCATTGAGGGCGAATACGGCAATTTGAGCGGATATGGAGCAGGACAAGTCGTCAATGAATTGAAATCGGTAAAATGCAAAAGCTATCCTGCAACAGCAGGAATGTATACTAGCTGGGTGGATAAGTCCAATTCTCGAAAGATAGGAGGAATGCACATGATACCATTCTCGAAACTTGAACGTTACGATGGTAACGAAGCCTTATTTGATCTGGTCATGATGTCTGTAGTTTCCTCGTATGTGGGTGAACCCTTGCATATCCATGCGGAAGGATTAAGGGGAACGGGTAAAACCACTATAATGAGAGCGGCCAAGGGGATACTCCCCAATATCAAAAGAATTAAATCCTGCGTTTACAATTGTGATCCAACCATGCCACATTGTCCTCATCACCGGAATTTAAGCGTGGAGGAGATTGCTCGGCTCGGGGTGGAAGAGATACCCATGCCTTTCCTGGAGATATCACATTCTGCCAAGGTGGGTACTGTAGCTGGAAGTATAGATTTAGCTAAATTAACCGATAACACCAATCCTGAGGCGCAATTATTGCCGGGTATTATTCCTCAGGCTCATAGAGGCATAATCTTTATTGATGAAATTAATCGTTTGGCAGACACTTCTCCAGAGATTACGGATATTCTCCTGGACGTTATGGGGAATAAACCGGGTCATCTTCAGATTGAAGAAGCTGGCTTGCCGGTGGTTGATATCGAGGTTAATGTTTCGGTCTGGGCTGCCTCTAATCCAGATGAAGACCCCGGTCCGCTGGAGGAAATCAGACGACAATTATCGGACCGATTCGATATGGTTTGCTATATGGGAAGGCCTACTTCGGTGGACATACTATCCCAGATGTTAAAGGAGAATTCTCATTCTCAGAAGATAAATCGAGTGAAGGATTTGTCTGGACAGAGCGATCTTAGCAAGAATGAAGCTTATCGCCAGAGTATTATTAAGTGGGCTAGTAGTTATGAAAGAGCGGATTTACCAGATTTTCTCAGGAATTATATTGCGCGGCTCTATGTGAAGCACAATTTGGAGAGTATTAGAGCCATTGAGGCCATGCAACAGGGAGCAGTATTATATAGTACTATCAAGAACCGTGACCAGGCCATTATAAGTGACGTTACTCATATGATTCCCCAGGTATTGAAACACCGTGTTGATGGGGATACGCTGATAAAAATGGTTAATGATGTGGATACCCGGGGAACCCGGGACGGTATCTTAAACTTCAAGAATAAGAAAAATGATAAGAAGAGTGAAGGTGATAACGAATACTTCACTGCTTCAGGTCGGCCCCTGAAAGATCTCAGTCGTAATGAATTAATTAATACGGAAAAGACACTTGCACCCAAAGAGGGCTAAAGAAGGGGATGTGGTGTTATGCAAAGTGGACAATCCAACATTAGCAATGCCACCACGGTAGGTAATTATTTAAGTCTTTATCTGGGACAAGATCAGGGTGTACGCTTGGGTGACAGTATAGTTGTCAGTCGTAAAGCTCATAGCCGGATGCCGGAAAAGTACATCAAGGGTCAGATCAAGATTCTGACCAACCGGGATGCCGGGAAAACCTATCTGGATTTTGTGGATTTAGATCAGGTGGTACATATTGATATTTATCATAAACCGGGCGATATAGATCCTCGTGACGTTGCTAAATCCATATTTTGGTCTCTTGATCAGCATTTTTTGGCGGAAGAACCGCAATTGAAGTACGCCGAAGATGAGCGTTTTAGAATGGTAGCTGCCTATGCCAATAAAATATTTATTACCACCAACGGAGGAAAGGGCCTACTGTACGAGCTCTTTCAGGAGGATGTAAAACCCTATACCGAAGGTGAAGACGGTTGGGACCATGTTCATATTTTGGCTCGTTTCAACCGGGATGAATATGCCTTGATCTACATAATTGGGGAAGCAGTGGAAGCCGCCATCCAGGGTTCTGAAGTAGCTCTGGCCAAGGTGCGCAATATTTCCCATGGTAAACAAAAAAAGGCTGATGAGAATTTTGCCGGTTACATGAAATTGCCCTGGAAAAAGTTTAAGGGTCAGAATGCTGCCCAGTTGCCATCCAAAGAAAATGTTAATCAGCTGGTACTTAAACTGGCGGAGAAATTCGGTGGAGTGGAAGAGATCGAGGAATGGATGGAGTGTTACTCTACTAATATTTTTAAGCGTAAAGGTGTGGAGCAACAAAAGAAAAAGTGGGGTGATGTCGAGCATTACGTCGAGCAGTTGGAAGAACTGGGACTGATGAAAACCACCCTCACCGGACGCAAGCTTACTAAACGGGGTATTGTATTAAAAGAATATGTTATTCAGCACAAGTGTGAGCTGGAAACCGAAATCAGACGCAATATGCGCAAGATGCCCGGGGGTGGTGCCAGCCGTTTCCGCAAATTAGGGAAAACGGATAACAAAAGCACCCATCTGGAGTTTACTAATTATAACCGTACTATTAATAACTCAGACAAGAACTGGTCGGGAAATTTAGCCGTACCTCAGACTATCATACAGGCAAAAAAGAATGGATTTCTGCGCGGGGATAAAAGCTTTACCCTCCAAAAGGAAGATCTGCATTTTTACGATAAGAAGAGCTATGTTCCAGTGGACATCTGCCTATTGATCGACGCCAGTGGAAGCATGGCGGGAGATAAGCGGCAGGCCGCCTGTTTTCTAGCTGAACATTTACTGCTTACCGGCAAAGAGAAAGTAGCCGTAGTAACTTTTCAAGAACATACCAGCCGAGTAGTAGTTCCTTTTACCCGCAATCAAAAGTTATTAAGCCGGGGCCTGGCCACCATTAATCCAGCCGGATTGACTCCTTTGGCGAGCGGAATTATGACGGCTATTGAGCTGATGAGTGTTAATCGTTTACGCAATCCCCTTTTAGTGTTGATTACTGACGGTATCCCCAACACACCGTTGTGGACCATGGACGCAAAAGCAGATGCAATTTCAGCAGCCGGCAAGCTGGAAGGCAGCAAAACTCGTTTCATATGTATTGGGGTTGAATCCAATCGGATTTACCTGGAGAAACTATGTAATCGGGCCGGGGGATCGCTATATATGGTGGATGATTTAAACAAAGATAACCTTATAAACATTGTCCGTTATGAGAAGAAAACCATGGCAAATACGACTTTGGCCTGATTATAACAGGTAACACCAAGTTTATCCTGGTACACTGTCAACCATAAATCTTTATATTCTCGTCGGTTAAATTCCTGTATGACTGCGTTGTCGTCAATCGCAATACATACAGTATTACTCAATCCTCCGCCTTGTCTTCCAAAAATTTTCCTCGACGAATAACACAAAGTTTAGAGTTGACAGAGTACTAGTAATGTCAGTATCCCGTTCAGTAATAAATTTACCTCGTAGATAGAATGACGCGTTTTATAAACCAGGTAAATGTATTAATTCTGGACTTAACAATAATTAACAATAAACATTCCATATAGCAGGCCGTGCGCCTGCTTTTTTTGCGTTTATGATTTTCAATATTTTGCATAAATTATTTGTTTGGTTAGTAATCTTATAGCAGTAATAGTTTGGGGAGGTTATAGGATGCGTAATATTTTTATGGTGATTCTAGCACTAGTCTTGCTGAGTATTTGTCTTCTTAGCGGCGGATGCGCCCAGCCAGATCAAAGCAAAATCAAAGATTGGCAAGCTTTACTGAAGATTCCGGCAGAGAAGGAAAAAGTCAGCGAGACTGAGAAAGCTCCGCTGCCGCTTACTAGCAAGACCAGCGAAAGCCCAGGGGGGCAAAGCCTTCAGGTAAGCCTTTACTTCGGTGATGCTCGCGGTCACAAACTGATTGCTGAGGAGAGAGATATTGCCAAGGTAGAGGGAGTGGCTCGCAAGACCATGGAAGAACTGCTGAAAGGTCCAGCTAATGTTGAAGCAGTGCAAGTCTTTCCGGATGGGACCAGACTGCTGGATATCAATGTAAAGCCGGATGGGTTATGTATTGTTGACCTCAGCGGCGAGGCTCGGGGGGTAAACAATAAGGAGCAGGAAAAACTGATGATTTATGCAGTAGCCAACACAATGGGACAGTTTCCCAGTATCAAAGAGATTAGCTTCATGATTGATGGGCAAAATGTAGATAGCATCGGTGGCTTCATGAGCCTCAATGAACCGATACAACCGGACTATAAAATCTAATCCGAGGGAAATATTTAAGTGCGCAGTAAAAGTGAACAGGGGGACGGTTCCCTTGTTCATCCCCTAACACTTTAACTGGATGAACAAGGGAACCGTCCCCCTGTTCACTTTTACTGCGTGTCCAAATTGAAATGGGTAATATACTTAGAACCGGAAGTATGCTGGAATCTCATGGGCAAAAGTGATAGAGTATTTAGTGAATTGTTTATTTTATCTTAATAGGGATTTGCGGACTAGTATTTAAGGAGCCTTAGATGGCTTTTCCTGGTTGGCAGGTCTTACTATAATTGAGGTGTTAAATTTTGAATGATACTAGACCAATTGGCGTATTTGATTCTGGTGTGGGGGGCTTAACAGTAGTCGAATCCCTGGTTCAGCAATTACCAGGGGAGGATTTTATTTACGTTGGCGATACTGCCCACATTCCCTATGGTAATAAAAGCCGGGAAGAACTGTTCAAATATGCAAAAGATATTATTGCTTTTCTCCTGGACCGTGATGTTAAAGCCATTGTGGTAGCGTGTGGGACGCATTCATCAGTTACTCTTCCCGAGATGGAGGAAAGCTGTCCGGTTCCCCTGTTGGGCGTGGTAAAACCAGGCGCACGGTCAGCGGTCAGGGCCAGCCGTAATGGCAAGATAGGTATAATTGCCACCCAGGCCAGCGTGAACAGCAGTTCTTACAGTAAATACATCCGTACTATAGGTGAAGATTATCAGGTGTTTGCCAATGCCTGCTCGCGTTTTGTGCCCCTGGTAGAGTCGGGACAACTGCAGGGTACAGAGGTGGAAGAGGCAGTGCATGAATATATTCATCCCCTGCTGGATGAAGGAATCGATACCCTGGTACTGGGCTGTACTCATTATCCCTTCCTGGCCCCGGTTATCAAGGCCTATGTTGGACCGGAGGTCAGTCTGGTGAATCCGGCAGTGGAAACTATTGAAGAATTAGTAACCCTGTTGGGGCAAAAAAATATTTTGAGCGAGCAACTCAAGGGATCTGGCAGCTTCTATGTAAGTGGCAATGATCAATCCTTTTACAATGTGGGGTCTTTGCTGCTGGGAGATCTGATTAAAAGAGTGGACAGAATAAATCTGGATTAAGAATAAGCCCTGTTGCCTTGAGGAACATAAGTACCTACTGCAGCAGGTCGGCTTATGAACAATTAATAAATTTGATTTTCAAATTGCATTTTGAGGAGAACGAATGAACACGATTGGTTTTACCACCAGCATTCCGGTGGAAATCATCCTGGCGGCAGGAAAGACTCCACTGGACTTGAACAATATATTTATCGGTTCAGAGAAGGCCAAGCTGTGGGTGGATATAGCTGAAGAAGCCGGATACCCACGCAACACCTGTGGCTGGATTAAGGGACTCTACGCGGTTGCTCTGGAAACTGACGTGGAGGCAGTGATTGCCGTAATGCAGGGAGACTGCAGTAATACTCAGGCTTTAATGGAAACCCTGCAATTGCAGAACATCTCCATACTGCCATTTGCCTATCCTTTTGACCGCGATGCGGACATGCTCAGGAGCCAGATGGAAAAGCTGATGCGAATGTTTCACGTGAAACATTTTGAGGTCGAAAAGGTAAGAGAGGATTTAATGCCGGTTCGCCAGTTATGTCGGGAATTGGACACCATGACCTGGCGGGATAATCTGGTCAGCGGTGCAGAAAACCATTACTACCTGGTCTCATCGAGTGATTTTAATGGCGATCCACAGCAGTTCCAGCAGGAACTCCAGCTCTTTATTGACCAGCTCAGGAATCGAAAACCTTTTAAAGACCAGGTTAGACTGGCTTATATTGGAGTGCCCCCTATATTTACCGACTTATATGAGGTGTTAGAAGCTATGGGTGCCAGGGTGGTATACAATGAGGTGCAACGCCAGTTTTCCATGCCTTACGACAGCAGTGATCTGGTTGAGCAATACATTCAATATACCTATCCCTATGGAGCATTTGCCCGTCTGGAGGATATCCAGGAACAATTGGCCTTGCGGCAGGTGGATGGAATTATTCACTATACCCAAACCTTTTGTTTTCGCCAGATTGAAGATATTATATATCGACAGAAAATCAATTTACCATTTTTGACCCTGGAAGGGGACAAACCTGGCCGAGTAGATGCCAGGTCCCGTATGCGACTGGAAGCCTTTGTTAATATGTTAAAATATTAGAGGACAAAACAGATATAGATATAGGGTGAAAGATATGATCGGACTAGATTTGGGATCCAGGAATATTAAAATCGTACAGATGCATGATAAGGAGATAATTAATCAGCGCATTTTTGATGCTATTGATTTTTATCGCAGTTACGGAAATCCAGGTCAGGGAAGCTTAAAAATTGATCTGAGTCAGTTGGGTTTCAGTCGTAAGGAACATGTAGTAGCTACCGGCTATGGCAAAATTACGGTACAGGTGGAGGGAGCTGTTCATTTACCTGAAATTCAAGCTCATGTTAGGGGTGCAGTCTTCCAGACTGGTTTAGTTGATTTTACCCTGTTAGATATCGGGGGACAGGATACTAAAATCGTTAAGGTGCGAGGCAGTCGGGCGGTAGATTTTATGACCAATGATCGCTGTGCAGCTAGTTCCGGCAGGTACCTGGAAAACATGGCTGCGGTATTGGGGATAAGCTTGGAGGAGCTTTCTGCTTATAGCCTGGACCCGGTTGAACTAAACTCAACCTGTGCCATATTTGGAGAAACCGAGATTATTGCTAAAATTGTGGAGGGCTTTCCCCTGAGCCAACTGGCCGCTGGTATTAACTACTCGCTTTATCGTCGTTTTGCCAGTATGTTGGACAGGCTCAAAAGTGACATTATTATACTATCCGGAGGAGTAGCCAAAAATTTAGCCCTGCGCAATATAATAGCCCGAGAGACGCAGGCCGAGCTAATCAGCTTGGCAGAACCGCAATTAAATGGTGCTATTGGCTGCTGTTCATATGGTAAGGAGATATTTACACATTCTTAATAAATTTGTTGAGCAGAATTTCTGTTAACATTGAAACTAGTTTAATTGTCGGTTGGGTTATCCCATCAGGATAGATAATTAATTGCTTAATTTTCACGAAGTATAAGGCTAATACCAGGCTGCCGGAGGATGTAAAGATGGCTCTGGCAACTGCCAGAGAAAACGAACGTTCTCACACCGCCAACCGAATTCTGGAGATTTGTCTTGAAAACGCTGAGCTGGCATTAAGTAAAAGAATGGTCCGGAGGCCACTCTTAAATTAGAATTGAATGACTTTCCCTGCATAGTAGCTATTGATTCACGGGGAAATAGCATTTACGATAGAAAAAACAGTGAAGGAGATTGTTAATGAGCAGACCAAACAATCGGGCCAACGATGAACTGCGTCCGGTGCAGATGCAAGCCAAATTTGTTAAGAACCCGGACGGATCAGTATTGATGCAGACCGGTGAGACTATAGTATTGTGTTCAGCCATGATAGAGGAGAAGGTACCGCCCTTCCTGAAAGGAACGGGATCTGGCTGGGTTACGGCAGAGTACTCGATGTTGCCAGCTTCAACTGACAGCAGGACTCCGCGGGAGGCCAGCAAAGGTAAAATTACCGGCCGTACCTCCGAGATACAACGTTTGATTGGGAGATCATTAAGGGCAGTAGTGGATTTAAAAGCCCTGGGAGAAAGAACTGTTTGGCTGGACTGTGATGTCCTTCAGGCTGATGGGGGCACCAGAACCGCTTCGATTACCGGAAGCTATGTAGCGCTTTATCTAGCCTTACTCAAGCTCCAGGAAAAAGGAGTCATTGCCCAAATACCCGTTACAGATTATGTTGCTGCTACCAGTGTGGGAATTGTAGATGGGGTCCCGATGCTAGACCTGGAATATGTAGAAGACTCACGGGCAGAGGTGGATATGAATGTGGTCATGACTGGCCGAGGAGAATTTGTTGAGATTCAAGGAACCGCCGAAGGCAAACCTTTTAGCCGTAAGGAAATGGATGAATTACTGGCCTTGGCTGAAAAAGGTATTCGGGAGCTCATCAGTCTGCAGGAAAAAATAATTACAAAGGAAGAAAACCATGCCTCAGAAATTACTGATAGCAACCAGAAATAACAAAAAGAAAAAGGAATTGCAGGAGATATTAAGCGATTTAGATATCAACTTGCTGAGTCTGGATGATATCCCGCCGGTGCCTGAAGTTGAGGAAGATGGACTGACTTTTGAAGATAATGCCATTAAGAAGGCACTTTTAACAGCCCGGCAGAGTGGACTGCTGACTTTAGCGGATGATTCTGGTCTGGTAGTGGATGCATTGGGCGGAGCACCGGGAGTATTTTCAGCCCGTTACGCTGGTCCGGAAGCAGATGATGAGAAAAACAACCAAAAGCTCCTCCTGGCTTTGCACGATATTCCCGATCAGGACCGAACCGCTCGTTTTGCGTGCGTTATCGCGTTGGCCACGCCGGAAGGATCTGTGCAGACTGTAGAGGGTATTTGTGAAGGACTAATCAGCAGGATTCCACAAGGTAAGGAAGGATTTGGCTATGATCCTTTGTTTGTGCCGGCAGGCTTGGAAAACAGCTTTGCCGAGCTTTCATCGGCCATAAAGAATACCATTAGCCACCGGGGGCAAGCTTTAACTAAAATAAAACCGGTTTTACAGGAATTGCTGGCTGTGGAGGGTTAGAATTGATTATCGGGGTGCTGGCAGATACTCATGGTAGTACTGAAGCCGTATGCAGGCAACTTAAAAAATGGAAAATTGATTGTCTTATTTTTGCGGGCGACTTCTACACTGATGGGCAAAAAATTGCCCGCACTCTTAAGACAAAGTTTTATGGCGTGAACGGTAACTGCGACAGTAGCTCTAGTATTGGGAAAAATGAACAAGTAATTGAACTGTTTGATAAAAAAATATTTTTGACCCATGGTCACCAATTCGGAGTTAAACAGAGCACAAATCGCTTATACTATCAGGCCTGTGAGTTGGGCGTTGATGCAGTGGTATATGGCCATACCCATACTCCTCATCTGGAGCATTGCGGTGAGCTCTGGATGATAAATCCGGGCAGCCCTACTCGCCCCCGGTTGAACAGTCGAGGGACTTATGCCTTAATTGAAATGGACATAGGTGTTTTTGAGCCTCGCTTAATCAGTTTTTAGAGACGGGATAAAACCATTGGCTTGAGTACGGGAGCAAGAAAGTTAAAATTTTCTCAAAGGCTTGCCATGAATACTGATAGCTTCTATAATCAAGACCAAGGAATGGTGGTTAACCTAATTTAATATTATCGTATGAAGGATATGGGAGAGTATTTAAGTATACGCCGAAGAGGCAAGCTTCTGAAGTTCATGTTCAGGAGTCGAACTTTCAGGCCCAAGGACCGTATCTGGACGAAACCTTGAAGGCTTGCTCAACAGGGGAGAAATGAAATTTTCTCGCCCTGTTTTTATTTGTAATTATCTGCTGTAATCATAATTAATGATTATTTATGCTTTGCATATAATGAGCAGGCCAGGAAAAACTAAAACTGCTCTTTCTAAGCCAGCTTGGGCAGCCACCTGAGTATTTCTAGCAAGTACCTGTGATGAATACATAGATTAAGCAAGGAGGAAAGAATATGGAATTAAAAAGAACGCCATTAATTGCAATGCACCAGAAATACCAGGGTAAACTAATTGACTTCGGCGGATGGGAACTCCCGGTTCAGTACGAGGGAATAATCAAGGAGCACCAGATGGTTCGCCAAAAGGCTGGCCTTTTCGATGTTTCCCACATGGGCGAAATAGATGTCGTGGGAAAGGGGGCCGAGGATTTTGTCCAATATTTAGTTACTAACAATATTAAAACACTGGCTGAAAAACAGGTTATGTATTGTCTGATGTGTTATCCCAGTGGTGGGGTAGTGGATGACCTGCTGGTCTACAAATATTCTACCGAACACTATCTTCTGGTTGTAAATGCATCCAACTCAGATAAGGATTTTGAGTGGATTAAACAGAATTGTCCGGCCGGCATCGAAGTCAGCAATGTATCTGATAAATACGCGCAATTAGCTATTCAGGGTCCTAAAGCCCAGGAAATTTTGCAGAAAATTACCGATACTGATCTCGAAACCATAAAGTTCTTTTTCTTTAAACCAGGAGTAAGTATCTCCGGAGTAGATTCTCTGGTCTCCCGCACGGGTTACACCGGCGAGGATGGCTTTGAGATTTATGTCAGTCCCGAACAGGCCAGTCAGGTCTGGGAAGAAATTCTGCAGGCGGGTGGGGAAGATATCGCACCGATAGGACTGGGTGCACGTGATACTTTGAGATTTGAGGCTAAACTGCCTCTATATGGACAGGAAATTGATCAGGACATCAGCCCTTTGCAAGCCAAATTAGGATTTTTCGTAAAACTGGATAATGATGATTTTATAGGTAAGGAAGCCCTGAGGCAGGAAAAGGAGAACCAACCAGCTCGTACACAAGTAGAGTTCTATATGTTGGGCAAAGGAATCCCCCGTTCTCATTATGATGTACAAAAAGATGGCAAAAAGATTGGCTGGGTAACCAGTGGGGGCTATTCACCTACACTGGAAAAAAATATCGGTTTAGCCATTATCGAACGGCAGTACAATAACACGGGCGAGTTAATTGACATTATGATTAGAGATAAACCAGTACAGGCGCAAATAGCCGAGGGAATCTTTTACCGAAAGCAAACCAAAAAGCCGGCTGCCAAATAAATACCTGGGCGTTATATAGGGGAGATCCTCATACAAAAGCAATCCTAAAAAAGTATTTGTAATTTCTCAAAATACGAAGTTGAGTAATTAGGTAATTAAACAAATTATGATTTGGGAGGAAGTTATTATGAAAATACCAAAGAATTTATTGTATTCCAAGGATCACGAATGGGTAAGGGTAGATGGTGACCAGGCTTATATAGGTATTACCGATTTTGCCCAGGAACATATGGGAGATATTGTTTATGTGGAAATGCCGGAAGTAGATGACGATGTCGATGCTGGCGCTCAAATCGGTGTAATTGAATCCGTAAAGGCAGTATCGTCCATGTTTAGCCCGGTTAGTGGAACTATTGCAGATGTAAATGCAGACTTGGAAGGCTCTCCGGAATTATTGAACCAGGATGCTTATGAAAACTATGTAGTCATCGTGAAGATGAACAACGAGGACGACCTCAGTGAACTTTTATCGCCGGAAGCATATGAAGCACTTTGCGAACAAGCTGAGTAGGGGGACAATAAAATGGCCTATACTCCTAATCCACAAGCAGTAACTGATGAGATGCTACAGAGCATCGGTCTTAAATCTATGGGGGATCTATTTACTGATATACCTGATGAGATGAAACTTAACCGGCCTCTCCAGTTGGATGAGGGCCTTAGCGAAATTGCTCTGCGCCGGCATATGCAGGAACTGGCTAACAAAAATATAAATGCCGAGCAGTATCCCTGCTTTCTTGGCGCCGGAGCTTACGATCATTTTATTCCCGCAGTTGTGGACCAAATGTTGATTCGTTCCGAGTTTTATACGGCCTATACACCCTACCAGCCTGAAATGAGCCAGGGGATATTGCAGGCAATTTTTGAGTATCAGACCCTCATTTGTCAACTTACGGGGATGGAGGTATCCAATGCTTCCATGTATGATGCCGGAACAGCCCTGGCTGAAGCCTGTGAACTGGCTTGCGATGCCAGCAAAAGAAGAAACATATTACTTACTGATACGGTGCATCCCGAATATGCCAGAATCCTGGAGACTTATGCTATCTCCGGAAAAATGGACATAACTAGCGTGGCTGGACAAGGCGGCACCGCTGATATTGATAACCTGTTGACTAAGATTAACCGCGAAACTGCCGCAGTCGTTATCCAGCAACCGAATTTCTTCGGCAATATTGAGGAGATTAAGCAATTAGAAGAAGCCATCCACCAGAACAAAGGCTTACTAATAATGATAGTGGATCCTATTTCGCTGGGGATTTTAAAAACACCAGCACAATGGGGTGCTGATATCGTGGTGGGTGAAGGGCAATCCCTGGGGAACAGCTTAAGCTTTGGGGGACCCTATCTAGGCTTTATAGCTAGCTCCAAAAAATATATGCGCAAGCTGCCGGGCCGCATTGTGGGACAAACCATTGATCAGGAGGGCCGCAGAGCCTTCGTTCTGACTCTGCAGGCGCGTGAACAGCATATCCGCCGTGAGCAGGCCTTGTCCAATATTTGTTCCAATCAGGCGCTCAATGCACTGGCCGCCAGTATCTACCTGAGTATGGTGGGAGGTCAGGGAATGCAGGCCATTGCGACTCGTTGCCACCAATTAGCTGTCTATGCCCGGGATGAATTCCAAAAAAAAGGTATCAAGCTCCAATATGATAAGCCTTTCTTCAGAGAATTCGCCATCAAGGTGGATAGTCCCCGGCAGATAAACGCAATGCTGCTGCAAAACGGTATTATTGGCGGCTTTGAGCTGGATGATGCCCTCTTGCTGGCCTTTACCGAAAAGAGAACCCGGGCCGAGATTGACAAACTGGTAGAGCTTATAGGAGGAAATCAGCATGACTAAGCTTATATTTGAGAAAAGCGTACCTGGAAGTAATTCCTTCTTTCTACCCCCAGATGGGCTTCCGCTGGCAGAATTATCTCAGACGATCCCGGAGGAATTCTTAAGAACAGACGACCTTAATCTGCCCGAAATAAGCGAAGTAGAAGTGGTTCGGCATTTCACGGAATTGTCCCATCGGGCCTTTGGGGTTGATGATGGACTCTACCCCCTGGGTTCCTGTACCATGAAATATAATCCCAAGATTAATGAATGGGCCGCACGTTTGCCGGGATTTGCCAGTGTACACCCGTATCAAGCCGAGTCGACTGTACAGGGGGCCCTGCAACTAATGTATGAGGCTGATAAAATGTTCTGCGAAATTGTCGGCATGGACCGGTTTACTCTGCAGCCAGCCGCTGGAGCCCATGGGGAAATGACCGGGGTTATGATAATCAAGGCCTATCATCAGGATCATCAGGACAGCAAGAGAACGAAGATGCTCATCCCCGATTCAGCTCACGGAACCAATCCGGCTACCGCCAACGTAGTTGGTTACGAGGTAGTCGAGATCAAGTCCAATGAGCAAGGCCTCGTAGATCTTGATGATTTGCGCAGCAAGATGACCGATGAAGTAGCCGGACTGATGTTGACCAATCCTAATACCCTGGGATTATTTGAGAAGGATATTAAGGCTATTGCTGAGATAGTCCATGCCGGGGGAGGTTTATTATACT
Source organism: uncultured Syntrophomonas sp. (assembly GCA_964510795.1). Classification (GTDB taxonomy): domain Bacteria; phylum Bacillota; class Syntrophomonadia; order Syntrophomonadales; family Syntrophomonadaceae; genus Syntrophomonas_B. The sequence goes on from CAZEDT010000013.1 coordinate 67,820, forward strand.
ATGATGGAGCCAATTTGAATGCCATTATGGGGGTGGCCCGTCCTGGTGATATGGGCTTTGACGTAGTACATCTTAACCTGCATAAAACCTTTGGTACTCCTCATGGGGGAGGCGGTCCAGGATCGGGACCGGTCGGGGTTAAAGAATTTTTGGCTCCCTATCTGCCAGTTCCGTTGGTAGAAAAAAACGATAGTGCTTACTGCTTTAACTATGATCGCCCTAAATCTTTAGGAAAGGTGAAAGATTTTTATGGGAATTTTGGAGTAGTGGTTAAGGCTTATGCCTATATCCTGGCTTTGGGAGGGACGGGTTTACGCTCGGCCTGCGAACATGCGGTTTTAAACGCCAATTATATTCGCCATAACCTGCGCAGTGATTACCATATTCCGTATGACCGGCTCTGTAAACACGAGTTTGTAGCTTCAAGTCAGAATCAGATGGAGAGTTCGCACATATCAACTCTGGACGTTGCCAAGCGTTTAATAGATTATGGCTACCATCCGCCTACCATCTATTTCCCGCTCATAGTCAAGGAAGCTCTAATGATTGAGCCTACTGAAACCGAAAGTCGGGAACGTCTGGATGCCTTTATCAATGCTATGCGGAGCATTGCTCGGGAAGCTCTGGAAAACCCGGATATGCTTAAGACCGCTCCTCTCACCAAACCGATTAATAGAGTAGATGAAGTAGGTGCAGCCCGAAATCCAAGAGTTAAATGGGAGGAAGAGAAGTGAAAGATCTCGTCATAATCGGTGGAGGACCGGGGGGCTACGTAGCAGCTATAAGAGCTCGACAGCTGGGCATGGAGGTAACCCTGGTGGAACAGGATAAAATGGGCGGTACCTGCTTGAATCGAGGCTGTATTCCTACTAAAGCCTACTATAAGAATGCTGAAGTTTTGCGCACCATGTCCAGATTGGATGATTATAACGTCCAGGCCATTGGGGTTCAGTTCAATATGGCGGCGGCCAAACAGAGGAAAGACAATATTGTAAACAATCTGGTTACAGGCGTAGAAAGCTTGCTGAAGTCAAATGGGGTAGAGATAATTAGAGCCCAGGCCTCTATTCAGGATGCTTCCACCGTTATAGCCGGCGAGCAGGCAATTAAATGCCGTAAAATTCTCATCGCCAGCGGTTCAGAATCCGCCGACCTACCCATAGCGGGAATGAACTTGGCGGGAGTAGTGAAAAGCGAAGAAATTTTAGAAATTGAACAGATCCCTGAACGGCTGGTTGTTATCGGTGGTGGGGTAGTAGGTTTGGAATTCGCCTGCATATTTAATTCCTTTGGCAGTCAGGTGAGCGTTTTAGAATATGCCCCCAATATCCTGAACTTACTGGACAGTGAGTTAATTAAGCGAATGAATGTATTCCTTAAACGCCAGGGCATTGATATTTATACCAGTACCCAGGTCCAAGGCATACAGGCCATTGACAATAGATTAATGGTATCTGCGGAGGGCAAGAAAGGCCCAGTGAATAAAGAGGCCGATATGGTTTTAGTGGCAGCGGGCAGAAGAGCTAGCACCCAAGGCTTGCATTTGAATGAACTAGGTATCAGCAATGATCGAGGTTTCATTAAGGTTGATGATAACTTTGAGACCAATATCAAGGGTATTTATGCCATTGGAGATGTTATCGGCGGCCAAATGCTGGCCCATGTAGCATCTGAGGAGGGTATAGTAGCCGTGGAAAGAATGGCAGGTATGGACAGCCAAGTCCACTACCATGCGGTTCCCGGTTGCATATTTACCTTCCCGGAAATCGCTGCTGTGGGCATGAGTGAAGATGAAGCTCGTCTGCAGGGTATAGCTTATCAGGTTGGCAAGTTTCAGTTTGCAGCCAATGGCAAAGCCATGACTTTGGGTGAGACTGATGGTCTGGTAAAGGTAATTGCTGATCAGGATGATACCATTATCGGAGTACACATTTTAGGTCCCCATGCATCAGACTTAATTCTGGAAGCGACCTTGATGGTAAAGAACCGGATGAAAATCGAAGATGTAAAAGGCACTATTCACCCCCATCCTACTCTGGGTGAAAGCATCCAGGAGGCTATCGCTGACCTAAAAAGTGAGGCAATTCACCTCTTACCCAAAAAGAAATAAAAGCAAGGCACCAATTGTACGCATCAAAAGTGAACAGGGGGACGGTTCCCTTGTTCACTTTTACTGCGCATTATTAGTTAACTTTGAAACTTGGAATATTAACTTTTTGCGGAGGATGCAATGATAAATATTATTAACCCTTCTAAAGATCCCTACTTTAATCTTGCCCTGGAAGAATACCTCTTAATGAACGAGCATGATCATGAAGATTATTTTATGCTTTGGCAGGATCGCCCGGTGGTGGTGGTGGGGCGCAATCAAAATACCCTGGAGGAAATAAACCAGGAAGTAATCAACAATAAGGGGATTGCAGTAGTGCGTCGTTTATCCGGGGGTGGGGCAGTATACCACGATGAGGGTAATCTGAATTTTACCTTTATCGTTAATGATGAGAGCCGAGCTAATTTTGACTTTGCCAGATTTACCGCACCAATTATAAAGACCTTGGGGGAAATGGGCGTTAAAGCGGAAAATAGCGGGCGCAATGATATAACCATCGCAGGGAAAAAATTCTCTGGCAATGCCCAGTGCCATTGGAAAAACCGTCTGCTGCATCACGGAACCTTGATGTTTAATTGCAATATTGAAGCGATGGTTGAAGCTCTTAATGTCAAGAAGGAAAAGATGATATCCAAAGGAGTCAAATCAGTACGAAGCAGAGTAACCAATATTAGTGAACATATTCATATACCAGTTTCCATGGAGCAATTTAAAGAGGTGCTGACCCAAACCATTAGAGCAGACGGTTTCCTTCAGCATGAGCGTCAGCTTTCGGAGCAAGAAATCCGCACAGTAGAAGTCCTGCGCCAGGAAAAATATATCAGCTGGGATTGGGTCTATGGTAATTCCCCGCCGTTTAACGTTCAACGAAGTGCCACTTTCCCATGGGGGACAGTGGAAGTACGTATGTACATTGAGGATGGCGTAGTGGTAGGATGTAAGGTGTATGGAGATTTTTTTAGTAATGGTGATATAAATCAATTTACCAGTGCCCTGCACGGCGTTCCTTACCGTGAAGAGGATATAAAAAGCAGATTGGCTAGTATTAATATAAATAACTACTTCCCGGCCTCTAATCCTGGCCAAATAGAAAAACTTGTATATGCCGATTAGGTTAACTATCAGCTGGATTTTGCCAGTAGCTGAAGTTGCGTATTTTATAGAGTATGCGCAGCAAAAGTGAACAGGGGGACGGTTCTCTTGTTCATCCCCGAGCCAACA
>CAZEDT010000014.1:0-69416 GCA_964510795.1 uncultured Syntrophomonas sp.
GGCGTCACTGTTCAACTTCGCCGGTCAAGGTGTCTTAAGAAAGCGGAATATGCATATAATCCTAATGTTTTTTGATTTATTACTCTTTCTCACCATATCATTTACTACTTCAATCAAGTCTTCCTTATTTGTTCGCCATTTTTCCGTTTTCCATTTTTGTATTTCTTTTAAAAACTGTTTTCTAATTAAATCATCCTCGACGTACGGGAACCCATCTAGGTTAAAATTGAGATTAACGATATCTTGACGAAACTCTGGATTATCATGTAATATCCTTGTTGACCTCGGCATCTTCTGTAACATTAGTGAACAGATTGACTCCCCTGCTTCAATAATTATGCCCTCGTCTTTTGTGTGATTATGTACAGCAATAAGCGATGTACCAAAAAACAATGGGTCCAAAGTAGTACCGATATGCGACAAACCCTTAGACACTAAGGTAACCCTCGAATGATAAGTCCCGCAAATATCTTTCGCAACATATATACTTTCTTCAGTTTCAATCAGTGCTGTTTCCCCGGCTGGTATAAAAATATTCCCCTCATCATTAATTAATAATTTTTTTTGATCACTCGCTAAAATAGCCACTCTACTCGCCGTTAAATTATATGTGGCACCTTTGAGATTTTTGGAGTTAAACGGGTAAATAAAGATTTTTTTCCCTAATAAACTTCTTATTTCTCTATCACTCAATACTCCAGTTTTGAGCCAAAACATTTTAACAATCCCCCACATAAAAGTTATTCAATAAAATGCCTACCTTATTGTTTTTCAACCAATTACCATACATATTTTAGCATATTACATCTTAATTTTGCTTTATAGTAATTAATACCTCTATAATTATACATTGTGGTAAAATGTGGTTATTAGCTTATTTGTTTAGGAGGTCACTATGAATAGATACTTGCGTAAGCCCTACATTTGGGCCTTAACCCTGATAATCTGCATGATGATAGCAGTTCCTGTCCTAGCGGTTCCCACCGTTAACCTTGACGGTCAACAGCTTTCTTTCCAAGTCCCCCCGGTCATTGAGGCTGGCCGCACTTTAGTACCGTTAAGAGCAATATTTGAGTCCATGGGAGCCACCGTAACCTGGGACCAGGATACCCAGACAGCAACTGCAGTAAAAGGTAGCAATACCGTTGTAATACAGATTGGCTCAAAGACTCCTACTATTAACGGGCAGGTTAAGCAGCTGGATGTACCTGCAAAGATTATCGACGGTAGAACTCTTGCTCCGCTGCGCTTTGTTGGTGAAGCTTTTGGTGGATCTGTAACGTGGGATGGAAATACACAGATTATAACGATGACTTCCACATCGCTGCAGCCACATGGATCCCCTCCCCCTTTCGTCTCTGCTGGCCAGATTCAAGTTCATTTCATTGATGTTGGCCAGGCTGACAGCATATACATACAGTTACCCAACCATAATGACATTCTTATTGATGGCGGCAATGAAAGTGATGGCCAGACTGTAGTAGACTACCTTAAAAAACAAAGCGTTGACGATATTGAATTACTTATTGCTACCCACCCGCATGAAGATCACATAGGAGGGCTTCCAGCAGTTTTTAATGCCTTTCAGGTAGAGAAGGTCCTGGACAGTGGCAAAACGGCCGACTCTAAAATATACAGCAGTTATGCCGCAGCCGTAAAAGCGGAAGGCTGCCCATGGGAGCAAGATAACTACCAGAATTATACCTGGGGTAATACAGCCTTGAAGATTTATACAGGTGCTGAAACCTGGGAGGATGTAAATGATTATTCTGTGGTATCCAGACTAGATACTGGCGACATTGAATTCCTATTTATGGGAGACGCGGAAACGCCTGTTGAAGATGTCCTGAAGGGTGCGCTAGCATCAGACGTATTGAAAATTGGTCACCATGGAAGTACTTCAAGTAGTAGCGCAAGTTTTCTTTCCCTGGTCAAACCATCTGTAGCTGTTATCAGTGTAGGTACCGGAAACACATACAGGCATCCGGCGCAGGAGACTCTTAAAAAACTACAGGCTATAGGAGCAAAGATCTGTCGGACGGACTGGGTGGGCACTATAGTGGTGAATACCGATGGTAAGACAATCACGTCATCCTCTGCCACAAAACATCTTGAAACTACCCCTTCTACACCTACTACCTCAGCTCCAACAGGAGGGCCTACGCCACAGAATACTGTAAATATTCCTGCTTCTACTCCAGCAACCACCCATGGGCAGTATGTGGGCAGTAAGAGCTCGGATAAGTACCACATTCCTAGCTGCAGGTATGCGGAGAAAATCGAGCCCTTAAACCAAGTGTGGTTTAAGGATAAAGCCGCAGCTCAATCGGCTGGATATCAGGCTTGCGGGGTGTGCAAGCCGTAGAATCAATTACTGCCATAAAAACTATGATAATTATAATTTCTCAAGATGTTAAGGGAGGTATTATTATGTCAAATCCATTTTACAAAGTGGATCTCGAAACCCTTCAAGAACAATGGCTGGCACCTTATGCTGTTAAGAAAGCAAAAGAAGGAAGCCGGGACCATGAAGAAAAACCGGTAAATTTAGAAACTCGTACAGAATTCCAACGTGATCGAGATCGTATCATTCATTCAAAATCATTTAGGCGTATGATGTATAAAACCCAGGTTTTTGTTAACCATGAGAATGATCACTATAGAACACGATTAACACACAGCTTGGAAGTAGCACAAATGTCGAGAGGAATAGCTAGGTCACTTAGGTTAAATGAGGATTTAACAGAAGCAATTGCTCTTGGACACGACCTGGGTCATACACCATATGGACATGCTGTCGAAGATTTGCTTGGATCTTTTATGAAAAATGAGTGTGGTTTTTATCATAACGAGCAAAGTGTAAGAGTCGTAGAATTGTTAGAAGAAAAACCCGGATTAGAAGGGATGGGGTTAAACCTCACATGGGAAGTTAGAGAAGGTATTTTGAAACATACAAAGGACTCAAATCCACAGATTTGCGTACATCTTAATCCTTTGGTTCTGCCATCTTTGGAAGGCCAAGTAGTACGTTTAGCTGATACAATTGCTTATGTAACACACGATTTTGAAGATGCTTATTATTCATCAAGTATATTTGATGAATTGATTAGAAGTAAGCTTTTAAGAAACGCCGATGTTGAAAATATATGGGATATGTTCAATGCAGATAAATCACTTGGGGTCAGTAGCATAGTTAATAAACTAATTGATGATTTAGTAAAGGGAACCCAAAAAGCCGTTGATGATTGCAAATTAGATTCTCCTGACGACGTAAGAAAGCAAAAGGATTTAATAGTGAGATTTGACAAATACGCTAATGAATTTAAAAAATTTAAAAATTTTGTAACCGAATACGTGTATACAGGTTCTTTAGCAGCAATCATGGACACTAAAGCAAAAAGAATTATAGGTCGGCTTTATCAATCATACATGGAAAATCCAAAGCAATTACCACCTGATATTTATTATAAATACAAGAATCCTTCGTTAATACAGTTGAAAGATAGTTATCCAGCTACCTATAGTAGAGTATTAGTTGATTTTTTATCTGGATTAACTGATAGATATGCTGTTTTCCTTTACAATAAATTGTTTAACCAAAGCGAAAGAATTATAAGCTCAAAATAATACATTAATATGCTATTATATTGCTATTAGCATCAAAATATATACTGTGAAAGGTGCTGTAATAGTGAATAAACTTCAAGGATTCTACGAACTGAAACGTATGGGCATCCCATCTGTTCCCTGGTTACAATTTACAGGTAGTGAACAGTTAGATACAAATCTGCTCTGGACAATAAGAGTTGCTGTTATTGAAGGTAATGATATTAATTTACCCCGTGCAGTTGGAATTACTGCTCAAGAGGCACAGTCAAAAGGCAAAGAATTATTGAATAGGTTTAAAGAACATGATTTAGTAGTATATTACCCATATTTTATTGCATTGAAAAGCGGGACAATTGAATTACGAGAAAATCAGACAATTATTGAAGCTGTACAGGATGATTTATGGAACCTTACTACAACTGGTGGCAGAGATGTTACATTAATAATTGATCGAGAAACAAATGCAACACTAAAGTCAGGTAATGATAATTTTCTTACTGATGATGAAGTAAAAGAGCTTCTAAAACATGCTGAAAGAATTCGCAACTTTAACCGTGAACATATTTTTGACCAAACATCTGTCTTGCTGGAATGGAGTTACGCAATTAATACTGATATTAATAAATGCCAAGTAGGCGAAAAATACTTAGTTTTCTATGAATGTAGAACTATTAGTATGAGAAATAACTAAGACAATCACGACCCGGGTATCTGGGTTTATTTTTTTCATCACCACCGAACATATATTCCCCTCCTTTTTTTCTTTCTGGTATCATATAAGCAAATCAGTATTTATTTCCCTATAGTTTTATAGCTTTTACCATTGATTACTAATCTCACTATTATTGAGGTGATTATTTTGGAATACACCGGTTGGGTAACCAAGCGCAATAAGGGATACTACCAAGCAGTTGTGAACCTTGGTCGTGATCCCGAGACCGGCAAATATAAAACCATGTCAAAAACCGTCAGAGGTGGCAAGCCCCAGGCGGATGCTTATTTGCGAGACTGGCTAAATCAACTGGAGCAGGAAGCAAATGCATTCCAGCCTACTGATATGTTATTAAAAGACTGGTTAATTTACTGGGTTGACACCAAGGTTAAGCAAGAAAAAGAAATAAACACCTACGAGAATTATCGATGGGAGATTACTCAACACATCATACCAATGATTGGTCATGCTCCCCTTGCCGAGATTACTCCCATGGACATTCAATAGTTCTATGACTTTAAATCAGAAAACGGAAAGCTTGTTAAGCCAAAATTAGACGATGATGGTAAGCCAAAAAGCTCTCTCGGGCTTTCAAACCGATCCATAAATCTGCTGCACACGATACTCAATCAAGCTTTTGCCCGGGCTGTTGAAATGGAACTAATAGAAAAGAATCCTTGCGAAAAGGCCAAGCCCCCACTGGATAAGAAGAAAAAACGTAAAAGCGAAGATGATTATGTGGCTCTGTCTAAAGAAGATCTGATCAAGTTCCTATACGGGTCCAGGGGGCACCAGGATTACGATATCATATATGTGGCAGCATATACTGGGGCCAGGCAGTCAGAATTGCTTGGACTTAGGTGGGAAGACATTAAGTGGGATGATAAGAGCATCCATATTCAAATGACTCTGCACAAACTCCAAGATGGCAGTTATGAACACCGTACCCGGACAAAAAACGAATCATTTCACAAGAACAATTACAGTTTCTAAGAATGTGTTAACGCTTCTAAAAGCGCATCGCAAGTCCCAGAATAAACAGAAGCTGGCTGCAGGTAAGGCATGGGCCAATAAATGGGATTTGGTTTTTACTGAAGCGGACGGTTCACCTATGGATAGAAGGAATTTAACCAATAGATTTGGTAACCTTGCAAAAAACCTTGGCCATGATGATTTCACCTTCCACGGCCTAAGGCACACTCATGCAACTATTCTCCTAAGCGACGGTGAGTTTATTAACGTAGTATCTGAACGCTTAGAACATGCTGATATAGATACCACCCTCAAAACTTACGGCCATGTTCTGCCTAAAAAAAGAGAAGATGTGGCCGATCGTTTTCACCAGCTTGTACCTTCCGATAAATAGTTTTTTTATGACCTTCGTGTAAAATTCGTGTATTTCACTCTATCGAGCAACAATTTTTGAACCAGAAAAATAAATAAGGGAGGCCTAAACCTCCCGTGTTTCCTATGGTGCGGTAGAGAGGACTTGAACCTCCACGAAGTTGCCCCCACTAGAACCTGAATCTAGCGCGTCTGCCGATTCCGCCACTACCGCATGTGCCTCAGCAAGAATGATTATATTATAGCTTGCGCCACATGTCAATAACATAAAGGCTATTTTGAGGGGTAGAATTTTCCCTGCCAGCTATTTCTCAGTTTTAATTCCCGGTCAATGGCATTAAGCACTGGCAATTTCTTTAGGCTCCAGGCCGGACCGATGAGTAATTCTCGGGGGCTGTCACCCGTCAGACGATGAATGAGCATCTCGGGAGGCAACAGTTCCAGGATATCCGCGACCAAATTAACATATTCCTCCTGAGTGAGAAAATCAAATGGAGCCTGGGCATATAATGCAGCCAAGGGGGTATTTTTCATCAAATGTAATAGATGAAGCTTTATTCCTTGTATAGGCAGGGATGCCAGGGCTTGACCCGTAGCCAGCATCTGGCTCGTCTCTTCACCCGGCAGTCCCAGAATAATGTGTGCACAGGTTTCTATGTTCCGGGCCCGCAGGCTGGCTACTGCCTGAAGAAAATCTTGATAGTCATAATGGAGGTTTAACTGTTCCGAACTATGTTTATGAATAGTTTGCAGGCCTAATTCTACCCATAAATAGCTTTCTTGATTAATTTCCTCTAAAAGATCCAAAACCTCTGCGGACAAACAATCTGGACGTGTAGCAATTGCCAGGCCTACTACTCCATCCTGCCCCAGGGCAGTACGATAGATCTTGCGGAGGGTCTCAACAGGAGCATAAGTATTCGAAAAGGCCTGTAAATAGGCAATATAATTCTGCCCTGGCCATTTTATATGCATCATATCCCGTCCCTGCCTGAACTGTTCTTCAATAGACAGCTGGTGAACAGCTACAAAATCACCAGATCCTCTGGGACTGCAAAATGTACAACCTCCTACGGCCAGTGACCCATCCCTATTAGGACAGCTAAATCCGGCATCAAGAGATATCTTAAAGACTTTTTGCCCAAATTTCTCTCGCAGATGATAATTTATACTATGATAGCGTTTATCGCCCCACAGCTGAGGCACAGCGCGCTGCTTCATCAATCCGATCACCCTTCCAGGAATTATATGTACACGAATTTGAATGGGTCTATCATTATCTAATATGTTATATTATAGAGGATAAATAAAGATAGTCGAATATCATCATATAGTCGAGAGGGCGTGCAAGCTTTGATGAGACTAAACGCAAAAAGGGATTATTATATAATCGTACTTCTGCTCTTAATGGTATTAGGGGGTGGTTTCCTTTTATCCAACCGTCATCAGCGACTGGAAACTGTTTATCCTGCAAAGATGTCCAGTCTGGGCGAAGAGGATTTTCTCTTATATAACACCAAACCCAATATACAGGTAGGACAATCCACCGGAGAGGAAGTACAGCAGGTTTATCCGCGGGGTAAGACTCTGGGTATGAGTTCCGTGTATCGTCCCGAAGGATTAAATGCTATCTTTACCTTTACAAAAAAAAGCAATGTTCTTAGCAAGGTTGATATCATCGGTTCGGGGCTATCTACGTCCAGAGGAATAGCTGTTAATGACTCCTTCGACAAAGTAGTTAAAAACTATGGCCCGGGTTATGTACGTTCTTTTGTAAAAAGTGACCCAGATACTTTTGATGCTATCTATGGATCAAAACATTACATAGTATTCCATGTAAATAATGAACGTGTAAAAAAAATTGTACTGGATTACAAAGCTGCGGATAAAGGGAAATGATAATTTTTTATATAATGTTCCTCAATTTTACAACACGGTTAGACAGGCTATCTTGACGTTTAAACTTGAGTTATGATAGCATTTATTTAATGCTGTAAATTAAGAAAACTCGGCTTACGCCGAGCCTTTAGGCGACTGCGGATGCCTGAGTTTTCTTACCTGTCAACATTCAGAAATGTTATACTTTCTGATACGGTTTATATATCTCTTATCTAGAGTGGCTGAGGGACTGGCCCTATGAAGCCCGGCAACCTGTCAAAATAGACAATGGTGCTAAATCCTGCAGACCCTAGTCTGGCAGATAAGAGCGAGCGTAACTTGCTTGCCTTGCCTCTTTGTGTTAGACAAAGAGGCATTATTATTTCATAGGAGGCTTCCCTTTTGATTGAAATTAAGCATTTGACCAAGATCTATGCTACCGCCAGTCACGAAGTTTTAGCCCTGGACGATGTTAGTCTTAAGGTTAATAAAGGCGAAATATTCGGTATTATTGGTCTTAGCGGGGCCGGTAAAAGCACCCTTATCCGCTGTATAAACATGTTGGAAAAACCGAGTCAGGGTTCCATTCTAGTCGATGGGCAGGATATTACCCGCCTGGATAAGCGAGAGCTGCGTGAAACGCGCCAGAAAATCGGCATGATATTTCAGCAGTTTAACCTCTTATCCTCGCGGACAGTTTTCGATAATATTATGTTCCCACTTGAAATTGTGGGTACGCCTCATCATGAAGCCCGTAAAAGGGTTAATGAACTCCTGGAGTTGGTAGGTCTATCTGATAAAGCCCAGGTTCACCCTGACCAATTGAGTGGAGGACAAAAACAAAGGGTGGGTATTGCCAGGGCTCTGGCCAACGATCCTAAAATATTATTGTCTGATGAGGCCACCTCGGCTCTGGATCCTCAAACTACCCGTTCTATTTTAAAATTGCTTAAGGACATCAACCGCCAGCTCAACCTTACCATCCTGCTTATTACCCATGACATGAATGTAATTAAAGAGGTTTGTGATCGGGTAGCAGTCATCGACAACAGTAAAATAGTAGAGGTCGGCGATGTTCTCAGTATCTTCTCCAGACCGGCTACACCCACTTCGAGGAGTTTTATTAACACCATTATCAATAAAGATGTTCCGGAAGAATTACTGCATCGCTCACTTATTAATGATGGCGAATCAGCCAGTAAGTTAATTCGTGTTTCCTTTATCGGTTCCTTGGCCGGTGAACCATTAATTTCGGGCATGGTAAAGAAATATGATATTAGAGCCAATATCCTCTACGGGAATATTGATCGGGTAAAAGATACCCCCTTTGGCAATCTCACTCTAGAACTGATAGGTAATCCAGGGTTAATGAACGAAGCCCTGGATTATTTACGCGAAAATGGCCTGGAAATAGAGGTGTTATAAGATGTTGGAGATTATTTTTGGATTTGACTGGAATGGTTTTGTAAGCTCGACGTTTGGTAGTAATGCCTGGATGGTAGACGCGGTTTTGCTCGCTACCTGGGAAACTATTTATATGGTTCTACTATCAACTGCCTTCAGCTATGTCTTTGGTCTGCCCCTGGCTCTTATCCTGGTAATCACTGATAAGGGACACATTTTAGAAAACCCTGCCTTGAATCGGATTTTGGGTGGTATCGTTAATGCCGCTCGTTCCATACCCTTTATCATATTTTTGATTCTGGTCATCCCTTTAACCCGGTTGATCGTGGGCACTTCGATTGGAACGGTAGCTTCTATTGTTCCTTTGACATTAGCAGCCATCCCCTTTGTGGCCCGTCTGGTGGAAACGTCATTAAAGGAGATCAACTGGGGTTTGATAGAAGCGGCGCTGTCCATGGGCGCCAACACCTGGCAGATTATCCGTAAAGTATTAATCCCCGAGGCTTTTCCTTCCATAATATTGGGCGTCTCTATTACGACCATTAACCTGGTGGGTTATTCAGCTATGGCGGGAATTGTGGGGGGAGGTGGACTGGGCACACTAGCATATTATTACGGGTACCAGCGCTATCAGACCGGCATAATGTGGGTAACGGTAGTATTATTAATAATTTTGGTACAAGGCGTACAAATGCTAGGAGACAAAATGGCTAACTCTGCCGTAAATAAAAGGAGGTAATTTAATGAAAAAGAAACTATTAGTCCTTATTACTTGTTTATTGCTAGTATCTGCATTATTGGCTGGTTGCGGAAACAACCAGGATACCAAAGCTCCTGCAGATAAAGCTCCCGAGAAGGCAAAAATCGTTGTAGGCGCAACTGCACAACCGCATGCTGAAATTTTGGAAATTGTAAAGCCCCTGCTGGCCAAAGAAAATGTTGATCTGGAAGTTAAGGTTTTCACTGATTATGCCCAGTTGAATCCGGCTCTGAAGGATAAGCAGATCGACGCTAACTTCTTCCAGCATATACCCTATCTGGACGATTACAATAAGAACAACCAAGCCAATTTAATGTGGTCAGTTAAGGTACATAATGAACCCATGGGTGTCTATTCCAGTAAAATTAAGGATATAGCCAAAGTTGCAGCGGGTGCCAAAGTTGGTATTCCCAATGATGCCACCAACGGCGGCAGAGCCCTTATGGTTCTGGAAAAAGCCGGTTTACTGAAGCTTAAAGAAGGTATAGGGGTAAGCGCCACTGAAAAGGATATAGTTGATAACCCCAAGAACCTCAAGATCACCATGATGGATGCTCCCATGCTGCCCAGAGCATTAGCTGATCTTGATATCTGCGTTATCAACAGCAACTATGCTATTGAAGCCAAGCTTAACCCGGTTAAGGATTCCATCTTCATGGAACCTAAAGATTCACCCTTTGCCAATGTTCTGGTTATAAGGCCGGAAGATAAGGATAAAGAAGCTGTCAAGAAACTCAATGCAGCTCTGCAATCTCCACAGGTTAAGAAATTCCTGGAAGAAAAGTATCAAGGAGCATGTGTACCTGCATTCTAAACCGTATTGCTGATTAGCACTTGGACACAACAAAACTGTAAAAAATGGCATGAACCAGACAAAAGGTTCATGCCATTTCTATTTTATTAAGAATCAGACATTAGTAACAACTCTAAACATTAAAGCAAATACGATATTATACAGCTAGAGGAAGCCATTTTGCGATTGGCTTCCTCTAGCTGTATAATGTGTTGCTAAATAATTGACGTGGTCTTTGTTTAAACTGGCGATAAAATATTTACCAAAAAAACAGTTGCTATACTGGTATAAACACTGCTACAACTAAGACTGCATTCATTAGTACGAGTATGCTGCGGATACTGTTACGAATAATAAAACATTCCTATCGATAATGACCACGTCTATAATAAAGCTGGCTATCGTATGTATATTGCTGCGAATATTGCGATTGCTGTTAGAATAATTGCTAAATCTAAAGCTGCGTAAAGTACTATGAATAATTTAACTATTAGCGCGATTAAATGCTAAGAGCAGCCAGCTATATTAACTAAGTAAGTTACCTTATATCTATATACTTAATTTAGACTATTTACGACAAATATGCAAGCTTTCTTCTGTTATTTTCAACATTATTTTTGCCCTTAATGGAAATGAGCTCCATTTAGATGAGTAAATGGGCATTCAGTTTTGAGAAGATGCCCTTAACCGGTTGCGATCCGAAAAAGGCAAAGCGATTTATGAGCAATTTACAATCGGAGCAGAACTGTTTGGGGATATTATAAAAAGGATATTGATAGATTACTATTTTTAAAACCCCAGCGACCTCATTAAAAGTTAAACGACCTCAGTCCAATATAATATTGAACCGAGGTCGCTTACTTTCGGGACAATTACCGTGGTCTTTAATTTTGGCAATGGTAATTTTTACGTATCCAGACATCCTTCTCCAGAGCTATTTATGACCGCCCTTTTTGGTATTGTCAGCTCAAAGTCCAAGCCTTAGTTCTCCTTGACAGCTACTGCCAAGGTTCTTAACTCTTCAGCTGCCCCTGCTAAGTCACGGGCCATATTCACAATTGAATTAACTGAATAAGCTTGTTGCTCAGAAAGAGCGGTAATGTCCTGGGTACTGGCCGCATATTCTTCATTAACCGCTGAAATTTTTTCTATATTACTAACCATCTCATCTGTGGAGCCCAAAACTTCTTGTAGTAAAGCTGCAACTTCATGAATGGCTGCAGCTATATTTTTAGCCCCCTGCTCTATATTTCCAAATCTTTCTTGGGTAGTTTTAACCGCTGCCTCCTGTTCTGTATTAATGTGGTTAGAACGGCTAATTTCTGATACTGTAATATTCATTCCCTGCTGGATCTCAGTAATCAAATGGGCAATATTTTTCGCCGCTTGACCGGACTCTTCGGCTAGTTTTCTTACCTCCTCAGCTACTACCGCGAAACCCCTGCCGGCTTCTCCGGCTCGGGCAGCTTCAATTGCTGCATTTAGTGCCAAAAGGTTAGTTTGATTTGCTATTCCGGTGATTAAACCAACAATTTCTTCGATCTGTTTAGATTTATCGTTTAAAATATACACAGCTTGACTTACTGAGTTCTGAGCCTGTTTACTTTCCTCCATCCTGGAACTCTGATCTTTTATAGCCGATAAACCATCCTCAACGATATTCTTAAACTGCACCGTCTGATTATTCACGAGCTGGACATTATTGCCTGCTTTTCCCACCGCAACTGAGACTTTTCTAACCAGCTCAGTAGTTTTTGTGGCAAATACTGCACCCTCGGCAGCAGCCTCAGACAGGCTCTCAACGCTGGAACTAACTTGTTCAGCCGCCTTGCCCGATTCGGTTGCGGAACACAATAACTGGCCCGAAGATGCAGCTACCAGATCAGCCTGAGTAGCCACCCCGGCCACGACTGTATGGAGATTGCCGCTTAATTCCTGGGATTGTTTTTCCTTATCTATGGAAGTCTGCAAAAGCTTTGACGTGACGGAAGCTGCAATTACTGAGGCAATTCCAAAAAATATAAACCCAAAATACCTTACAGCCAGAAGACTGGTGGTATCGCCTAAAGGAATAGCTTGAGGGGCTACTACGAGCATAGCAGTATGCAGGATTAAAACTAAAATACAAGCAAATATGGATACCCACATATCAAGATACAACAGACTCAATATCATTAATAGATAGAAATTGGCAAATACTTCTCTATTACCACTCATTAACCAATTAGTTATAAACAGAATTAAGCCCACCATAGTCACGATGACATATTTACTCCATTTTTCCTGAGGAAATTTGTTAATTATAAGAATAGCTATCAGCACTATCAGTGCAGCGCTCAAGAATTCTTTGCCCAGAAGAGCCAGGCTAAGATTAGCAGATCCCTTGCCGCTTAAATAAATACCCAACGTACCCAAATTGGCTAAAACGCTAAGAATTATGGTCCCAGTAATTATCCGACGGTGACTATCGCGCATATGTGTATCCATTATACTTACTTCCTGCATTCTATCACGCCTTTCCGTAATTCAATGGTTATATCATTAAAGCTATACTAAACATAGCTGTGATTACTTATTCTTTATTAATTGGCATATTCCTTCACTATTTATCTTTTATTTACCAATAAGGTAATTTTTAGTCGAACCAGCACTGCAAAATAGTTTATTGATAGAAATGTTGCAGGGATATACAACTAGTTTATTCTTCTTCTGATATCCTAAAGTTGTTACCTGCTCGAAGGTAATCCTGGTCTACATTCTCCACTACTATGACTTTTGTTAAATAATAGTGTTTTACAAATCTAAACCCAGTGGATATCGAATAGAAGGATGCTGAAATCCCCACCTGATTTGCAAGGTGGGGACCCATTTACGCTTAATATTAAAATTCCTCAATAGCAGCAATTATCACAGTTTTAGGCCATTACTTTTCCCAAAACCTTTTCTCTGATGCTGACTCCAGTGATTGCCTCAACACAATACAGTGCAGATTGGGTTGCTCCTTCGATACCGCCGCAGCTGCAATCTTTTCCGTAGGCATCACCAGCAAAATACAGACCCTTAACGTTTTTACATACTACATCCGGATGTGGGTCTTCAGGTAAGCGCCACATTAACGCACCATAGTTTACCAGCACCATTATAAATTCAGTTGCACTGCGCCATCCCGGGAAAGCATTATCATAGAAATTCAACATACCGTCAACAACCAGGTCAACCTTTTTGGGATCTCTTGCTTCTACATCCAGAACATTGGATACGCCTGCAATAAGATTTTTCCCTTCCGGGCAACGGGTAGGCGCTACCGCTCCAAGATCCACTCCCACCCATGGTACATCACCACGGAATCCTTCCTCTGCTTTGGCTACAATCGGGCACCACATAAAGGCGCGTTTATCAAACGGTTTAAGTGCAAAGTCAACAATGGAACGATTCATTCCAATGTATGTAGTTATACAACTAGCTTTAGTTGTACGTTCAGCAGCTATTTGGAATTCTTCATCAAGTTTTTCAACAGGAATAATAGTCGAAACCCTGTGTGGGGGTAAGGTGTTTATTACGATGGGAGCTTTAATAGTTTGTTCAATTCCATCTACAACAGCTACAACGCCTTCAACAGCATTGTCCTTAATAAGAACTTCTTTAACCTTGGCATTTTTAAGTACAGTTCCACCATATTGGGTAGCTGCATCCGCCAGGCTATCTGAGAGATGTCTGTGTCCAGGTGCTCCGGCAAAACCCCAGGCTCCAAAGTCGTGGGTAACATTCGGATCTTCACGATAAACCAAGGATACTCTCATGTCCTCACCAGCAGTATTCAAGGCAGGATCGTTTACTACCGTATGAAATGTATCACGATTATAATGCCACTCCAGGGCCTTTTCATTGTTAGTTATTTGGGTACACCAATCTTTAACGGTAACATTATCATAGGCTTTAGTTTCTTCAATGGATTGAATGGCCAAAAGACCCATACCAACTTTCACAGACTCCATAAAATCTTCCGTTGTCATCCATTCGGGGGGCAGCATTCCGGTCTTACGTTTAGCTGTATAGTCCCCGTCTACACCAATGCCAACAAAAGATGTATTTCCGAAAAAGTTTGATGCCTTGTTATACCAATCCATAGTCTTGCTTACACGTCCCCTGTTAGTACGCCATGATCCACGCGCACCAGACTCGAAAACATATCCATCAAGCAATTTTTTCTCAACCATCTCCTCAAATGGAGGTTCGCAACGATCACTAATGACAGTTAATGCAGCGTCTGCAAGCACCTTTTTATGTGCTTTCACATCGACAATACCTTCCCCACGGAATGATGTAGCACGTCCACCCAATTGTGAACACTGTTCCAGAACCAGAACTTTTTTGCCACCTTCAGAACCGAGAAATGCAGCGGCTGTAGTTCCGGCAATTCCTCCGCCAATGACTATGACATCGTATGATTCCATTACAAAGCCCCCCCTAATTATATACTTCTTTATTAATGTTTAATTCCGCCATAAATGTAGTTTGGTCAGGCCTGCAGCGGATGTACTCACTGCAGGCCTGACATTTTTGGTAGGTTTAATCTTTATAAAATTTTGCTCCAAAAAGTTTCGTGCTTACACCAGCATTATCTGACCATTTCAAAGGACCGCCGGTGTTGACAGGAAAACCAAGTCCCCAAAGAGCACCCATATCAACATCACCCGGATCACTAACCACATTGGTATCCAATAACTCCTTGCCTTTTTCGGCAAAACATTTCATGAGACTTTCCTGTATTTCAGGACGGGTAATTTGAATTCGGTCATTACCTACTGCAATTAGAGGCAGTGCTTCCGGGTCTACACTTCCGTCTTTCAGGAAAAATCCTTTTCCGCATTTTCTAAATCCCAACCTGCCAGCTTTAACCATATTGGAAAGCGTTGCCGGAGGCGTCATACCTGAAGCATTGAAAGCATTGTAGGGCACATCGATACCTACTTCTTCAGTCAATCTAATAGGACCAACCGGCATTCCAAATTCACGCATTGCACCATCGATATCTTCGATTGAAACACCTTTTTCAAGCAATTCATAAGTGGCTTGAAAGTACGGTGTAAGCAGAGCATTTACAACAAAACCGGGACTGTCATTGCAGATCAAGGGACGTTTTTTGATATCGGCAGCAAAGTTAACCACATCATATATTGTTTGCTCATTAGTTAATTCACCTTTAATAACTTCAAGAAGATCCATTTTGGGAACCGGTGAAAAGAAATGGGCCCCAATAAATCTTTCTGGCTTGACAACACCGACTGCCAATTTCGTGATTGGAATAGTTGATGTGTTACTGGCAACAATACATTCTTCGCTGACTACCTTACAGATATCTCCATAGATTTGCTGCTTCAGGTCAAAGTTTTCAAAAACCGCTTCGATAACCAGATCAACGTCGGCAAACTCTTTACCGAACTCTGTGGTTGTTGTTACTAGCTTCACGAGCTCGTCGGCCGGTTGTTTCATGGATTCAAGAGTCTTCTTCAGCATGGCTATGCCGTTTTCCAAGCCTTTTTCAGTATCCTTTACTAAAACTGGTATTCCCATATACCTTAATACGTCAACTGCAATACCTACTCCCATTGTGCCAAATCCAATTATGGCCACTTTACCAGTGCTTTTCGGTTTAATATTGGATGGTATCATCTCCCTGGGATTATCAGTTTTCTTGCGCAACCTTAAAGTGTTTTCCATTCCTGTCATTGTATTTCCCTCCAATAATTAATATTTAGCTTGTTGAAATCATGATTTCGTTTGACTGATGCTACTTTCGCCTCCTTTACCTCCAGATAAATTTCGCTCAAATCATATACCGCTATATACATTCCGAATATCACTTAATCGTTAACCAATTTCTTATTCATTATTATGGTATTTATTAGAATATACTATACAGCCCTTGCAGGTGTCAACCGATTTAACAGATTTATATAAACTTGCTTACATAGCTATTTAAGGCCTTTATTGAGATGTATGTATTCTCCAGCGCATCAGCAGTTGAACTAATAATGGACGGTTGATTTTTGCCGATTATCACTTAAGTATAATAATATGTTTAACAAACTATTCTAATGGGTTTCAGCCCCCTTGCCCCTTCGCTTCGCCTCTTTCATTCGATACCTCACACATTCCTATGAACCACTTTTTTAAAACAGCAATATACCGCTATTTATACAAAGGGCTATTTAGGCATTTTAGCAATAATAACGGTTTTATACAGGCAAATTATCCTTTTCAAATCACGATAACTCGCCTGTTTTGTAATAATAATAACAAGGTTCTATTAATAATTGTATATTATATCTCACCGGTAATCTGTCGCTATGTTAGAAAAACACTTCTTCAAGCAGCACAAATACCACACCATATCTCCTGCTCAAAGTAGGTCAATATTGCGTAAAAACCGCCATTACAGAGACAGTTTTCTCCTTTAACAAAATATTCTAAACTTGTTGACACCTTCAAGATCAGTATAGTATATTCTAATTAATCTAGTTGATATCCAATTAAATAAAGCCATCATATTAAATGATATTCTTCACTAATCGTAATAATAGTTTTCGAAAATGATCGATAAATGCAAGCTACATTAAAATCAGTAAATTTGCTAGCCGCGACTACTTATTATGTGGAGATTCCAGCGTGAATATCTGCAACATGGTTATAGATCCGTCATGAGATTCACAATAAATGAGATCAGTACAATTTTTAAATGATTTCAGTTTATTAATGTCGTTTCGAAACGGCAATCGTGAATTTATCAGGCGCTGAATGCTGAATCTTGGTCCGAGGAAGGAGGTATTGTGGGTGATTATGAGGGCTTGTAATAGCTGTAACCATAAATAGTCGCAGTTACAATTAATATTTTCACGAGGAGGGAGAACATGACCAAGGAAATTAAGAAAGCAGCGATATTAGGATCGGGAGTAATGGGAACCGGTATAGCTGCACTGCTGGCCGGAGTAGGTATATCAACATACATGCTTGATATTGTACCTGATCAGCTCACCGAAGAGGAAAAGAAAAAGAAACTCACCCTTAATGACTCCGCAGTAAGGAATCGTATCAGTAATAACAACAAACAGGCCCTCTTGAAAAGCAAACCGCCTTTACTTTACTCCAAGGAAGACGCTGATCTTATTATTACCGGCAACCTGGAAGACCATCTGGATTGTCTAAAAGAAGTGGACTGGATTATAGAGGTGGTAGTTGAAAACCTGGCTCTAAAACAGCAATTGTATAAAAAAATTGTACAGTATATTAAACCAGGCACCCTAATAGGAACGAATACTTCAGGCATTTCTATTAATGCCCTGGCTGAATCCCTGCCTGAAGCACTACGCCCATATTTTATAGGGACTCACTTTTTCAATCCGGTTCGTTATATGAAACTCTTCGAACTAATCCCCAGCAAGTATACTTCACAGGAAGTAACTGCCTTCGTAGCTCAATTGGCTGAGAAAAAGCTGGGCAAAGGTGTTGTTTATGCCAAGGACACTCCAAACTTCATAGCGAATCGCATTGGTTTATTCAGCTCTCTGGCTGCTATACGTCTGGGTGATAAATATGGTTTTGGAATCGAAGCAGTTGACAGTATTTCCGGCCCTATTATTGGCAGACCCAGAACCGGTACATTTAAACTAACCGATATGGTAGGCGTTGATGTTGCTTCGGCAGGCATCGCCACAGTTTACCAAACAGTTCAGGATCCCAAAGAAAAGGAACTTTTTGCTCTTTCTCCATATCTGGTTGAAATGAATAAAAAGGGCCTTTTGGGCATGAAAACCGGGGCGGGTTTCTACAAAAATGTTAAAAACTCAGCTGGCAAAAAAGAGACCTATGTTTTGAATCTCACCACCATGGAATATGAGCCCGGCAAAGGCGTTGATATTCCAGTGCTTAAAGAATTGAAAGCTATTAAATCAACTCCAGAGCGCATGAAAAAGATCATGCAGCTGGATGATAATGCCGCCAAATATGCCTGGGAAGCTGTTAAAGAACCTTTATTGTATTCGGCAGCCAAGATACCAGAGATTTCAGACAGTATCCTCAATATAGATAATGCAATGGTATGGGGTTACAACTGGGAGTATGGACCATTCCAGATGTGGGACGCTATAGGCGTTGAAGCTGCCGTAGCTCGCATGCAAACAGATGGCGACGAAATACCAGCCTGGGTAACCGAAATGCTCGCGGGTGGATATAAACAATTCTATGCCGAGTGCGATGGAGTAGCCTCTTATTACTGCGTACAAGCCAAAAAATATGTTGCCATTCCTTATCCAGCCGAATTTATTAACCTTTCCCAAATAAAAAAACAGGACAAGATCATTATTGGTAACCAGGATGCTTCCTTGATCGATATTGGCGACGGAGTGGCCTGCTTTGAAATTCATTCTAAAGCCAGTGCTCTAACCTTAAACGTGCAAAAATTGCTTAAAGAATCGGTTGATGTCGTAGAAAAGGAAGATAAATATATCGGTATGGTAATCACCAGTGCAGGATCAAACTTCTGCTCAGGTGGAGACATCAATTTCCTGATCGAAAATCAGAAGGCTTCTATAGAAGAACGTGAGCAGAGACTAAAAGAGCTTCAAGATACCTGTATGAATCTAAAATACAGCCAAAAACCTTCGGTCGCTGCCCCATTTCAAATGACACTTGGGGGTGGAGCTGAGCTTTGCATGCATTGCAGCGCAATTCAAGCTTACGCTGAGACAAATATGGGATTAGTTGAAGCAGGTATTGGTTTAATTCCTGCCAGTGGCGGAATGAAGGAACTGTTATTCCGCTGGATGAACAAGATTCCCAAAGGAATTAATACAGATCCATTGCCCTTCGTACAAAAGGCCTTTGATGCAATTATGACGGCGAAAGTTTCGGGCTCTGCCAAAGAAGCCAGAACCAACGGTTTCCTTTCAGACACAGACGACATCAGTATTAACAAAGACCATCAACTATATGATGCCAAACAGATAATATTGGCTTTAGTGGCAGATGGGTACCTGCCGCCTGTGAAAACAAAAATTATGGCGCTTGGCCAAAAAGCCGATGCGTTGTTGGTAGCGGCCTACAATATGCTCGTGGGTGGTTCAATTTCCGAGTACGATTTCGAAATGGCCAAGAAAATAGTTTATGTTCTAAAAGGTGGCCAGCTTCCACTGTACGCCACTATGGATGAAGATTATGTCTTGGGACTGGAACGGGAAGTATTTGCCAGCCTGCTTGATGAGCCCAAGACTCAGGCAAGAATGGAAGCTATGATCACAACGGGCAAGCCCCTTAGGAATTAATGAGGAGGGATTATGTTGAAAGACGCTGTAATAGTTGCCGGAAAGAGAACTGCAGTAGGGAAGGCTCCTCGGGGTGCTCTTAAAGATACCCGATCTGATTTTCTGGGTAAACTCGTTGTCGAAGATGTGGTCAGGGATTTAGGACCTAATTTCGACAAAAGCAGTATTGACGACGTTATTATCGCTGCTTCTGGACCGGAAGCCAGCCAAGGTGCGATAGTCGGACGGACTATCGCAATTTATGCAGGCTTACCTGAATCAGTTCCAGGAGTAACCATAAACCGTTATTGTAGCGGTGGTTTGCAGGCAATAAGCTTTGCATCTGAAAGAGTAATGGTTGGCGGAGCAGATATTATCATAGCCGGCGGTATTGAAAGTATGTCCCAGGTTGCCAGCAAGAGAGGTGTCGAAGAGCCCAATTATGAGCTTATCAATACATACCCTGACCTATATTTAGGTATGGGGCTGACAGCGGAAAATGTCGCCAAGCAATTTAATATCACCAGAGAACAACAGGATGCTTTTGCCCTGATTAGTCACAACAGAGCTGAAAAAGCTGTCAGAGATAATGTTTTTGCCGACCAAATAACTCCTGTTCCGATTAAAGATGTGGTAATCGGACCCGACCACAAAGCAATAGTAAAAGAAAGCATATTTAATGTGGATGAGGGTGTCAGAGGCGGTATGACTATGGAAACTCTGACCAAACTGCGTCCGGCTTTTATCCCCAAGGGCACAGTAACCGCCGGGAGCTCTTCACAAACCAGCGATGGCGCTGCAGTAGTAGCTGTAATGTCAGCGGATAAAGCCAAAGAATTAGGACTTAAACCCAGACTTAGATATGTGGGCTTTGCTGTTGCGGGATGCCCTGCAGGAATCATGGGAATAGGACCAATATATGCCATACCCAAAGTTCTGAAACAAACCGGCCTTACTCTAAAAGACATCGGCATAATTGAACTTAATGAAGCTTTCGCTTCACAGGCGGTTTACTGCGTAAATACGCTGGGTATTAATACGGAAATTACCAATGTCAATGGTGGCGCTATTGCTTTAGGCCATCCGCTTGGATGTACAGGAGCAAAACTGACTGTGCAAATCATGCATGAAATGGAGAAACGCAAAGTTCGATACGGGATGGTCGCCATGTGTATAGGTGCAGGCATGGGTGCAGCCGGGATTTTCGAACTGATTGATTAAAAACTAGTGCCAAGGCTACGGATCTTTTACAGCTAATATCTTCTTAATTCGTTGCTTGAATAATATCTGGTCTCTTGATATTGAAGTATTTTCAATCCCAGTATCAGGAAAACCCTATTACTTCTAGTACATAGGGTTTCATATTTGTTCAATAATGAAAGGAGTTTTGCTAAGTGAAAAGACCAATAAATCTCGACGTTTGTTGTCCTCCCGGCGTTGCCGAACCTCAATATCCAACTAATCCACCCCCGGTATTTGAACTGGTTAAAAGTGCTGCGCAGAGGTTTCCTGACAAAGCCGCCATTAATTTTTATGGATTTGAATTTACCTACCGACAGCTCGAAGATGAAAGCGACCGTTTTGCAGCAGTTTTGGTAAACCTGGGACTTAAAAAGGGCGATCGGGTCGCAATATTGCTGGAAAATTGTCCTCAATACGTAATCTCCTTCTTAGGAGTCCTAAAAATGGGTGGGATTGTTACAACCGTTAACCCGATGTATAAACCTTATGAAGTTGAGCATCAATTAAAAGACTCTGCTGCAAGGGCCATCATCCTTGAGGATCAGCTTTATGGTCCCATCTTTGCACCTATCCGCAGTTCAGTTCCGGTTGAATTTGTTATATCAACCTGTTTTGGGGACTATTTATCAGAAGAACCGGTGATTCCAGTGCATCCTTCTATGACCCTGCCGCGCGTGGAAGTACCAGATTCAATTGACTTCAAAACCATTATTAATAGCACTCCTCCGATTCAAGCATATGCACAGCTGGACATGAAAAATGACACCGCTATGTTACAGTATACGTCCGGCACTACCGGAACAGCCAAAGGGGCTATGCTGAGTCATTATAATATTGCATCACATCCGCAACTCGCTACCCCTTACTTTCAAATGACCGATACGGATATCAGTTGTGTTCCATTGCCGCTATTCCATGTTACCGCCTTATTCCATGCCTGCATGGGCGTGCTGTATTCAGGAGGAACAGTTTGTCTTATGGCTCGGTTCGATATGGTGCCGATGCTGCAGATGTTAGGCAAATTCAAGGTAACCTATTGGGTTACTACCTATACTCTTAATATTGGTTGCCTGAATTTCCCCAACATCGGCCAATTTGATTATTCAGGGCTTCGTATGGTCGGTACTGGCGGAGCTCCTGTTCCAGAAGCAGTTCATAGGCAATGGTCAGCCCTCACCGGATGTCATTTATTGGAAGGCTATGGACTGAGCGAATCCAGTGGCGGTATTTTTGGTGGTAACACTCATGCCTACAAAGGTGGTTCCATCGGATCTCCATATTATCATTGTGAACTAAAGCTTATGGACGTTGAACAGGATCCTCCTCAGGAAGTTTGGGATGTTGACGCTGAAGGAGAACTCTGGCTTAAAGGCCCAACCATCATGCAGGGTTATTGGAATGACCCCGATGGAACCAAAGAAGCCCTGGTCGAATATGAAGGGGTCACATGGCTTAGAACCGGCGATATTGGAAGAATTGATGCCGAAGGATGGATTTACATAACCGGAAGAATCAAGGACATGCTCAAAGTTTCGGGGCACTCTGTTTTTCTTCAGGAAATCGATGCCGTCCTGATCGGTCATCCCGGTGTACAAGATGCTGCTTGCATTGGAATTACGCATGAGTATCGCGGAGAAGTTCCGAAAGCATTCGTAATTCTAAAAGAGGATGCCAAAGGAAAAACAACTGCCGAGGATATAATCCTGTTCTGTAAAGAAAAATTAGCTGAATACAAGGTGCCTACTCAAGTACAGTTTATTGATGAACTGCCCAAGAATTTTTCCGGGAAGGTACTGAGAAGAATCCTTAAAGAGCAACATCAGTAAACCCATATAGATTTTGTAGTGCTAATAATAAATACCTTTAATTAAAAACATCACTAGAAAGGAGATCATTTAAATGGATTTGAAAAATCTTCTCTATGACAAAAGCGAAGGAATAGGCACTATAACTATAAACCGGCCCAAGGCCATGAACGGGATTAATACAGAACTATTACTGGAATTCATTGCCATATTAAACGAAATAAAAGTTGATGATGAAGTTTTGGCTGTCATTATCACCGGAGGTGACAAGGTGTTCGCGGCCGGAGCCGACATACCCTCTCTTGCGAAATTTGATGCAGCTACAGCCGAAGAATTTATTGAATTATGCCATCTTTCCCAGACCACTATGGCTTCCCTGCCTAAACCAATTATTGCCGCTGTGGCGGGAATGGCCCTGGGTGGAGGCTGTGAAACGGTCCTGGCCTGTGATATAAGGATAGCGGCCGAAGGAAGTTCATTTGGTTTGCCAGAAATTAATCTGGGCCTTTTCCCAGGTGGCGGCGGAACCCAGAGAATTGCTCGCTCGGTCGGATTATGCTGGGCCAAATATTTGGTGTTAACCGGGCAAAGCATCGATGCTGAGAAAGCTCTTCAAATTGGTCTTATCAACGAAGTTGTGCCGCTTGCAGAACTGATGCCGCGAGCCAGAAAGCTCGCCCGAATACTAGCATCAAAATCGCCAATTGCAATGAGAACTGCCAAGCAATGCGTTGATTATTCCTTAGATGTTGATCTTGTTTCCGGACGTATGTACGAAAGAAAAGCCTGGGCATTTCTCTATTCAACTGGCGATCCTGCCGAAGGGCTTAATGCCTTCCTAGAAAAAAGGAAGCCAGTTTTTACCGGGAAATAATTAACCCAACGTGCCTTATGGATCTTTCTTAATCAAGACAAGCCGGTTTAATTATCAGCCTGTTGCAACCACAGAGCGGGATGAGTGAAAGACGCTCCTCTCGCTCATATTTAAGCCACAATGTAGTTAACTAGCACTACAGCGAGTAACGTTGTTGGTGGCATTTATTCAGTTTAGTTCAAAAATTATTTAAGGGAGGCGTTTTGTTATGCCAGCAAATAATTTTCTATTTGATACCAGAGACGTTAAATTCATATTCAAAGAATGGCTGGATATGGATAAACTACTAGGTTTCGATGTATATAAAGATTATTACTCCAAGGATGATATTGACTCTTTTATAGATGTTGCTTATAAGATAGCGCGGGACTATATGGCTCCTGCTAATGAAGATGCAGATAAGATTGGTTGTCAGTATATCGACGGCCAGGTGATTACTCCCGCCTCTTTCAAAAGTGCATATCGCAAGGTGATAGAAGCCGAGCTGGGGCCACAGGCCGCTGATCGCGAAGTTGAAGGGCGTATGCCCTTAAGCATGAACGCTGCTCTATTTGAGATACTGGCAGGAGGATCGGCTGCAGTAACTGGTTTATGGGGATTAACCCAGGGGGCTGCCGGACTTATTCAAGAATTTGCCAGTCCTGAGCTTAAAGAAAAGTTCCTGCCCAAAATGTTTGGCGGACAATGGGGAGGAACCATGAATCTGACAGAACCGGGAGCCGGTTCTGACGTCGGAGCAGCCATAACCAAAGCATTCCCAACCGAAACACCAGGAGTTTATAAGATTAAGGGTACCAAAATGTTTATTAGCTCCGGCGATAATGACATCTGTGAAAACTTCATTCATTTGGTTTTAGCCAGAATCGAAGGAGCAGCCGATGGCACTGCCGGTTTATCCCTATTTATTGTGCCCAAGTTCAGAGTTAACGATGACGGTTCAGTTGGTGCCCCGAATGATCTTATTACCGTAGGCATTGAGCACAAGATGGGTCTGAAGGGATCTGCCACCTGTACCCTGTCTTATGGAGAAAGCAATGACTGTCTGGGATATATAATGGGCGATATTCCAGGAGAAGACGGCAAGGGGCAAGGAATTGCTCAAATGTTTCAAATGATGAACGAAGCCAGGCTGGGTACTGGGTTGCTTTCTCTGGCTGTAACCTCTCAAGCTTATTACAATGCCTTAGCCTACACCAAAGAAAGAATTCAGGGAACCAGGATGACCAATCCAAAAGGCCCGAAGGTTCGAATTATTGAACATGAAGATGTCCGGCGCATGTTGCTGCTTCAGAAATCGTGTGTCGAAGCAATGAGAGCCCTAATCATGAAAACATATTTTTACGTTGATATGTCGTTTGACAGCCCTGATCCTGACGAAAGGGACTATTACGAAAGCTTGGTTGACATTAGTACCCCGCTTTGCAAGGCCTATGCTTCAGACATGGCCTGGCCCTTGATCGGAGAAGCCATTCAAACTTACGGTGGTTACGGCTTCATTGAAGAGTACCCCGTGGCTCAATTGGCTCGTGATTGTAAGGTATATTCAATCTGGGAAGGCACCAATTATGTTCAATCCATGGATCTGGTAGGCCGTAAATTCACCATAAACAACGGTAAAAGCCTTAAATCTTTACTGAAGGAAATCGGCACCTTCATTGAAGTTAATAAGAATGCTGAAGGTTTTACGAATGAATTCAAGATGCTCACCGAATCCTTTGCTGAATATCAGTCCATTCTCAATCTATTGCAGGGTTACCTAAAGGCTGGACGAATCACTATGATGCCCCTGTATTCAACCCGTATTCTACATGCCACTTCGATGATTTATTGTGGCGTTCTAATTATGGAGCAAGGTCTGTTGGCGGCCAAGAAGCTGCAGGAGATTGGCGAGGACCATTTTGACACCAACTTCTACAAAGGCAAGATTTCCAGTGCCCGGTTCTATGTTATGAATATTGTTCCACAAATTTTCACCATTAAAAAGGTCTTTGAAGTCGGTGATACGTCAGCTCTGGACATTCCAGAAGAAGGTCTGGGCTAAACAATTTAGACAACCTCTTTAATTATTTATTTTTGCTATTTACAAGGAGGATATTATGAAATCTTATGATGTAATTATTATTGGCGGGGGTATTGCCGGAACCACAGCGGGTGCTTTTCTGACCACTGAAGCCGGTAAAAAAGTTCTAATTCTCGAACAAGCATCGCAGCTAGGAGGGCGGGCTACCTCTTTCCGGGGCGAAGGCATCAAGGATATCGAAGAACATAAGAAGATATTGAGTAAGGCCGCGTTGTCATATATAAGTGATCGTTGCGAACCTCCTTTTGAAGAAATGGTTGAAAAACATATGCTGGACGGTTATGTGTTTGAATCTGGTGTGCGTGGAGCTTGGCGGGGCAACCATGGTCGGGTCTGTAAAGTTATGGAGTACTATAATAAGGCCTCAAACTTTTATGCCAACCATGGCTTCTTTGCCATCGGAATGGATGGCGATTACTCCGCCAAAGAATTTACCCACCGGTCCATACCTGAATGGATGACCAAAGAAGATTTCAACGAAACCATGAAAATAGCGGCGGCCTTCAACCAGGTGAAAACCATGGAAGAGACTAAGGCTTATGACCATGTTACACTAAAAGATTTTATGGCTGAGATCACCAACAATGAAAAAGCTATCGAATTCTACAGTAACCTCTGCACCTATCATACCGTCGTAAATGATCCGGCTTTGAACACCGTCGGAGAAGAGATGAGGATCAACCTTATCTTTAAGGCGGACAAGCAGGTATCCCTGGTCAACGGTGGCTGGAGTTTTGCAGGTGCACCTGGACACCGGTATTTGTCTACCACCCTGGCTGATATTATTAAGCTGCATGGTGGCGACATCATTAAGAATGCTGCCGTAAAAGAAGTTATCATCAATAACGGTGCTGTCGAAGGTGTAGTGGCTGAAATAGCTGGCGTTGAATATACCTTCAAGTCTGATACCGTAATCAGTACGGTACGCGCTCATGAAATCCCGAATATCCTCCCCGTCGATCAACTCGATAAAGAATTTCAAATTGCTGCTGAACGTACGATAAGAAGTGGCTGCCTATCCTGCTACATGGCTATGGATAGATCTATTATCGACTTTGCGCCCAGAAAATTTAGCGATGATGCTTTCATGTGGGGTCCCGTACTGGCCAAAGCTGAAGAAGGTTTTCGCGGTGATGTACCTTTGGTTGGGGTTAACCTTGGTTCTATTGCCCCCACTCGTTCGCCGGAGGGCAAGCATCTCCATGCCTGGGTAGCCAATATTCTGGCCGAAGAGGCAGCTGATCCTGCCAAAGTCGACCTGGTGATTGACCGTATGCTGGAATTCTGGAATCAGGCATTCCCCGGTTGGCGTGAAGCATGTGACTGGCTTATGTTTCTAGTAAATGATGGCGCCTTAATTTGGCGCTATCCCGAAGATCCTCATCCAGATGTTATATGCAAAAACATCAAAGGTCTTTATTTTGCCGGCGAAAATTATGGATTAGATACAAATTGCCAGGGAATTGAAGGCGCAACTCAATCTGCCCTCTTCTGTGTCGAAGCCATCACTGGTCTGGAGTTAAGAGAAAAGGTTTTGGGTAAAGTACTGGCTTAAGTTAAGCAGGCAACAATTACTGCTTGGAAGATCCATTAAAAACCTTCCAGGCAGTAAGAGTCGTCTTACAGTTCACGATACCCAAAGCGGACGCAATACTAGGACCTGGTGATACTGTCGCAAAAGACCTGCTAGTATACAAGCATTTTTCAACATAATATATAGCCTTTGGCATTTCAATGCCAGGCAAGAGAATTAGGGGGAAGAGATTAATGAAAAATGTAAATAGTTCAGGCCGTTGTTGGCCTCAGCAGGAACCGTTGGTTCCCGAAGTCCCACGGAAGCCGATTTTCGAAAATCTGCGGGAGCAGGCGATAAAAAATCCAGATAAAACAGCCATAAACTTTTATGGCTACGAAATCTCTTTCAAAGAACTTGATGTAGCATCCGAAAAGTTTGCTACGGCTCTGGTTGATTTGGGTTTGGCCAAGGGAGACCGGGTAGCCTTATATTTGGAGAATTGCCCGCAATTCATTATCGGTTTCTACGGAATTATAAAAATGGGTGGCATAGCAGTTACCTGCAGCCCTATGTATAAAGCTGAAGAATTGGAGCATGAGCTTAAGGATGCCGGAGTTAAAGCTATTCTCATGCTGGATCATCTTTACCATGTATTTGAACCAGTAAGAGCATCATCGGAGATACAACATGT
The DNA here is from genome assembly GCA_964510795.1 of uncultured Syntrophomonas sp. Lineage (GTDB taxonomy): Bacteria > Bacillota > Syntrophomonadia > Syntrophomonadales > Syntrophomonadaceae > Syntrophomonas_B. Next base: position 28,008 of record CAZEDT010000014.1, read on the forward strand.
TATCACTACATGTTTTGTTGATTACCTTCCTGAACAGCCAACCATTACAGTCCACCCCTCCATATTGACGGAAAAGATGGCTTTTACCAATACGATCGACTTCAAGGAATTGCTTCAAAAAACAAACCCTCGGACAGTAACGCCCGACATTGACCTCGATAAAGACCTGGCTTTGCTGCAGTATACTGCTGGCACAACTGGCTATGCCAAGGGAGCCATGATAAGCCATGCCAATATCGCGGCGCACAATGGACTTATTAAGCATTTTTACCAATATACAGAGAATGATGTTCACTGTTTGATATTGCCGATGTTCCATGTTTCCGGATTGGATATTGCCATGAACCCAGCCTTGGCCGCAGGCGGAACAATTATTCTGTTTGCTCGTTTCGATTTGATTCCGATATTAGAAGCAATACAAAAGTACAAGGTTACTGTTTGGGTAACCATAGCCACAATCAACGTTGCAGTCATGAGTTTTCCAGGCATCACAAATTACGATCTTCGTTCTTTACGCCTGGCAATATCCGGTGGTGCACCGGTCCCAGCCGATTTCCACCCCCAGTGGCACGCTCTGACCGGTTCGACAATAGCAGAAGGTTATGGACTCAGCGAAAGCTGCGGAGGTATCATCGGGGACAGCGAACAGTTCTTTATGCCGGGCTCAGTAGGAAGTCCCTTGTATTTCCATGAGATAAGAATTACAAACCCGGATGACATTTCACAGGAAATGCCGATAGGTGAAGAAGGTGAATTGTGGATCAAAGGGCCCTGTATTATGCAGGGATATTGGAATGCCCCCGAACAAAGCGCTGAAACTCTGGTAAACGGGTGGCTCAGAACCGGTGATATAGCTAAAGTCGATAACGATGGATGGGTTTGGATTACCGGCAGGTTAAAAGAAATGATTAAAGTATCTGGTTACTCCGTCTTTCTGGCCGAAATTGACACCGTTCTGTATTCTCACCCCGCAGTGGCAGAGGTTGCCGCAGTAGGTGTCCCCCATCCCTACCGGGGAGAAGAGCCCATGTTATTCATCGTTCCTAAACCGGAGCAGAAAGGCAAAGTAACCGAAGCAGAAATCCTGGACTGGTGCAAAGAAAAGATGGCCGCCCATAAATGTCCGACTTCAGTGGAATTTGTGGATAGCTTACCCAAAAGCGGGAGCGGAAAAATACTGCGGCGTGAACTAGCCAAAATAAGCTAGCCCTTTCATTCCTGGCAGCGGCAGCAATTCCTGACCACTAAGTTGACTCCCCTCAGGAGTCCGCTCGATAAGATGGTTAAAGTAAAAATTCGCCAGAGTTTTCGAAAACGCTGTAGATTCGGTCACGTTTTAGTCCGCGAAATACTTGATGACTTTTATCGAGTTTGTTGCAACGTGCAGGCTTATTTATAGTTTAACTGGAGATTTTTTATGGGAGGGGTGTAATAATGAATAGAACAGAGGGAGCTTTAAAACTGTGCTCGGATTATATGAAACAAGGTGCAAGAATTTACCCTAATAGAGACGCCTTTATATTTAGAAGCCAGCATATCTCCTACAAGGACTTTGAAAAAAATACCGAGATTCTTTCAAGGTATCTCCTTAAAATTGGGGTACAAAAAGGAGACCGTATCGCCTACCTTATGACAACCAGACCTGAGTTCTTCAATCTTTACATGGCAGCATCACAAATTGGCGCCATTATAGTAGGTATGAATACCCGGTTCACACCCTCAGAGATGGAATATGTTCTCAAGAACTCGAAGGCCAACTACATTTTCACAATTGCCAACTTGGGGGAAGTTGATTATCAGGATCATTTGAGCCAGATACTGCCTTCCTGTCCGTTTATTAAACAAATAATTGTGGTGGAAGGTGTACCCAAGTTACCTGATTCAGTTGCCTTTGATGAAATTATTAAAAACGATTATTCAAACTACGAGAGTCTCCTGCGAGAAAGGGAAGCAAACAACAGTGCTGATGACGGATTACTCATTGTGTATACCTCTGGAAGCACGGGAGTACCAAAAGGAGCCGTTCAATCAAACCGGAATATCATCCACATGTCGCTGGTAGAGGCCGATGAATTAGGCTTTGCCGAACCCGATTCAGTAACCATCGACTACGCTCCTACCAACCATGTCAGCGGAGCCAATCTGGTTGGTATGGCGGCATTGGTGGCTAATATTCCGATTGTATGTTTGGAAATGTACCATCCGGTTCATACTCTGCAGCTTATCCAATCTGAACGGGTTACCTGCCGGGGAGCCGTTCCTACCATGCTGGCCATGGAACTTGCCCTCCCTAATTATGATGATTTCGATTTATCCAGCATGCGAGTTGTATGCAACTCAGGCGCACCTGCCCAACAGGCCCTTATTGAACAGGTGCAGGCGAGGATGTGCAAGGATGTTCGGAATCTGATGGGAATGACCGAAGCCTGCGGCGAAATATGCTATACGCCTAAAGGTGCAACTACCGAGCAAATCTCCAAAACTGTGGGGAAAATTGCTCCCGAATTTGAAATGATGATCGTCGACCACGACCGAAAACCGGTACCAGATGGAGAAACTGGAGAAGTTGCTTACCGTGGCAGTCTAATAGTGAAAGAATATTTCGGAATGCCCGAAGCTACCGCCGAGTCAATCGACGAGTCCGGATGGTTCTATTCAGGTGATCTGGGCAGGGTTAGAGAAACCGATGGTTTTCTGGAAATTGTAGGCCGGGTCAAAGACATGTACATTTCCGGGGGTTACAACGTTTACCCGGTTGAAGTGGAATCGGCTATCATGAGATACTCCGGTGTACTTACTGTAGCCTGTGTCGGAGTTCCTCATAGAATAATGGGAGAAGTCGGAAGGGCCTATGTAATTCCCAAACCCGGATACACCCTGGTTGGCGAAGAAATCGAGAAGTTTCTGAAGCAATATCTGGCTGACTACAAAATACCTCGTGATTATATTTTCAGTGATACTCTTCCAATGACTCCATTGGGCAAAATTGAAAAGCAGGTGCTGCGTCGAGAAGTGGAAGTGGAATTCGCCAGCAAGCAGTAGCTAGCAATAATGACGTTTGGCTGTGGCATTATTGTAATTAGCTAAGCCTGCTGACAAAATCAAATATCTGGCTCATCAAGATATCATATTAATATGGAGGGGATAGACGCTCTCTTAAGACAATACGTCCCCTTCACTACCTATTAAAACACCAATAGTTATTTCAGTGAATTAATGACTGGATACCTCACTATACAACCGCACTATTATGAAGATAGAGTTCTATCTTTCATAGGGTGTAATCAGGTACTTGATACATCCGTCCTTATTCCCCCCGAAAATGTCCATAGCTTTAATAATGTCATTTAAGGGAGAACGATGGGTTTGCATAAATTTGGTATTTATTTTTCCATCCTTGATGGACTCTAATATGCTATCGACACCTTCACATTGTTGAATACCGGTTTTTAAATGGATATTTCTATTGGGCATTAAATCTAATGGTATTTCCAGGGGTTTAGCGAAAAGAGCTATCGTGGACACAATTCCACCGATACCCACTGAACGAACCGCCATATTGATGGTATTTTGCACACCTGCAGTTTCTATAGAGGCATTTACTCCACGCCTGCCGGTAATCTCCTTGATCTTCTTTACCACATCGACATCATTGGGATTCAGGGCGTAATCAGCAATTCCCTCGTTCATAGCAACATCCAGTCTGTATTGGGCTACATCCACAGCGATAACAGTTTTAGCTTCAAAAACCTTTTTAGCCAGCAAACAGGTGCAAAGTCCTACCGGACCGACTCCAAATACTGCCACCGTGTCACCTTTTTTAACTTCGGCATTGGTAACTCCAAATTGTGCTGTTGCCAGCATATCTCCTAACAGTATTACATCTTCTTCCTGTAGACCTTCAGGAATGGGTATCATGATATTAGATGCAAAGGGAATCCGGATATATTCAGCCAGAGCTCCGTTAAGTCCTTCGAAATTACCGAAACAACCGCCGCTTTGACAGAAACTAATATAACCGCTTTTACACATAGGACACTGATTACAGACTACCCCTGGCAAGCAGTGCACCCGATCCCCTACCTTATAACCGGTTACGGCTGATCCCATTTCTACGATTTCGCCACAGAACTCATGTCCTAAGGTAATGGGGTAAGGAACAAAAGGAACATGCCCTTCCGCTATATGTATATCGGAGGTACATGGTGTAGCCAGGGTTACTCTCAATATAACATCATCCGGAGCTTCAATCTTCGGTAGGGGTACATCATCCAAACTTAATTTATGTGGGCCATGGTACACTAAAGCTTTCATTGTTTTATCTTCCACTTCATTTCCTCCCCATAATAAAAATATCCTCTTGGCATGATTTTACTTGATATTACCAATTACTACAATTCGAAATTGAAATATGCTTTCCCCGTAAAAAGCTAAAAACACTTCAACACGGCTCTTGAAACTACAAATATTAGCAAATAATAAGTATATATATTATGTAATTTAACTATCGCGGGACATGAAGATAAGGTGCAGCGACATTTTTAATCAAATAGAAAACCCGCCCCTTAATATAGAAGTCACTTGATTTCTATATTAAGGGGCGGGTTATGTTTATTTTTTTGTTAAATACCTCTTCAGAAGACTTGATTAAAGACGTCCCTTTTCAAGTACGATTTATATTGAAGCTTTCATCAATTATTTTATTTTTTACCGTATCAGACCCCCATGGCGCGCAGCGCCACCACTGATGGATGAAAAATTATTTTTCAGGGCAGAAAGTATAACATTTCTGAATGTTGCACCCTTCGGGCATTACATATGCTCCCTGTGGTCGCAATTTAAGGAAACACCCTTCGGGTACTACTGATGCTCTCTGGCGTTCGCTATTAAGGTAGCGGCGTAAGCCGAGTTTTCTTAATTGCGTAAGGGTTTACCAGTTTTTATTAAGTTGGACATTCTGTTTCTGGTTTTTTCTTGCCCAAGTAAGCCTACAAATACCTCTCTTTCCATTTTCAAAAGGTATTCCTCATCTACAACGCTCCCCTCCGGAAGCGCCCCACCTTGCATTATATAGATTAACTTTTTAGCAATATAATAATCATAAGAACTTAGGATACCCTCTTCTTGCATTTCGTCACATTTATTGATAATAGCTGACATGCCGCTTTCACCAATAACTCTTACGGTAGCTTTAGCAGGTTTTTTATATCCATCGGCGTACATTTCCAAAACACGTTTCTTGGCATCGTCAATCTGATTTTCCGGGTCAATGCTAATCCTGTCAGTCTTGCTTATATAGCCATTTTCAATGGCATCAGAAGCATTAAGAAACACCTTGCCTTTTATCAGATTACTAAAGACTTTCTCCATCATAACACTTGGAAAATTACGAACGGTTATTTCCTTAACTCCACCTGCACCTGGAATTAACCCAACGGTAAATTCGACCAGACCCATTCGTATTTTCTCTACCGCTTGGATACCGGAACAGTGCAGGCACATTTCTACCCCGCCACCTAGAGTATTAGCAAAGGGTGCAGCAATGATTGGTCTAGTACAGTATTTAATACGCATGAAAGTATCATGCAATTTTTTACTTTCGTATTCAGCCGCTGCCCAGTCACCTGATTCGGCTACCTGGAGCAGGTACTTCAGGTTACCCCCTACACAGAAGTTAGGTCCTATACTGCTTAATACCATCCCTCTAAAATTTTCTTCGACCTCTGTAATGGATTCTTCCAGAACTATCCGTAATTTTTCAGAAATGGCATTGGCCGGACTGTGAAACTGCAAGCATGCAACACCATCTCCAATATCAAAGAGTGTTCCATGATCCCCTCTTAGGATTACGTTGTTTTCCGCTAGTATGCTGTCATTACTCATAGATCTTCCCCCTAAATTATAAAAAGTAGCAAGAATATTACAACAGATTATAAAAATGAAATAGCACTAATTCTTTTTATATGCATAAATTGAGGTGTTAAATTGAGATTATATTTTATAAATCTAATTATGCACCATTATGTTCTTTATTCATATTCGCCTTTAATTAATGATATAACTTGCATTTATTTTAGTCAAGGCCGAAAGCTGCAACTAGCTAACATAGGCCATTATCCTTACTATAACCGGCTTTTGCCTGGTTTTTATTTCAGTTGACATCGCTGTTATTTCTATAGTATGCTCTAAACAGATGATAAATCTTACTAAAGTAAATGGCAGTTGTTTACCTTAGTTTGTAATACTTTTCAAATATTCAAATATTTTTCGCAATATATATAACAAAAATGTACTCATCTTATATATTTCCGCCTAAGGCCTAGTTAATAGCTTTTATCCTGTTATATCAGGCATTTTTCAGTAAACTACTTTATTATCCCTGGGTTATATATAGCTTCCAAAATAGCGGTTGTTTGCCTGGGTTCGTAATGAAAAGTAGTTAATGTTAAATCTTAATGCTAATCGGCATGAAATAATGCCGAAAGCTATTTAAGTAAAAAGGGGGGAGTTTTAGTTATAGTAACCGACTTATAAGAGAAAGGAGTATTAGAACTTGAGTAAATACGATGTAATAGTAATTGGTGCAGGTCTGGCAGGACTTAGTGTAGCAGCTCTTATGGCAAGCAGGGAAAACAAAAAAGTTCTAGTAATAGAAAAAGAAGGCTATGTGGGTGGTAGATTATTATCATTTACTGGGTCGACTGACGGCGTTTTTGTACATGATCAAAAACTCGGCATAAAGGATTTTAAAAAATCACTTGGTTCCGTTTATACAAGAGTTTTTACCTCTCAACCGGAACTTGAGACCATTTTTAAAGAAGGTCTTTTTGAAGGATGGTCTTTTGAAGCAGGTGGACATGCAACCTTCTGGGGTGATAGGGGTAAAGTGGCTTGTCTCTTTAATTACTTGGGCTTGGATGTAGAACTCCCGGGAAACGAAGGTTTTGTACTCATCGATCCCCAACAAGAAGGTATCTTTAAATTAACTAAGGGCGGAACATTTGAATGGATGTCCGAAGAATCCGGTAACGAAGCTAAGAAATTACTTAAGGAAATGGCACTGGCTACACCTGAACAGCTCAAAGAATGGTCTAAGATTTCCCTGGGTGATTGGATGAGAGAAAGAACTTCAGACCAACAAGTTTATGAGTTTATTGCTGCAATTTCAGCCATACACATGGTTATGGGTGAACCCAATATGACACCTGCCGGTGATTTTATTCAGTTTATGACTAACGCCAGTAAGGTTGGTATGAATCTAATTTCCGGGTCTACAGGGGTTGTACCCAAGCCCGGTTTTATTTACCTGGGCGAGCTTCTGGCCGGCTTGGTCAAACAAAACGGTGGTGAAATACTACTAAATACCCCGGTAAAAGAAGTACTTATTTCTGATCACAAAGTTGAGGGCGTGAGAGTTATCGGCCAAGATGGTGAAATGACCTTTGAAGCTGACCAAGTAGTATGTACAGCCCTGCCTAAGAGTATGTTTAATTTCATTTCTGAAGCAAACTTCCCTGCAGATTTCGTAGACCACATAATGAAAGAATTTTGGAGTCCGGGAATGGTAACCGGCTATGTGGGTATGAAACGTAATGTACTTGAAGTAGCAGGATATAATCCCAAGTCCTGGATTCTTATTCCTTCATATATCAAATCGAGTGAAGGCTTTATTGGGGATGTCGATAATATATCAATAATTCCTTCAGCCTTTAGTCCCACTCTGGCCCCAGAAGGAAAAAGCACCTTTGCTTTTTCAATTGCATTAACTGAACCCGAGATCCTAAATGATAAAAAGGTTCAGAGTGTAATTGACGGCGCCTTAGCCAATGTAAAGAAAAGCTTCCCAAGCTGGGATGAGGATTTCGAATGGGCCCTATTTACAGCTTCTTCCAAGGGATTCGGAGATTGGCCCCCTATTGGTGAATTAAGGCCTAACAACCAGTCACCCTGGGTTAATGGTCTTTTCTTTGCCGGGGATTGTTATGGCGAAACCGTCATGGGAAGCGGCATGGATGCTGCCATCCATTCAGCTATAGCATGTATAGATAAAATGGTTAGCGGAAGAAATTATACTGATGAAATACTACCTCCATACCATCGGTTAGCCTAGTTTATCTTTAAACCACTCAGTGTCACTAAGCCAAATAGATGAGGGGTATTAGGATCTGATATACATTTTCCGACAAAAACGTATATCACTTATCCCATATCCCCCCACCAAAGTTAACTAATATATTATATATTTTTCTCAATATAGTTTCAACCCAAGTGAATAATTGGCTTTTGCAATTTTGAATTTTGGGAGGTTTTCATTATGATCGTCTATCCCCAAGAAAGAATTGAATGGTTTAAAAGTAATGGCTGGTGGGGTAAAGAAACAATTTACACACTATTTGCCAATAATGCTTCGAAATATTGGGATTCAACTGCCTTAGTTGATGCACCAAATAAACCTGATTTTGTTGGTCTTGATTCTTTAAGACTAAGCTATGGTGAACTTGTCAATGTGGTTGATAATATAGCCAGTCAGTTCCTTAAAGCCGGAATAGAAAAAGATGATGTAGTTATGATTCAATTACCCAATACTGCTGAAATGGTATGTGTTTACCTGGCCTGCAGCAGAATAGGTGCTATAGTCAGTCCTATAGCTGTCCAGTATCGTCAACATGAGTTAAATAAATACATTCGTATTGCTGAACCCAAGGCATATATAGGTGCCAAAGACTTTAATGGATTCAATTTTCTAAACATGATAGATGAAATAAGACCTGATCACCAGTGTCTGAAGCTAATTATAGGGCTAGGGAATGATCTCCCTGAAGCTGTACTGTCATTATCGGAGATGCTTACTGACAATACAGCTGTTGATGATCTTCATGACTATCTGTTACATAACAAAGTAACTTCAGATGACGTCTTTAGCATTTGCTGGACATCTGGCACAGAGGCTGATCCCAAAGCAGTTACCCGTAGTACAAATGAATGGTTAGGTATAGGATCTGCATGCTATCAACTGTGCGAGGTTAAAGAAGGCTACAATATACTAAATCCCTTCCCCTTAATTAACATGTCTTCCATTGGTGGAATGTGGGTGCCCTGGTTATTAAGTGGCGGTGGAGCGTTTGTGGTTCATCACCCATTTGATCTCAAAATTATGTTGGGTCAACTTCAAGATGAGAAGATAAACTATACTCTTATTCCACCCGCAGTGCTTAACTCGCTTTTACAAAACCCTGCCATACTAGAAAGCTACGACATATCCAGCCTAATATCAGTAGGCTCTGGTTCAGCACCGCTTTCTCCATGGATGGTAAAGAAGTTCCAGATAGAATATGGTATTTCCGTCTACAACGTGTTCGGTTCTACCGAAGGAATACTTTTTGTAAGTAATTTTGATAATCCTGAAGAAAGGGCTTTATACTTTCCCCGTTCCGGCAATACATTAAATTATGGGATGCCTAATTATCTCTGGCAAAAGCCAATTAACCTTCAGCAACAGACTAAGCTGGTAGATCCAATTACCAAGGAAGAGATAACTGAAAGAGGAATCGCTGGTGAAATGTGTATAAAAGGTCCCAACGTTTTTTGCGGTTATTATAAGCGGCCTGATCTCACCGCCAAGGCTTTTGATAGCGAAGGTTTCTTCAACACTGGCGATATGTTTACAATCGAAGGCGAAGACGGGAATTGGAACAAATATATGTTTACTGGCCGGTCTAAAGATTTAATTATTCGTGGAGGTTGGAATATATCCCCGGAAGAAGTTGAAAATGCAGTACTTGAACACCCTAAGGTAATTGAAGTTGCAGCCGTTGGATATCCAGATGATAGACTTGGGGAAAAAGTATGTATTGCCGTAGTCACAAAGCCGGAAGATACAATAACACTTGAGGAGATCAACCATTTTCTGGATGAAAAGAACATGGCTATATTTAAACGCCCGGAAAAAATAATCATTCTGGATGCACTGCCCAGAAACCCTGTAGGTAAAGTAGTTAAGTCGGAAATAAAGTCTAAATTATAAACTGCTGCCCCCTTTTCGCAAAGATAATAAACACAGATAACTCCCTCTTCGCTGAGGGAGTTATCTGTGTTTATTATTATATGTTACCAGGCAGGCAACGTAATTACCCGTATCTAAAATGAACCCCAAAGGTCCCTTGTGGATACTTCCAAACCTTTATACCCCGGTTTTTACACATGATACGACAAGTCCCACATTCCAGACAACCAGCGTAATCAAAACTTATCTCTTTATTTTGATCCAGTTTATATAATATAGCCGGACATACTATAAGGCATACTTTATCATTACAATGATTGCAGATTTCTTTATCCAGGATTATATGTGGCCTTTCTTCATCAACGTTGTATTTATTTAAACTTAATAATTCTGCAGCTTCCATCCTCTTGATTGTCATAAAGCTCGATACCCCCTTATGCCGTCCTTTATAATTTGCCAGGGAGATAAATCATTAGCAGGCAGCAATCTTTTAACTGACTTTTTCAGAGTATCAGTTGCAGCAGTGTTTACAGCATAAATATTCTGGAACAGTTCTGTGGCAAACCGCGGATAATCCGCATATATACGGGGGTTGTCAAGCAGACCAACATATCCCTCAGCGGCCTTCATGGCAGGCAGCAGTCTAAGCTTTTTTAATTCCTCCAGGTAAGCGGGACCTACCCTCCTGTCTGATAATACTGCATTAGCCGCTGCGATCCCGCTCAGTATGGCTAGATCAATCCCTCTTATACTATAACCGGTATTTATTACGAAACCAGCTGCATCTCCAATCAACAGGATACCATCTTTATAGAGTGGTCCTCTTACCCCCCGATAACCCTCCTCACTTACCAGATGAGCTCCATATTCACTAGTACTTCCGCCTTCTATTAAGCCGTGGATAGCAGGTTGGTTTTTTAATTCCTGGAAAATTTCATGGATTTGCCTCCCCCTGCCGGCTAATTCCTCAGGCATGAATACGCAGCCCAATGATAAACTTTCCCGGTTGGTGTACAGAAATCCACCCCCGTGTATACCTTCTGTACACCCGAGGATCATCCTGGCAGCCCCTTCTCCATTTTTAAGGTTGAAACGCTCTTCGATAATATTAGCTGGAAGTTCTATTATTTCCTTCACTCCGACCCCAGCAGATTGGGCCTTAAGGTCTTCTCTTAGACCAGCCTTTTGAGCCATAAATGAATTAACACCGTCTGCAGCTATAATCAGATCAGCATATATTTTATCATCACCTGCTTTAACTCCGATTACCTTGCCGTTTTCTTCTATAAGATCCTCAACCAATATTCCACTGGCAATAAACGCACCGCTTGCCTCTGCTTTAGATGCAAACCATTCGTCGAATAAAGCTCTTAATATAGTATATGATTGCGGCATTTTCCCAGGGGCAGCAAAAGACGGATCTGCGTAATCTATGACAATGCTCCTATCGCCATTAACAACCATAATTTGCTCACGGGTTACTTTTCTTTCCAATATCGCCTCTTCCCACAAACCCGGTTCCAACAAATCCAAGGCATAGGTGTATAGCCTGCCCCCCGTAACATTCTTGCTCCCCGCGCTTATCCCCCTTTCAATCACCAGTACATTTTTACCCTCCCTGGCTAACTTATAGGCGCAAGCTATACCAGCAGGTCCCGCACCAATAATAATAACGTCAAACTTTTCTTGATCGCTCATAAAAATACACCCCGTTTCCCTGTCGGGTTATTACGTATAAAACCGTATTGATTACCAGATTCTTTTTCTTAGTAATTATAAATATGCTTAAGTGCAATTCGGTTTTTCTTAAACCTATTTAAGCTCCATGATTGCTTTCGTCAATAGAGGTACTATTTCATATAGGTCCCCAACTATCCCATAATCACATGAATTAAAAATAGGTGCATTTTCGGCCTTATCTACAGCAACTATTATTTTGGAATCACGGATACCAACTACATGCTGTATCTGTCCTGAAACACCAACGGAAAGGTATATTTCTGGTTTTATGTTTCGACCGGAGATACCAATATAAGCTTCATTCGGAAGCCAGTGAAACTCTTCGGCAATACTCCTGGTACAACCCAGTTCTGCTCCAATTGCTGCAGCAAGTTCCTCTATCATTCCTATGTCTTCTATCCGGCCAACCCCCCTGCCTACACCAACCACCCTGGTTGCCCTGGTAATATCTGTTCCCCGGTGGACGACCGGCTCAACCTTATCAATGGTTACACCTGTTTGCACCTTGACATCAATACTTATGATTTCGCCGCTGCTGCCAGTTGCCGGCTCTTGCGAAGGATACTTGCCTGGAGCTACTGATACTATACCTGTTCCATGGAATTCTTCGGTACATACAACCGCTCCGCCATACATCAGCCTTTGCGTCTCAATGACACCATCCACAAATTCAATCTTTATCGCCTCGCTAACCAGACTTGTTCGTAAATGAGCAGCAACTCTGGCTGCGATATCGCGCCCCCGGCTGGTGGCTCCTACAATAAATAACGCTGCCTGATTATCATTAAGCAGGTTAGCTATAGCTGCCGAATAGCTTTCAGGCCAGCGACTATCGTTTTCCAGGACATACACCTTGTCCGCACCAGCAGCAACCAGCCGCTCTCCCTCCTCCTTACGCAGAGTTATTGCTAAGACTTGTTCTTGCATACTTTGTTTCAATTCAAGTCCCAGAGTTAACAGTTGCAAGGCGATGTTATTATTTTCGGAGAATATAAAAATCCCGGCCATTATATGACTCCTTCCTTTCTGAGGCTATCCACTAGCTGCTTTACCCTTTCACTGCCGTTGCCTTCATTAAACAATATATTTTTACGATCCATAGTGTAGGCTTTAAGTGATTTTAGTCTGGTTTTTGGTTGTAGATACTCGGTGTCAATTACCAAATCGCTTACCTTATATTCAACAACCGGCTTTTTGGAAGCTTCGAGCGCTGCTTTCAAGCTCGGCACCGGCGGCTTGTTTATTTCCGGAAGTACGCAAATTACTGCGGGTCCGTAAATGGTTACATATTCTACGACTTCCTCGAGTTTTCGTTTAGCCGTCATTTGATTACCTTCAACACTTAGTTCATATACGGATGATATTACGGGTATATCCAGAATAGCACCAATCCTTGGACCTACCTGCCGGGCAAATGTATCACTTGCACCCTCAGCACAAATGATCAGCTTATAATCACCGATTTTCTTTATAGCCGCGGCCAAAACTTCGGCAGTGACAAAGCCGTCGGCTGTGACAGCAAGATCATCATTTACCCAGCAGGCCTTTGTTGCTCCACGGGATAGAACATCTTTTATGGACTTTTTAGCATCGCTATTACCAAAAGTGATAGCGATCAATTCGTCACCCGTTGTACCCCTAACCTTTACTCCTTCTTCAATAGCATGTCGGTCATATTCACTAATTTTATGGTTTGCCCGGCTTGTATCCAGGTTAGAATTACTGGGATTAAACCTTATATCGGCTTCATCTGTTACCCACTTATAACAAACTATTATATTAGCCATAAACACCCTCCCTACTAATCTAAACTACTTCGACTACTATTAGTTTAAAAAAAGCTGCAAATCATCAGGCATATTATCTTAATAAATCCCTGGCAATAATCAGCTTTTGCATCTCGCTGGTGCCTTCACCAATTGAAAGTACCCGGGCATCACGATAATAACGATCAATCCCGAAGTTCTTATCCAGACCCATTCCTCCGCAAATCTGTATAGCTTTATCGGTTACCCTTATTGCAGCTTCACTGGCATATAACTTCGCCATGGAAGCCTGTTTGGTGAAAGGCCTGCCGGAATCACATAAAGCTGCAGCAGTGTAAATTAACGATCTTGATGCTTCAATCTCCATTGCCATTTCAGCCAGGTAGAACTGAATAGCCTGGTGCTCACATATGGGTTTACCAAATTGGACTCTCTGTTTGGAATACTCCAAAGCTTTTGCAAAAGCACCCTGAGCCAGACCCAGGGCAAAGCTGGCCACAAAAGTACGCCCTTTATCCAGAACCGAAAAGGTTACATGCAGACCCTTATTAAATTCCCCTAAGAGGTTACTAGCTGGAACCCGACAATTATTAAGAAATATTTCCCCTGTTCCAGAGCCTCGCCACCAATACTTGTGACATTCCGCGCCTTCCTGGAAACCAGGAAAATTCCTTTCAACTATAAAAATACTTATTCCTTGTTTACCGCTGACTTCATCAGTTGTTGCGGCGCTGATCATCCATGCATCAGCCCATGATGAAGAAGTAATAAAAGTTTTGCTGCCGTTTAAAATCCATTCATCGCCCTCCCTGGTTGCTGTTGTTTTAACATTCGCGATATCAGAACCAGCTTGAGGCTCAGACCAACCCATCCCCATCTTTATATCACCTCGGATAAGCGGCACGGCATATTTTTCAATCAAGTAAGGTGTTCCCATATTCAATATGCTCTGAGCAACCGTGGAGGGCCCTATAAGTACGCCAATGCCTGATTCCTTGCAGAATTCTTCGATAACCAGACAGCCCATGGCTAACCCGCCACCAACACCACCAAATTCCTCTGGATATCCAGCGCCACAAAATCCTAATTCAGCAGCTTTTTGGGCCAGATCCATTGGAAAAATATCAGTCTCATCAATCTCCTTAGCCCTTGGACGAATCTCTTCGACAGCAAATTCACGGGCGATGTTTCTCATAAGCTCTTGCTCTTCAGTAAAAAGTAAAGACATTTGCTAGCTCCTTTCTATCCTCTGTTTTTTTCAACATAATCCACTATTTTTGGTTTATTTTTTTATAAGTCGGTCATACGACTTAGTTTATTATAATATAAAAATAATTGTTTTGTAAATGGTAAAGAGCTTGAGGTGCATACCTGATAAGCACAGCTTAACATGAGGAAATTAGCGGTTTTTCAAACTGGCTCTGTCTTGAGTTAAGGTCAACTGATCGAACTTTTAAACTTAAGAATCTTTTTTGATATAAGAAAACTCGGCTTACGCCGAGCCTTTATGTGAAGGCGGTTGCCTGAGTATTTTTATCTATCGATCTTCTTCAGTGGTGCCGCTTCGCGGCATGGGGGTCTGATACAGATCGAGTAGGGTGATGCTGCAGTAGCTAAATGCAGCACCATTCCTCTCACAGAACCGTACGTACGGACCTCGTATACGGCTCTTGGCAAACCTTATCTTTCATAATAGAATGGCAAAATCCCGGTTTTATACGTTTCGAAATTTACGAGTCCAATTTCATCAAACCAGCTATTAGGCAGAGCTAGGTTAATAAGGGGGCTAGCTGAGGATCTCCATCTTGTCATGGATATCTTTTGAAACTCGCCCTTGTATCCTCTTCGCCGTAATGTTTTGTGTAGCTGTTTAAAGCTCTTCCATTCCCGCATTTGCTTCATTCTCAACCTTCGCCTTATCCATCCCATTAGCTTGGCAAATGTAGTCTTGCAGTTAGCAATTTGATAATAGTTAGCCCACCCACGCAGTACCGGATTTAGTCTCTTGGCCATTTTCTCTATATTCATCCCGTGGTTTCTCGGAGTCATTTTTCTAATCTTGTCTTTGAATGCTTCTATTTTCTTGGGATGTATGCTTACAGCCTTGGGCCAGATTACAAATCCCAGATATGCCACTCCTTTGTTTGCTTTTGTTATGTGGGTCTTTTCCTGGTTAACTACCAGTTTCAATTCCCTTTCCAGTATTGATGTGGCTAACTGCAGATATTTCCTGGCCTCTCGGTGACTTTCGGCAAATATGAGAATATCATCTGCATAACGCACTATGCGGATTCCCTTCGCTTCCATTTTCTGGTCAAAGTAGTCCAGATAGATATTCGTTAAAAGTGGTAAATTACGCCACCTTGCGGGCTTTCGATGGCTGTTTCTTCATACGCACCGTCTTTCATTATTCCAGCTGTTAAGAATTTCTTTATCAGCTTGAGCAGGCTCCCATCGCTTATTTTACGGTTTGCGCTCTTTAGTATCAGTTCATGATCTAATCGGTCAAACATTCGGATAAGTCCATATCCACTACGTGTCTTAAACCGTATTTGTTCATGAATCTTTCTGCTTTAGCTATTGCCTGCTGACAGGAGCGCTCGGGGCGATAACCGTAACTGGATGGGTGAAATCCTGGGTCGAATATGGGTTGCAAGATGTTTAGGACAGCTTGTTGGACTACCCGGTCTCCTACAGTGGGTATTCCCAGCGGGCGTTTGCTTCCGCCCGGTTTGCGTATTTCCACTCTCAGGACGGGTTTTGGTTCGTATGTTCCGGTTTTAAGTTCATGATGAAGTTTATCTATCCCTTCCTCCAGGTTTATGCCATATGCGCTATGTTCCGAATTCCCCCTGCGGCTTCCTTCAGACCCCACCGTTGCCAGTGACGCCCTTGCCCTCGGGTTATCTTCCCGCTGGTTAGGTGATAGGGTTTCTTTCAACCCATCGGCTCAGCAAACATGCTGGTCAAACTAAAAAGGCCGCAGAATATTTACTGCAGCCTAAAGAATTGTAGTGGTAAAGTTCTTATGTTCTAAGCTTATTAGCAACGAATTGATATAGCTGAATAATTGGATCAAGTCAAACCAAGTAACTACCTGCTAGGTTGGGATGACTTGATAGTTGCTCGTAAAACCACATCAGAAATCGGCATTTCGTTTTAAGCTCTCTAGTGAAGCAAAATGGGCCAGCAATAATTCCTATTCCTCTGGCAATTCTTCCAGAAGCTCTATTTTCTTACCGCTAGCATATGTTACCCCTGTGGGTCTGATTTCTACATTCAACTGGTCTGTAGGGATTTCCCAAAGTTGACTTTCTTCATCGATAAAATAGTTGATATCTTTTCTAAAGCTCAACTGACCAGTCCAGCCCGGAGCCCAGTTTCCTTCAAATACTGGTGTTTCCTGAAGCAACAATGAACCCGTGTTATCCCAAATCTGAAACTCGGTATCTATCTTAATTACTGGTTCTTTACCGTTAATACTGAGGTCAAAGGTGTAATCAATATACTGGTCGATTCCCCAATCATCAGAAAAACCTTCCTCAGCGGTAGATTTAAAGTCTACTATCTTATTTAAACTATCTTGAATGGGCTTGTTGAGTTTATCCAGTTTATCCTTTTCTAACTTATCAAGTTTTTTTACCGCATCACCGATATTGGATATCTCTACAAGTTGCCAATAATTTCCCCGATCGCGCATTTTCAAATCCAGCACTATTTCTGAGTTATATTCGGGCAGTTGTATTTTCATCCCTACAACAGCTATTTTACCTTCCTTTTTAACATTGCTTATGCCAATCAGGTTAGCCGACTTGCTGCCCGCTTTGTTCCAAAGTTCATTCGGAGAAATCCCCTCTCCTTCACTATCCTCGTTTGCTTCAAACTCACCACTTTCAACAAAGGACTCGATTTCATTGGTAAAAAGCTTTACCAATTGAGATTTAAGCACCTCGACCACTCCTTGAGCCAGCTCGTTTATATTATCGTCCCCTATTTCCGGGTCATCCATATAAACATCGATCAGCTGGTTTACAGCCCGATTGGCCATACTATCCACATCAACATACTTTTTGAAAATCGCCAAATCATGCTGTTTAATTGATTTGCCTATGCAGCGCAGCGAATACTGGGGCGTGGTGGTCCAGTACCAATACCCTGCACCGCTTATCAGCAAAACACCGATCACCATCACCCATATCCATAATGGTTTGCGCTTATCGGGTATTTCCAGTAACTGTTCCCTTTCCGTCGTAAAGTCATTTTCAATTATTGGACCATTATTATCCATGTTACATGCCTCCTTGCTTCGAATAATCTAGACTTAGTTTCATAGCATTGCCATAATCAGTAGCAGATTTACAGGCTTCTCCCTGTGAAAATTATTCCTCCTTAATCTTCTCTTCCAAGTTAAATAATGCCCACTTTTCCGCACCGTTTGGTATTAAGTAAACCACATCCTCCTTTCTAATACATTGCATTGAGCATAATATCTCCCATGTAGTATATTTTACCAATTCTATTCATATGCTTTATACTCCTTCTTTTAGCACATTTTTGTAATTATTCGACTTTATGTTAACCAAAGCATTCACTTTGATGTTCAAGACCTCACCTCATCTAACAGTTTTTTTCTAAACTTCCCGACCACCGTCCGTAGAAGTTCAAATACAGACAATAATGACAAGGATGATAAACCGATGGAGAGCAGACAAACAACCAAGGAACGCTGATATCCGGGCGCACCGGCAAAAAAGCTGTCGACTTTTCTGTCAACAGCTTTATATTATAAAACGTATTTATTTGTACAGTAATTTTTATCCTTCCAGATCGGCAAGTATTTTTTTCAAATCTCCCTTCAGCAATTTCCTGGTTATATTCATGGCATTTTCCTGTTCCAACCCCAATAAATTGTGGATAACCATCCCTTCGTTTAAGGCCTCCAGGACCATTGCCAACCCCCTGGTTGTATCGCTTCTCGGTACGTCTAACACGCTTATTAAGACTTCTTCCAAACTATTAACCCATTCTTCATACTGTACAGCAAATAGTTTTTGTAGTTCTTCGTTTCCCAATATAGCTTCCAGGGCCAGGTACATGAACATTTTGGTAGTTTGTACGTCGGCTATTCTGCCTTCGAAAACATTAATAAGCAAGCTTTTTATTTCTTCATCCGATATATCTTGGGATGAAAAAACTTTTTGGGCCAATCGTTTGGGTACCGTGTTTTGCTGTTCCATAATATCATATAGAATCAGATCTTTAGAATTATAATAGTAATATAGGGCACCATTACTCAAACCCGCTTCCTGGGCAATGGCACGCAGACTGGTATTATGTACTCCTCGCTCAGCAACAATTTTACGGGCCGCATCAATTATTTTAGCTTTGTTTGTTTCCCCTTTTTCGCTCATACATCCACCTACTAACCATAGTTATAGATTAAGTACGTATTATGCTAAACTAATAATAAACTATAGTCAAGATTTGGAGTTTACCTCTTATTTTGACAGAGCAAATGGATTTTAGAGTCTTTGTACTAGTCGCACATATGATTACCTGGCTTAAGGACCAGAGAACGCAGATAAAATCATTAATCTGCTGTTTATTAAGAAAACTCGGCTTACGCCGCTACCTTAATAGCGAACACCAGAGAGCATCAGTAGTACCCGAAGGGTGAGCCTTTAGGCGACTGCGGTCGCTCCTTGCCATCCTTGGCACCGCGACACTAGTCCATCCTTGGACGTCGGCTGCCTGAGTTTTCTTACCTATTTTCCTTAATTGCGACCACAGGGAGCATATGTAATACCCGAAGGGTGCAACATTCAGAAATGTTATATTTTCTGATACGGTGAAAAAGGATGTTCATTAGGCTTCCATAGTATTAAATGAAAGCCCAACAAACATCCCTGGCCTGATTTAATCAATTATACTCTTTCTACAATCAGGGCGGTACCCATACCACCGCCAATACATAGAGTGGCTAAGCCCCTTTTACTTTCACGCTTTTGCATTTCATATAGTAATGTTGTTAGTATCCGGGCACCTGAGGCTCCTACTGGATGGCCAATGGCAATAGCTCCGCCATTGACATTAACTTTTTCCATAGTCTTTTCCCAGCCCATATCCCGACCTACAGCAATAGATTGAGCAGCAAAGGCTTCATTGGCTTCTATTAAATCAATATCATCAACAGTCAGGTTAGCTTTTTCCAGGGCTTTGCGGCTGGCAGGTATTGGTCCCAGACCCATTACTTTAGGATCTACTCCAGCAGATGCGTAACTTACTACTTTGGCCATAGGTTTAATACCTAACTCATCAGCTTTTTCCTTGGACATTACGATAACAGCAGCAGCCCCATCATTTATTCCTGACGCATTAGCCGCAGTTACTGACCCGCCGTCTTTCTTGAAAGCTGGACCTAGAGAAGCCAACTTTTCGGCAGTGGTGGCGCGGGGATATTCATCAGTATCAAATACTACATCGCCTTTTTTGCCTTTCATCACAACGGGAACTATTTCTTCCTTGAATCTGCCTGACGCAATCGCCTGAGCAGCTAACTGCTGGCTTCTAAGACCAAATGCATCCTGTTCCTCACGGGTAAGGTTATATTGTTCATTGATATTTTCTGCGGTAATACCCATATGATAATTGTTAAAAGCGTCCCATAGACCATCTTTAATCATAACATCAACTATAGTGCCATTATTCATCCGGTAGCCATAACGGGCTTTTTCCAGAGCAAAGGGGGCAGCAGACATATTTTCCATTCCCCCGGCCATGATAATATCTGCATCTCCAGCTTTGATAATTTGGGCAGCCAGACTAACTGCTCGCAATCCAGATCCACATACCTTATTGATGGTCATAGCGGTTACTTCTTTAGGGATGCCAGCATTGATCATGGATTGTCGGGCTACATTCTGACCCTGGGCAGCCTGCAGTACACAGCCAAAAATAACTTCATCCAGTTGTTCTCCCTTAATCCCTGCTCTTTTCAAAGCCTCAGCCATAACAATACTTCCCAGATCAGCCACCCGGGTGTCTTTCAGTGCTCCTCCGAATGAACCTACCGGTGTTCTACAGGCACCAACCAATACTACTTCTCTGCTCATAGGTTTAACCTCCTTACTATTTGTTAAATAATATTTACCACAGAGATAATTAACTCGAATCTCTACGGTAATGAATATACTATTACATCCTGATTTCTGGTTCTTACCACCAGACCTTTTTCCTCGAGGTATCTCAGGTGAGCAATGCATTCTCCTGTAGCAAACCATTTCTGAGCCGGCGGAAATTGGCTCCAGTTCTCGAACTTTATATCCCAGTTCATCATAGCTGCTATCTGATATGCATGGCCATATTGTTGAGGTAAATCCTTCAAAATGTTTAGTATTTCTTCGTTCCGAGCTCCATGGTGTTCTATTAACTCCTCGACTCTCTGCTTATAATTATGAATAACCCGTCGATGGGCAGAAAAAACTACATCTACATCCAGTTCTTGAACCAGCTTAAGACTATGCAAATAATCTCCGAGAGGATTGATTCCATCTGCAAACAACTCAATATTAGGACTAATATCTGTCATTATGTGGTCACCCGCAAATAGTATCTTATAATTCGGTTCATAAAGGCAAAAATGCCCACTGGTATGCCCAGGAGTAGCCAGACATTTTAGACTGTATTCTCCAGCATTTATCGTATCGCCATCTTTTACAGTTACCCAGGAGATTTTTGATGAGTCATCACTTCCCATATGCCACACACCGGGATGACTCGCAACAGCTGTTCCAGCATCAAAAAAGCCATTCTTTTCAGCATAGTCAACATATGCCTGCCAGTAAGCTTCACCCCTGCTATCCATAATATTTTTTATAACGTCGAGATCAATTACGCTGCCATATACTACGGAATCAGCTGAACACAGTTGCGGAATAAGCCCGGAGTGATCAGCATGAAAATGGGTAATAAATAAATCTGTCATTTTTAAATCGATGTCCAGTTCCCGTAATCCAGCCTCCATAGCTTGCTCACACTCTGGCAGATTCATACCTGTATCAATAATCAGATTTCTATCTATACCCTTAATTACATAGGAATTCATAGTCCGCAAAGGGTTTTTCGGCAAAGGTATTTCCAATCGATATATGTTAGGGAAAACCTGCTCAACCATCCTCATTTACCTTCCCTCCCGGCGGGAATCTAGCAAGGAATATAATCTGCAGAATTAAGCCCGAAATAAGGACCACGTATATCCCCTGGTATAGTCTCCACCGCTTTTACGCCCGGGGAACCTCCCCCAGCAAAAAAGATATTTCTTATATTGTTTCTTTTTCTTATAGGGCTGGGCTGGTCGTAAATATCATTCACAACCAGCCCATGCACTATAAAATAAGTGAATCTTATACAATTGCGCAAGGACTTACCAGAGCCTATAAATACTTCTCTTCCCATACTCAATAGGTATTCACAATCCACAATTCATGCCGCATGCGACCCATTTTGTTTCACCCACTCAGCAGTAAGAGCTCTTATTTAGAATTTGACTTGATCTACACCTTTCAGACCAAATTCCTGGCGGACTTCGGCTGGTGTAGCCGGCGCAAGACCCAACTCTTTCATTATACGAACCATCTTGGCTACCTGTTCTCCGCTGGATTTAGCTAATTCACCTTTGCCTAAGAAAAGACTATCCTCAAGGCCTAAGCGAGCATGTCCACCCATTAAAACTGCTTGAGTACAAATAGTCATCTGGTCTTTTCCAGCGGCAAAAGCTGACCAGGTAAAATCTTCACCTTCCTTACCCAACAGCTTTTTGCAGGTATCAACCAGGTAGATCAGGTTATGTATGGTAGCAGGCAGTCCACCCAATAATCCCATTACAAACTGTAAATGTACGGGTGCTTTAACATAGCCCTCCTTCATCAAATAGGCAACGTTATTTATCATCCCGACATCATATATTTCCATCTCTGGCTTGGTTCCATTTGCATTCATGGTATTAAGGTAATAAATCATTGATTTAAAAGTATTGGGGAAAATAAAATCATCAGTAGCTTCAACATGAGGCTTTTCCCAATCGTACTTAAACTCCTTAATACGGCTAGCCATAGGGAATATCGCAAAGTTAAAGGAACCTGCATTCAAGGAAGCCATTTCGGGTTTGAATTCCGGAATTACTGCAATTCTTTCTTCCATACTCATACCATGAGCTCCGCCGGTAGTTAGCTCGACAATAATGTCACATTTATTTTTGATTTCCGTTGTCACTTCACGAAACAGCCCAATATCGCTGGAGGGTTTTCCATTTTCCGGATTACGAACATGCACGTGGGCAATTGATGCTCCAGCTTCATAGGCCGAAACAACATCGCTTATGATCTGTTCAGGGGTAATCGGTAAATATGGAGACTGGCATGGAAGGTTAATTCCACCAGTTACCGCAGCAGTCAATATAACTTTAGATTTCATAAATTAATCACTCCCATACTCATAATTGCTAGAATATTGTTTTTGAGGCATTACAGTTTGAAGAAGCTATAATACTTGCTCTAAGAACAATTAAAAAGGTTACCTCAACTACAGTTGCTTGGCTAATGCACCCCAGATAATATTTCTCTGAGCCTGTGAAGTTCCTCCGCCAATCGTCATTACTATCGAATCTCTCATGTACCGCTGAATATCATATTCTGATGCATAACCATAACCACCATGCCATTGAACTCCATCCAACGCAATCTTTTTAGCCATTTCAGAAGTAAACAACTTGGCCATAGCTGACTCTTTCCAGCAATCTTCATTACGATTAGCCAGATCGGCAGCATAATAGGTCAGAAGCCGGGCTGCAGTAAGCTGGGTATAATTATCTGCCATTCCATGTTGGATAACCTGGAAGTTTGAAATGGGCGCGCCAAACTGCTTGCGTTCGGTTATATATTTAGCAGTTTCTTCATAGGCCCCCTGAGCCAATCCGACACATTCGGCGGCTATATGAATATGCTCCACATCCAGCAAACTCAACAGCTGTTTCCAGCCATTGTTCATGTTTTCTTCTCCACCAAGCAGCTCCGAAATACTTACTTCAACATCCTGAAGAACTACTTCGCAGGTATCTGAACCGTGAACTCCTATTTTCGGGATGGGTTTAGCACTTAGTCCAGGTGCATCCAAAGGAATAACAAAGAAGCTTAAACCTTTATGCTTGGCAACTTCTTTATCGGTACGGACCAGGGTAATCATATAGTCAGCCTGGCTGCCACCGCTGATAAATGTTTTACTTCCATTAATAATGAACTTGTCACCTTCGCGTCTTGCAAAGGTCTTCACGGCCGCAGTATCAGAACCTGCATCAGGTTCAGTCAAGCCATAAGCAAAACATATTTCACCACTGGCTACCCGGGGCAGATATCTATGTCTTTGCTCTTCAGTAGCCAATTGCCCCAGGTTCTCGCCGCCGAAGAAGGTAGCCGCTACATAAACCCAGGCCAAAGCTATTGATCTGCGCGCCAGTTCTTCCAGAACTATGGTTGCAGCAACAATGTCGCGGCCCATTCCGCCATATTCTTCTCCAAAAGTAAGGCCTAATACATCTAATTCAGCGAGAGTTTTCAGGGTTTCACGAGGAAAGCGGTCTTCTTCATCCACTTTGCGAGCCCATTCTGCATCAAATTTATTATCAACCAGTTTTCTAATGCTGTTACGAAGCATTACCTGTTCATCGGTAAAATCAAACATTAGTACAACCCCCTTATACAGATTTATATCTTATAATCATTTATTCTGTCGCGTACACCAGCTTCTGCTGAATTAAATATTTAAACCGCCATCTACACAAAGTACATCTCCGGTAATATATTGGTTATGAACTGCTAGAAATGAAACAGCATTCGCCACAGCTTCAGGAGTTCCAAGTTCACCTGCAGGAATTATGCTTCTCATAGCTTCCTTATTCTTTTCGGGTAAATCCGCTGTCATTTCCGTAATTATTAATCCGGGAACAACTACATTGGTAAGGATGTCCTTATCCGATAACTCCTTGGCTAGAGTCTTACTAAGACCAATTATTCCTGCCTTGGCGGCTGAATAAGCCGAGTCCCCCTTGAAGCCGTGTAAACCTGCTCCGGAAGAAATATTGACAATCCTGCCATACCGATTTTCCCTCATTATAGGTACAACTGCCTTGATGCAATGAAACGTGCCAGTAAGGCAGGTATCAATAACTGTATGCCAGTCTTCAACGGTTAGCTTGTGAACCAGGCCACTTCTTAAAACACCTGCGTTATTTACCAGTATGTCTACCGTTCCATATTTTTCAACCGTCTTATTTACCATGTTTTCGACCTGATCATATTTGGTAATATCTGCTCCAATTGACATAGCCTCTCCACCGAGATCACGGATGCATTTTACTACCTCTTCCGCTTCTTCTTCCAGGGAGGGATAGAAATTCACTATCACGTTGACCCCATCCGCGGCCAATCTCTTTGCTATCGATTCTCCCAGCCCGCGTGATGCTCCAGTGACAATGGCCGTTTTTCGAGTTAGCATCTCTATTCCAACCTCCTTCTTTGGCAAATCCTTCTGCTTATAATGTTGCGATTTTCTCAAAATACCTACATTCAATTTTTAAGTAAGGGCGATTCAGCATCGCCCCTACTTAAGAATGCAGGTATTT
The DNA here is from genome assembly GCA_964510795.1 of uncultured Syntrophomonas sp. GTDB lineage: Bacteria > Bacillota > Syntrophomonadia > Syntrophomonadales > Syntrophomonadaceae > Syntrophomonas_B. Next base: position 53,191 of record CAZEDT010000014.1, read on the forward strand.
GTTAACCTAATCTTTTACTCTTTAATTCCTGCTGTTTTCTTAGCTAGTTCGATTGCTGGCCGAGAATCATAGCCTCTTAACATCATCATTCTCTGGGCTTCTAACGTACCTTCACCATGAACGGTTCCAAACATGTGAATACCCAGTTCGCCAGAAGCGGTTAAATCTCTTACTAATTTCAGCATACGAATACGGTTCTCCGTTGAAACACCCGCACGACCCACCAGGAATTCATCACAATAGTCGTGTAAATCCGGACTATGATAATCCAACCCGCTGGGGCAAGTAGCCGCTATACCGCCTGCAATCTCCTGAACATTTCTGAGCATCTGGTGGAATTGACTGGCAAATAGATATTTTCCAATGTTACATTGCATTTGCCCCGGCATGGCTATCCCGTTATAAACCTGACATTCGATAGCTGCCATAATGCTATAGGTGCGGATACTTTCTATATACATAATGATTTCTCTTAGTTTGTCCTTGATATGCGAGGCATTGGGAACTCCATTATAATCTGCAATTAAGGTTCCCGCGCCAAGCAGCAGCTCTGCAACCGGTCCTTTATAGCATAATCCGGTATATCTATGCCAGGATGCGAAGGTTACCGCCAGTTCTCCGGCAAATTCAGCTTCACCGCAGAGGAATATGCGTTCATTGGGTACAAATACATTATCAAATATAATCATGGCATGAATAATAGGTTGATCTGCGCTTAGAGGAAATTCAAAAACATCATCCGGAGTATAATCAGGGTTACAGATCATTTTTATACCTGGAGCATCAGCAGGGATGGCAAATGCTACCGCATAATCCTCATCACCTTTACCCATGGCACGAGTAGGAACAACCAGTAATTCATTAACCAGAGGTGCTGAGGTAATGTGGCATTTGGCTCCACGAACCACTATTCCATCTTCACGGCGCTCAACTATTCTTAAATATGTGTCAGTATGGGGTTGTTCATGAGCCCTTAAAGATCTGTCTCCTTTAGGATCGGTAACAGCACCGCCTAATGCCAGATCTTCTTTCTCGCAATAATGGTGATAGTTTATAACGCGTTCGGAATAGTTTGTACCATACCTTTTATCTACATTGGCAGTAACCATGCGTAACGCGAAAATAGCATCAGTTCCTATTTCTTTACTTGAACCAAAAGGAATGTAACCGCCGCCATAACGCGATACCTGATAAATTCCTTCACGACGTGCTTTTAAATCCTCGGTGTTTTTGGGCAATCTATAACATGCAGTTATAGTTTCACCTGTCTCCGGGCAAGTAGTAACCCAATATTTTGACCATTCCGGATCATGGCTCATTTCGTAAGCCCGTGCCATATGATTAACAGCTGCTTTAAACCGGTGATGAGTGGTTACATCTTCAACTACTTTTCCATCAACATAAACAACCCGATTATCTTTAAGACTGTCAATAAATTGCTGCTTTGTTCTTAATGCCATTATATTGCCTCCCCTATTTCTATTTTTATTCGACAGGTTTTCTTCCCATCATGAATACCATCTCAAACCTCATTACGGCCTTATCGTGCTGGTTCTTAATGGTGTACTGCCATCTCTGAATACCTTGGCTAGGTTTACTGGTTTCCTGGCGATCAATAATTTCAACTTCGCAGGTTATGGTATCACCCATTTTAACCGGTGCCAGCATCCGCATATTGTCTACACCCATCCAGGCGCTGACAACGTCACCACCAACTCCGGTCATTGCAACCATACCTATGCCCATAGCAAAAATCAAAGGTCCATGGGCTACTCTTTCACCGAATACCGTACCCTTACAGTATTCAGCATCCATATGCAGTTGATAGTGATCCATGGTTAGGCAGGACCAATTAACAATATGGGTTTCCGTTACAGTAATGGAAGTAGTTTTAAACTTAAAGCCCAACTCGTAATCTTCCCAGAACTCACCATGAGCGTTCCTAAACCTTTCTGCATCTCTCATATTAAAACACTCCTCTGCCGATCATTGATCAACTCTCAATTCTACAGTGCTTCTATAATCAAAGAACGGGCCGGGCCATTTCCGCCACACAAGGTAGCTAATCCGAGTGAAACCCCTCTTCTCCTCATTTCGTATAACATCGAAACTACAATACGGGTTCCGGTGCAGCCAACTGGATGTCCAAGGGCTATGGCCCCGCCATTCACGTTGGTTATATCCCGGTTTAGACCCAGTAAACGTTCACAGGTTATGTACTGTGATGCAAATGCTTCATTACATTCAATTAAACCAATGTCGCTAAGCTTTAATCCGGTTTTAGCCAGTAGTTTTTCAGTTGCCGGAACCGGTCCATAGCCCATAACTTCCGGCTCTACAGCTACGACAGCGCCACCCACTATTCTCGCCATAGGTTTGATACCCAATTCTTTGGCTTTATCCGCAGACATGAGCAGGACTGCTGCTGCCCCATCGTTAAGCCCGGATGCATTACCAGCAGTTACCGTTCCTCCCTCTAGAAAAGATGGGGGAAGTTTGGCCAGATCTTCCATGGTTACATTGAACCGAGGGCGCTCATCAACTTTAAATTCGGTAAATTTCCCGCCTCTTTTAGGAATCATAACGGGAACGATTTCCTCTTCAAAAAGTCCTGATTCTATAGCTTTTTGTGCACAGAGATTACTGCGTACTGCATATTCATCTTGTTCTTCGCGGGTGATACCATATTTCTTAGCCAGATTTTCAGCAGTGAGCCCCATTATCATCGGGCTTCCGCCTTTCATCCCTTCCCATAAGGCATCAACCAGTTTGTCATCCTTCATCTTGTTACCGGTGCGATGATTCTTTAAAACGAAAGGAACCCGGGTCATACTTTCAGTTCCTCCAGCCATAACAACATCATAATTTCCCAGCTGTATATGTGCAGAAGCCATATCAATTGCTTCCATCGCTGATGTACATACACGGTGAACAGTAACCCCAGGTACCTTGTAGGAAAATCCAGCTTTTAAGGCAGCTACTCTGGCCAGGTTTACTTCAGCAGAATCGGGGGAGGTGCACCCAAAAATAACATCATCAATGATATCCGGATTAATACCTGCTCGGTTGACTGCTTCCTTCATAACAGTAGCAGCTAAATCTGATGCTGATACATCTTTAAGTGAACCTAAAAACTCACCAATAGCCGTTCGGCACGCGGCAACAATTACTACTTCCTTTAAATCTGCCATTTAAATTCCTCCATTTTATAAAAATTTTATAAATTACTAATAAACATTACCCCCTGGTATATAAAGCATTTAATCAGCCGGTTTCCACTTGGGTAAGTTGAATTCTTCATTCAGGCGTTCAAATGTTACTTCCACTTCCATATCGCAATGAATCTTCTCCGGATCAATACCAATAATATTGCTTACCATCTGAGGACCTTCTGCCAGTTTAATAATAGCCACAACATAAGGACAATCATTCTGAAATGCTGTAGGGGCATTATTTAAAACTGTAGTATGGCTATAAACGGTTCCTTTTCCGGATGCTTCTACCCATCCCATATTGTCGGAAAAGCAAGTCGGGCACGCCATACGAGGTATAAAGTTGAATTCTCCACAATCTTTACATTTTTGAATAACAAATTTGTTTTGGTTGGCAGCTTCCCAATAGGGTTTGGACCAACTGTTTACTACAGGAATTGGTTTTGGCTTCTCGTTCATGATTATCCCTCCCTCTATGGTATTTCTGTTCCAAGTACAGATACCTGAGCATCCATGTAACATCCACCGGTAGCGGTTTCTACTGCAAACTTGGCTCCCGGTACCTGTCTTTCCCCGGCTTTACCCATAAGCTGTCTGGCAGTTTCCACCAGCACGGCTACACCACCGCCGGCACCAGTATGCCCTTGTGATAACATTCCACCATTGGTTGTCATAGGCAGCTTCCCGCCCGGCATGGTATTACCGGCAGCTATAAAGGCACCTGATTCTCCCCGCTCACAGAATCCCAGCCCCTCTAAGGCTATCAATTGGAATATGGAATATGAATCATAAATTTCAGCAATATCAATATCCTTGGGGGTAAGGCCTGCTTCCTCATAAGCATCCTGGGCGGCTGGTGCATAACCAAACCTGGTTAGGTCACGTTGCTGTCCCAGCGCAAAGGAGGTTACCCGCCCGCCGTCACCCAACAGATATACCGGTTTATTTTTTAAATCCTTGGCTCTTTCAGCAGAGCTAACTATAAAAGCCGATCCGCCGTCACCAAGCATATTGGACATTTTAGCGTGGAGTGGAATAGATAACATCTTAGATGCCATTACTTCCTCGACGGTTAATGGTTTACGGTGCATCGCATTAGGATTCAGTTCCGCCCATTTTCTATTTGACACACAAGCCCACGCTATCTGCTCTTCGGTTACCCCAGTTTCATACATAAACCTTTGCATAACCAGGGCAGCCACCGATGAGTAATGTTGACCATAAATGCATTCCCATTCCATTGACATACCTGAAGTGGAGAATAAATCGATCCCCGCCTGGGATGTTACCCCGCTCCCTAATTTGTCTGCCTGAACACATAATACATTTTTGGCTACTCCAGAATTCACTAAGCTTGCGGCAATTTTCAGCATGTTAGAACTGCTGGCCCCACCAGCAAAAACATTTACATTACTGTGGACACCTTTTAAACCAAGTTCTTCTACAATCCTGGCAGTGGTAAGTTCCGTATTAAAAGCCGGACTCCACAACGACCCAGTAGGCATAACAAAATCAATTTCATCTTTATTGAGACCCGAATCCAAAATAGCCTGCCTGGCAGGTATTATCGCATTATCAATAGCCTGACGTTCTGGGAATTTGCCAGTTGGAACTTCACCAATTCCCACGATAGCGGCTTTTCCTTTAAGCTTGCCCACTAATGACACCTCCTTGTTATCAATTGTAATAACACCTAACGTTCTGCTTTTACCGAACCCCTGTCCCAGCACATAGATATCAGCTGAATTCTTATAGAAGATAACTGATTTTTTCCTCTATATGCTGTCCAAGAGCTCTGACTCATACAATTTCTATCACCCGCCTTTACAATTCAAAATCGGTTTTAACAAATCTAATAAAATGATTCAGCACACTTTACTCATATTCCGGTTTTCTTAATGATATATCTTGCACTTATTTTAGTCAAGCCGGAAAGTGTAAAATACAACAAACATGCCTATATACCTTATTTTTTTGACTTTAAATCAAGTAATTGATTTCAATTGACACCTCCATAATTTCTATAGTATGCTCTATATATATTATAAATCCTATTAAGATATTTAAAGTTATCTGCCTCGGTTTATAGTATATTCACATTTTCAAAAAAGATCACCTGATACTTATTGGTAGCGAATAACACCGAGAGCCACGTAAGTAAAGGAGGGAGTTTTAGATTTAAACAGGTTATATTTGGAGAGAGGAGCATCGCTATTTAAGCCAATTAGGACTAAAGAAGCATAAACAATATTTATTTTATTTGCATGCAGGGAGGGGAATAAGACATATGGCTAAATTAATTTCAGCCGCTGAAGCAGTTAAAGATATAAACAATGGAGCCACTGTCATGTTTGGAGGTTTTCTAGCGGTTGGTACCCCAGAGACTCTTATAAACGCTTTAATTGCCAAAGATATCCGTGATATTACCGTTATATGTAATGACTCAGGTTTTGTGGATAAGGGAGTAGGCAAGCTAATCGTCCAGAAGCGGGTTAAGAAGTTGTTTGCTTCCCATATAGGCACCAATGCTGAAACCGGTAAACAGATAAACTCTAAAGTAATTGAAGCCGAAATCGTTCCGCAAGGAACCCTGGCCGAAAGAGTTAGAGCAGGAGGGGCAGGCTTAGGTGGCTTTCTTACTCCCACCGGCCTAGGGACTACAGTCGAAGAAGGCAAACAAATAATGACAGTAGATGGCAAACCGTATTTGCTTGAATTACCCTTAAAAGCGGAATTTGCTTTAATACATGCCAAAACAGCCGATAAAGCCGGTAACCTATTATTTCATGGAACCATGCAAAATTTCAATCCTTTAATGGCTATGGCTGCTGAGACGGTTATAGCTGAAGTTGATGAGATTATAGACGGTTACCTAGATCCCAATGCAATCCATACACCAGGATTTCTTATTGACTTTATGGTTAAACGGGAGGGATAAAAGGATGAATGCTAAAGAGCTAATTGTTAAACGCGTTGCCCAAGAGCTTAAAGACGGTGATGTTGTTAATTTAGGAATAGGTCTGCCTACCAAAGTAGTAGACTATATCCCTGAAGGTCTTACAGTTATCCTCCAATCAGAGAACGGAATGATAAACATGGGACCAACCCCCATGTCCGATATCCAAACCGATACTTATATTACTGATGCCGGAGCAAATTTGGCCACGATTAAGCAAGGCGGGATGTTTTTTGATAGCGCCTTTTCATTCTCGATTATTCGAGGTGGTCATGTAGATATTACCGTCCTGGGAGGTTTGCAGGTTGACCAGGAAGGCAATCTGGCCAACTGGGTAATTCCAGGGAAAATGTTTCCGGGTATGGGAGGAGCGATGGACCTCGCTACAGGTGCCAAACGGGTTATCGTAGCCATGGAGCACTGTTCCAAAGACGGTTCTGCAAAAATATTAAAAAAATGCACCTTGCCGCTAACTGCCAAGAATTCTGTTTCATTAATAGTCACAGAAAAGGCCGTAATCGAAGTTTGCCCTGAAGGTCTGATCCTTCAAGAGATTCAGCCCGGTTCTACCCTAGAAGAAATTCTGGCTATTACCGAGGCCGATTTGATTATTCCCGATTACTTGCAGAATTCGGAAGCTATTGCCTAAGGTGAAAGAATCAGAAAGCTCGGCTTACGCCGAGACTTTCTGATACGGTAAAAAACCTAATCCCTTCTTCAAACACAAGTAGCTCCTGTTAGATAGCAGTAGTTGCTTGTGTTTATCACTATTTAAGAAATCATAGTAAATAGTCTAAATTTAAATTAGGAAGTGATTGATGTATGTGTTTTGCAGCCGAATATAAAAACAAATTAATAACTGCTGATGAGGCTGCCCGGTTGGTCCAACCTGGCGACTGGGTTCAGATGGGCGAATTTGTGATGCAGCCCAAAGATTGCGATGCTGCTCTCGCCAGGCGTAAAGACGAGCTCACCGATGTTAAAATCCGCCTGACTACTATGAGCTGGCTGCCAGAAGTATGTAAGGTTGATCCGGAAAGAGAACATTTCATAATGAATGATTGGCATTTTTCCGGAACCTCCCGGCACTTAATGGATATGAATTTATGTAATTATATACCTCTTAATTATCATGAAGCTCGTTCCCTTTACGAAGACCATTTAGATATTAATGTTAGTTTTCAGCCGGTTACCTCGATTGACAAAAATGGCTTCTTCAATTTTGGAACCTCCAACTCAATGGCCTCTTATACAACCAGGAAGGCTCAAAAATTGGTGGTAGAAGTCAACAGCTCAGCCCCAGTATGTCTGGGAGGTATGGGTGAATCCATCCACATTTCGGAAGTAGATTATATTGTTGAAAATAGTACTAATCCTAAGTTAAATAATCTTCCCGAGCTGCCCGTTACCCCGGTAGATAAAAAGATAGCTGCCCTGGTTATGGAAGAAATGTCCGATGGCGCCTGTATACAACTTGGCATTGGAGCCATGCCTAATATAGTCGGGGCTTTAATTGCCAGGTCTGACTTAAAGGATCTGGGTGTGCATACCGAAATGCTGGTAGATTCTTTTGTAGACATGTATGAAGCCGGCAAAATTACTGGCAATCGAAAAACTCTCGACAAAGGCAAGATGGTTTATACCTTTGCCATGGGCACTGACAAACTCTATAATTTCTTGGACCATAATCCAGCTTGCGCAAGTTATCCAGTGCATTATTGCAATGACCCTTATATAATTGCGCAGAACGATAATGTAATAGCTATAAACAACGCTCTGGAAGTCGACCTTTACGGTCAAGTAGCCTCTGAAGCCTCAGCTGGACGCCAGATTTCAGGAACCGGTGGCCAACTTGATTTTATTTACGGCGCCTTTCACTCCAAAGGCGGCAAGCCCATAATTGCTCTCAGTTCCAGTGTCAAGAAAGCTGACGGAACCTTGGCATCCCGCATTACTCCAGGCCTAAGCCCGGGAACCATAGTAACCGTACCCAGGTCAATAGCTTCTTATATTATCACCGAGTATGGGGCATTTAACCTAAAAGGCAAGTCAACCTGGGAGAGAGCTGAAGGGCTAATTAGCATCGCCCACCCTGCTTTCCGCGATGAACTGGTTAAAGCGGCTGACAAAGCTAAAATTTGGTTAAGAACCAATAAGCTCTATGCCTAGGCAGGCTTAGCCGCCATTTCTAAACACAAGGAACTCCTTACGCCAACTTGGCAGAAGGGGTTCCTTGTTTTTTATGAATATAATAATTAATATCACTATAGAAGCAGCCGAGCTTGGCCCAGCTATATCTTCCCCTGAATTATATCCGGTAAATTAAATGGGGATGCAGTTCGGCTCCCTCCAAAAAAAGGACGCCTCAGTTCACTACTCCAGTAGGAACCATAGGCGTAATAAGGGGATATATTATGAACAGCTTCGGGTAAATCATTATTATAATATGAACTCACTAATTAATTGAGGATTTTGCATAATGCCAAAATACAGCTTGTCATTCTGAAAGTCAGTTAAGAATCCTTATTATGCAAGTCGATTGCTCCTAGTCCATATATGCATTTCCTGAGCTTCTTTAATCAATTCATCCCTGAATCTTGGATGAGCAATAGAAATTAGAGCTTCGGCTCTTTCCCAGGTTGACTTGCCTTTCATGTTCACTATTCCATACTCAGTAGCCACATAGTGAACAATGGCTCGGGGTACTGTCACAATGGTTCCCTTTCTCAATGTGGGACAAATTCTTGAATATATTTCCCCTTGCTTGTCAGCGTAGGTCGACCTCATGCATAATATCCCCTTACCTCCATCGGATAAATATGCCCCCAATAGAAAATCAACCTGCCCGCCGGTACCGGAAATATGTCGGACTCCAATAGACTCCGAATTCACCTGGGAGAAAAGATCTATTTCCAAAGCGCTATTTACGGCAATCACTTTAGGATTCTTCGCAATTTGACTGGGAGTATTGATATAATCAACCGGATACATGCTGCATAAGGGGTTTTTATTTATAAAATCATAGATGTCCTGGGTACCAAAGGAAAAGATATATGACATTTTACCTGGATCAATGCCTTTTCTTTGACCACTAATTTTCCCTGCATAATGCATTTTTAAAAAGGCTTCTGTTAACATCTCTGATTGGACGCCCAAATCTTTTAAATCTGATTCAGCAATAAACTCACCAATAACACTTGGCATGTTCCCTATTCCTAGTTGGATACATGCACCATCAGGAATTTCTTCGACCACCCATTTGGCAATTTTAAAATCATCAGCTTCCGGTCGAGGTAAAGGTATGGCAGCCATCGGTTGATTATCGCCTTCTATAATAGCATCCACTTGCGCGATATTTACCGCTATATCATAACCGCCTAAGGCAATGGGCATATTTTGGTTAACTTCTACAATAACTTTTCTGGAACATCTAATCAGTTCGCCGATATGCCCTCCATTAGGTCCAAAATTAAAATTGCCGTCTTCATCCATTGGTGCTGCTTGCAGCATTATTACATCGCGCATTTTAGAGCGTATCGTTATGGGCATCTCATAATAGAGGCCGGGTACATAATAACAGTTCGATAGTCCCCGGTCATTTCCAGAATAGTGCCAGCAATTGTATTTAAAATGCTCCTGCAATGGATCAGACGAAACCGTATGCAAAGGATGCAAGGTCACACTGCAGTTTAAAGTAACCTCTTCCAAATCTTCGCCGCATTCAGCCAAAGCTTCATCCAACTTTGGAGGAACGCCATTAAAAGAATTAAATTGTATGTAGTCACCGCTTTTCACCATTTTTACAGCTTCTTTAGCTGAAGTCAGCTTTTGCTTGTATTCTTCGTAGATTCCCATACAATTATCTCCTCCCAGCGCTGAGTTATTTTGCGGCTTTTCTGTAGTGCTATTTAAGTATATCACATTAGTTAATTAACATTCTACAATTTTTTTGATTTTGCATTCTGATTGGCTAGTCTTTCATGTCGATAATTAGTTTGTGTACGTGGATATATATGCTTTTGACAAACTTGCTTGACATAGTACAAAAAGAATCATAAGATAAATTTATAGTGAATGTCATTTAATTTACTAAGTTATTATATAGCTTAGTATAATTAAAACATCAATAGTTATTTTTATGGGGGTTGATTGTTATTAGTAAGGAAGGACTACAGCCTGGTGTGAGCACCAAATATACGATTATGGAAAAGGCGGAGGGGCTTTTTGCCTCGCAGGGTTACAATCAGACAACTATTACACAAATTGCTAAAGCCAGCAATGTCGGAGAGGCAACCATATATAACCATTTTGAAAACAAGGAAGGGCTTCTGTTTGCAATTCCCGAAAGATATCTATCGGATATATGTGATAGCCTGGAAAGGCATTTATTAGGTATTAGAGGAGCAGATAACAAATTAGTAAAGGTTATATGGCACTATTTGATGTTCATGGAAGAAAATCAAGCCTCAGCACGACTCTTCATCCTAAGCCTTTGGAGTAATATAAAATTCTATAAAAGCAAGCGGTCCATGTCTCTTTACAAATACCTGACGCTGATAAGAAGCATTTTAAAAGAGGGTGTACAAGAAGGGGTTTTCCGAAAGGATCTGGATGTTTTTATCTACCAGTGTATTCTCCTGGGTACTATCAACGACATTATGCTGGCCCAGGTAGTACGCAACCGGCCCATAAAGCTTTTACCCAAAGGTGATATTCTGGTAGATAGTCTGCTAAGAATTGTTGCTCCCGATCCAGTAGACAACTTGCAATTACAAAGCCCGGGGAAAAGGAGAAGCATATTAATGGCTGCTCTGGACGAATTTGGCAGCAGGGGATATGCGGCAACCAAAATATCACAGATAAGCGCTCGCGCAGGGATAACTGATCCTACTCTTTATGAGTATTTTAGGAGTAAGGAAGATGTTTTGATGTCCATACCGCAGTTGGCTGTTGAAGAGTTATTTACTGACTTGAATATTGACATAAATGAGATTAATAATCCGGAAAACGTGTTCAAACTATACCTCTGTAATCAGTTGAAAAGCTATGAAACCTATCCTTCTTATTCAAACATATTGTTAACAGAGCTTCGCTGTAATCCGAAATTCTATGAGAATGTTGGCTATGCTATTGTTCGCAAATATACTGATGACCTGGTTAGTATTTTGCAATCCGGTATTAAAACGGGGCATTTTCGGAAAGACCTCGATGTTGATATAGCCGCCCACATGTATTTTGGTACCTTGGATCAACTGCTATTATATCAAGCAGTAAATCCGGAAAAATTTAAAATTACTGAAAAATTCCAGGTTTTGTTTGATTTGGTCATCAGAGTGTTAAAAGGAAGTCCATACGTTAACAATTAATTTACTTCCACTTTAGCAATAGCCATGATTAGCATAGATTAATTGGGGTATTATTTTGGGGATTGGAGAGGATAGTAATATGACACAAGAAGTACCACTTTTTATTCAAACATTAAATGAGGTCCCACTGAATAAGTTCTTAGGGGTCACAGTTGGAGAGTACGGAAATGGGAACGGGGAAATGCGTGTTCGAGTCAACGAAAATATTATAAATCCAGCTGGGGCGGTACACGGTGGTGTCTATTATATTCTCTGCGACATGACAGCAACACTCGCCTTTAGTACTGCTTTGGATAGCAGCTACTTTTATGTTACCCATGATATTAATGTATCGATACTAAAGCCTACCTTTGAGGGGGAAATAATTGCCCGCGCAAGCTGTATTAAGGTTGGTAAAAGGCTGGGCTTTGTTGAGTGTAAATTATATAATTCAGATGAAGAAATACTGGCTGTAGGCAGAGTAACAAAAACTATCCTGCCCAAACCTGAGTCTTTGAAGTAACGTTATCTATCTAACTAAATGTAAAATGCTGTAAAAGGCCCTCCGAGGAGGGCCTTTTACACTGTCGAAAAGTCTAAAATCAAACAGAGCGGGCAAAAAAATTCATTATATCTCGTTTAACAGGTTAACCATTTCAATAGCTGTAATGGCTGCGTCAGCCCCTTTGTTGCCAGCCTTGGTTCCTGCCCTCTCAATGGCTTGCTCGATGGTATCGGCAGTAATTATCCCATAGATAACTGGTACACCTGTGTTAAGCCCCACCTGAGCTATTCCTTTGGTTACTTCAGCAGAAACATATTCGAAATGAGGGGTTCCTCCTCTGATTACTGCTCCCAGGCAAATAACTGCATCATAACCCTTAGTGGTCATTTTCTGAGCTACCAGCGGCATTTCAAAAGCCCCGGGTACCCAGGCAATATCTATGTCCTCCGGATTAACTCCGTGTCTTATCAGGGTATCCATACATCCAGACAACAATTTGTTAGTTATAAACTCATTAAATCTCGATACCACTATACCAAAATTCTGCCTATCACCTATTAGTTTGCCTTCAAATACCTGTGCCACTTATAAATTCCTCCTTTATTTACGCGGAAGCAGGGGGACGGTTCTTTTGCTTCCTTTCATTAATACCTGGAAAAGGAAGCAAAAGAACCGTCCCCCTGCTTCCGGAACTCACCTTCTAGTCACTGGCTAGCAGATGACCCATTTTATCCCTTTTAGTGTTTAGATAGTAAGTATTTTCTGGTTTTAAATCCATTTCTATAGGAACTCTTTCCACAACTTCCAGCCCATAGCCTTCTAAACCCTTAATTTTTTTGGGGTTATTGGTAAGCAGCCGCATCTTTTTGACTCCAAGATCTACTAGAATCTGAGCTCCAATACCGTAATCTCGCAAATCTTCAGGGAAACCTAGATCAAGGTTAGCTTGAACCGTATCTCTGCCATTATCCTGTAATTTATAAGCTCTAATTTTATTTACCAGGCCAATACCACGGCCTTCCTGGCGCATATACAGTAAAATCCCTCTGCCTTCGTTCTCAATCATGTTCATCGCCATGGCCAGCTGTTCACCACAGTCACAGCGGCAAGAGCCGAAAACATCACCGGTAAGACACTCCGAGTGAACTCGTACCAAAACGGGTTCATCCTTATCCCATTCCCCTTTTACCAGGGCTATATGACCCTGTCCATCCAGTAAAGACTCATAGGCCACCGCAGTGAAGTCCCCATAGCGGGTAGGAAGTTTGGTATCCTCGACCCTGGTTACCAGTTTTTCTTTACGACGACGATATTCAATAAGATCAGCAATTGTAGCTATTTTAATATTATGTTCGCGGGCAAATTCCATAAGTTCAGGTACCCTAGCCATGGTACCATCCATACTCATAATTTCACAAATAACTGCAGATGGATTTAGTCCTGCCAAACTAGCCAGGTCTACAGAACCCTCGGTATGACCAGTCCTTCTCAAGACCCCCCCTTCTCTATAGCGCAGGGGGAATATGTGGCCTGGCTTTCTAAAATCAGCTGGTTTGCTATCGGCAGCGATTAAAGCTGCTATGGTAGCTGCTCTTTCATGCGCCGAAATTCCGGTTGTGGTGCTAGTATGATCTACCGATACGGTAAATGCAGTTTGGTGATTATCAGTATTCTCCAGTACCATCGGTTGTATTTCCAGTGCATCCAAACGTTCTCCCATCATTGGCATACAGATTAAGCCTTTGGCATGGGTAGCCATAAAATTCACCACATCGGGACTGCATTTTTCCGCGGCAACGATTATATCACCCTCGTTTTCCCGGTCTTCATCATCCACTAGTATAACCATTTTCCCTTCTCTAATATCGTTGATAGCTTCTTCAATGGTGTTAAACATGCTGCTTCCTCCTAATTATAAAAATCCATGCTCTGCTAAAAAGCCTAGACTCAGATCCGATTTATTGCCTTCCTGGCTGCCCCGTATTAACTTTTCTATATATCTGCCTATAATATCTGTTTCCAGATTAACGGTATCACCAGGCTTCTTAAACCCTAATGTAGTCATTGCTGCCGTATGGGGAATGAGAGATACCGAAAAACTATCAGCTGAAACATCAACCACAGTCAGACTAATACCGTCAATCGCAATAGATCCCTTTTTAACCACATAATTAAGTACCTCCGGAGGCGCTTTTATGCTAAATAGGGTAGCAATATCCAGTTTCTGCTGTTCACTGATAGTTCCTATTCCATCCACATGTCCTTGGACCAGATGTCCCCCCATTCGGTCACCCAAACGAACCGCCCGTTCCAGATTCACCCGCTTGCCCGAGTTCAATTCGTTAAGATTGGTTTTGGCCAGGGTTTCCGCCATCACATCGGCCGCAAAATGTACAGCATCATAAGACGTAACCGTTAAACAAACTCCGTTTATAGCAATGCTATCACCTATACGGGCATCTTCAACTACCTTACTGGCCCGAACATTGATCCGCGACGAATTCCTCCCCCGCTCTATATTATTTATAGTCCCCAATTCTTCAATAATCCCTGTAAATATCTTAATCACCACCTTAAAAGTATTAGGTAAGATTCAGGCAGTTAACTTATGGTTTGTTAACTTATTAAACCTTGGAAGACCAATTACAAAATCTTATTAATAAAAATGTCCGCATAACAGGTTAGAAATATCCCGTTACCAATATGTCCCTTTGAAACCTGGTTACCTCTATGGATCGTAATTCCCAAGCATCCTGCATTAAATTCAGTCCTCGACCCCGAACTGGCGAGGGGGCAGTCCTGCCGCCAACAATTTTAGGAGCGATGAAGGTATATACCTTGTCTGCCAGCTGCTTTTCCAGCAACGAGGCATTTATTTCTCCTCCGCCTTCAACTAGAAGGCTGCATATTCCTATTTTTCCGAGATGTTTCATGACTTTTTCCAATGGCACGAGGTCATCTTCGGCTGATAAACGGATGACTTCACAGCCAGCTTTTTTTAGTTTATCTTCCCTTTCAATAAGTGCCTGCTGGGTACAAAATACTATGCTGCGCTGTTCATTGCTGCTGGTTACTATCTGACTGTCCAGGGGGAGATCCAGGTTACCATCGATAATTATGCGAATCGGATTATGAATATCATCGCTATCCAGACGGGTATTAAGCATGGGATCATCATGTAAAACTGTGCCGATACCTGCCAGAATAGCATCATAGGTGTTTCTTAACTGGTGAACATAAAGCCGGGCATCACTGGAGGTGATCCATCTGGAATCTCCACTCTCAGTTGCTATCTTACCATCCAAAGTCATAGCTGTTTTTAATGCTACAAATGGGAGTCCGGTTTGAATGTGTTTAAAAAAGGCCTCGTTAA
This sequence comes from uncultured Syntrophomonas sp., assembly GCA_964510795.1. Classification (GTDB taxonomy): domain Bacteria; phylum Bacillota; class Syntrophomonadia; order Syntrophomonadales; family Syntrophomonadaceae; genus Syntrophomonas_B. Next base: position 68,582 of record CAZEDT010000014.1, read on the forward strand.
GAATACGAGCTTCCCTTTCCATTATCCCGGTCTTAACCTCGATCCCCGCAGCCAGCAGTTTTTGCATTCCCCGGCCCGCCACCTGGGGATTAGGGTCCAGCGTTGCAATTACTACCCTCTGCACTCCTGCCTCTATCAGAGCATCAGCACAGGGAGGAGTTCTCCCATAATGACTACACGGCTCCAGGCTTACATAAACTGTGGACCCGGCAGCCTGAAATCCAGCCTCCCTTAGAGCGTGAATCTCAGCATGGGGAGTACCAGCTTTATGGTGATAACCTTCCCCTACCAGCTGGCCGTCCTTGACGATGACAGCTCCTACTACTGGATTAGGACTGGTTCGCCCCAAAGCCATGGCAGCCAGTTCCAGGGCTCGTTGCATATAGGTTTGATCTGAAGCAATCATGGTACTGTCTTCCTTTTCAAAATTTCGCCAGAGGAAGCAGAGAGACTTTTTTTGGCTTCCTCGAATAACTAGCCAGAAAAACAAAAAACCCGATAAATATATCGGGGAATTGGGATTAAATAACCGCGCAAGCAAATTAACGCGTCAAATAGAACGCATCACCTGCCGGCCCTTCCTCTCCCATCCAGACTATAACTGTCGGCCTCGGAATTTCACCGAATCCTGCCTAAAAGGCTTGCGGGCTATACCGCCGATAGGGAATTTCACCCATCCCCGAAGAAAGTACACGAAATATGAAGTTTATTTAACAGCATAATAGCATTCCTTAAACTAATGGTCAAGCTAAGCCGAGGAATTTCGCAATTCAAGTGTCGGAGCCAACAGAGGGACGTTCTTTTTGTTGGCTTTGTTAGTTCAAGTTCACGACAC
>CAZEDT010000015.1:0-57286 GCA_964510795.1 uncultured Syntrophomonas sp.
ATTTTCATCGGTGGTTGTGTCCTGTGGGCATGAGGGTTCACGTGAAACATTTTGTAAACGATTAGCCATTGTGCAATTAATTGGTGAATACCAGCTGGCATACTAGCACAGTCTAACGTCCAGGCTCGATTTTTTTGCTATACATACATGTAATTATAGAAAGGCAAACTCATGCTAATCATCAAAGACAAAGCACTTCGCAGTACTATTCTTCGCACAGCTCTTCCGGCTATGATGGAGATGATTCTTTATATGCTAATCGCGGTTGTAGACATTGCTATCGTGGGTCGGCTCGGGGCGGTGCCGCTGGCGGCGGTTAGTTTGGGATCGGAGATTTTTTTTGGGGTGGTCTTGATTCTGGAGGCGCTGGGAATCGGTTCTTCGGTACTGGTGGCTCAGGCCAAGGGCGCCGGGCAGATGGTTGAGGCCGGCCGGATTGCCAGTCAAACCGTTTTGCTGGGTTTGCTGATTGGTACCCTGGCGGGGATTCTGGGAGTTGCTTATGCGGGTAGCATCGTCGGGCTGTTCGCAGTAGAGCCGGTCGTATATACTGAGGCAGTGACTTATCTGGAGATTACTTTCTGGGTAGTACCGGTGGCTTTGACTTTCTACATGATTAATACGGTTTACCGGGGACTGGGACGTACGGATATTCCTATGTACATTGCCCTGGTGGTAAATATTGTTAACTGTGCGGGTAATTATCTGCTGGTTTATGGCAAGTTCGGTTTTCCTCAACTGGGAGTGGCGGGATCGGCCTGGGCTACTGCTATTGCTCATATTGTTGGCTTTATCATCGCATTAATCGTTCTGATGAGTGGACAGGCCGGACTGAAGATTCACTTCTTTTGGATGCGGCGTTTGCGCTGGACTATTATTAAGAAAATATTTTGTTTGGGGCTGCCTAGTTTTTGTGAGCAGCTTTTCAATAATATCAGTGTCATGGTATCGGTGTTCTTGATTGTTTTTACCGGGACGGTACCTTTTGCGGCCCATCAGGTGGGAATTACGGTCGAATCGTTGTCCTATATGCCGGGATTTGGAATTGCTATTGCCGCTACGGCACTGGTGGGTCAATGTGTGGGAGCCAGAGATAAGCGGCAGTTGCAGCGGGTGGCGCGGGGCAGTATGGAACTGGCAGTGTTGTTTATGGGCACGCTGGGTATCTTCTTTGCCCTGATCCCTTACCAGATTGCTGGTATGTTTACCAATGATCCAGAAATTATTGCTATTGCGGGCTTGCTCCTGCGCATTGCAACTCTGGAACAACTCACTATTGCGATAACTATGGTACTGGGAGCAATTTTTAAGGGGTCGGGTGATACCCGTACCCCTATGCTGGTTATTATTCTATGTACTTGGGCATATCGTATTCCGTTTACGTACTTGTTTATTCACGTCCTGCATTTGCCTATACAATATGTCTGGCTGCTTTTCGTATCCGACTGGCTGATTCGCGCCCTGATTTTTACCATTCTATATCGCAAAAAGAACTGGCTGCATCGGGCTCTGCCAGATTAATATTTACCCGCCCTATTACAGCCATTTCCTGCGGCGGAAGTAATATATCATGGTCATACTCAGCAGGATCATGAATCCCCAGATACCAACGTACCCATAGGCCCAGTTTAGCTCGGGCATACTCAATGGTCCGGCTTCAGTTCTGAAGTTCATTCCGTATACGCCCACAATAAAGGTCAAGGGTATAAATATGGTAGCAATAATAGTTAGAACTTTGATGACTTGATTCTGCTGGTTACTGATTAGTGATAAGTATGAGTCTATTATTCCACTGCTTATCTCCCGGTAGCTATCGATGTTATGGGCAAGTTGTACGGTATGGTCATAACAGTCGCGCAAATAAAAATCTATATTGGGACTGGTCAGGTCGGCTTCTTCGTTCTGCATGGCGGCTACTAACTCCTGGCTGGCCCAAACGAGCTTGCTCAGAATGAGCAGTTTTATCTTGATATTATGAATCTTTTCTATCACGGCTTTTTCCTGCTGGGAGAAAATGCGCTCCTCTAATAAATCCAGTTGTTCTTTCAGTTCCTCCAGCCTGGGAAAAAAACGATCTACCAGGGCATCCACAATGCAGTAACACAGATAATCGGTCCCCATCTCCCGCAACTTGGTTTTGGGATTACGTATCCTGGTCCTTAATATTTCGAAAGCACCTTCCTCTTCCGGTTCCATGGTAATAATGAACTTAGGACTCCAGAATATGCTGACCTGGTGAGCATCTACTTCACCAGCACCGGAAAGTAGGTACATAATTAGAAAATAGTAATCATCATATCGTTCCATCTTGGGGTGCTGACCAACATTAAGGACATCCTCCATGGATAAGGCGTGAAAACCATAGTGTTCTCCCAGCACCGTCAGCATATCCGGACTATAATCACCGGCAATATTGATCCAGGTAATGCAGTCCGATTTACCTTCTTCCCAGCACTGTTCCAGGTACTCCATTGTTTTTTCCGTATGATAGTCCTTCGCGTATTGAATCATGGTAATGGTAACCTCACCACTACTGGCAGGATGGTGATCAACCAGGGTTCCCGGCGAGGTTCCGGGAGGATGGTAATGTCTAGCTAAGCCCAACCAGGGGCTATCATCTTTCTTATGCAAGGTTCATGGCATCCTTTCCAAAAGACGATTACGAGTATTACCTTATCTTTCCTAATTAGTATAGCTTTTCGAAATAACTTGTGGAAGATGGAGAGTTAAAAGAAGTTGGCTTTAAAAGAATTTTCGTACCAAGGAGCAGAGACGGTAGGTATGCAGGGTACTGCTGCCGGATGCTTTGATTAGGGTCCGGGCCATTTGTTGGTATCCCTGCCTTTTTATCTTGGTATCAGATAGATACATTGCCAGCAGGCCTTCGATAACTGTTTTCGCAAAGATTGGATTGCTTAGCTGACTGGCCTGATAATGGGCCTGATGGATGAATAGGCTTAATCTATCCATCATGGCCTGGTTGTCAGCATAGTAGAAGGTGAAATTGAGATCTCCGCCCTCCCGGTCTTCTGCTTGGTCAATGAAGTAGTCCAGCAGAATATGCAATCCACATATCCAAGGGAAATAGGCGGCGACTGTTTCCTTTACCTCCTGGGCCTGTAAGTATGGTTTGCTCGCCAGGGCAAAGAGAGCAAATATGGCCAGAGTCGATCCGCTGGCGGCAGCGAACTCTTGCCAGTAAATACCCGGATAGGCTAACCGGTTAGTATCTGCCCATTCGATCAGGATTTTTTCCCTATGTTGAATATTAATGTGCTTCTTAACCTGCAGGTCTATGTACCACTGGGCCAGGCAGGCCAATTCGTCGTAAACCAGGTGGTAGGAAGGCAGCTTCTCCAGGCAGGTATGGCATTCCCCTACCAGTTTGTCGAGATAATCTCCGTCATTATGGTTGGGATAATACTTATAGTAATCACTTTTTAACACACCCGGTTGCAAGGCATCCTGGAGAGCTATATGTAATTGCCGGAAGGCTTGCCCATCCAAACAATCATTGCGGTCACAGAGGTTATCCAGATAGTCGCATATGGTCTGGTAGGCAACGATTAATCTGATCAATTGCTGTTCCTTATCTGCTGCTTCAACCGCAAACACTGCTCCGCCATAGCAATGAAAATCCTTGCTGTTAATACTATTGAGAGCCTGTGTTTTCAAGACCTGGTCCAGGCAAGAGCTGGCTTCTTTTCTCCAGTGCTGCAGCTCTCGTTTCACCAGGGGCAGGGTGTGCACAATGTAATGCAACAATATCTTGCCCTGCTGCCAGCCATTATGTCTGGTATATATACTTTCGGACTGAACCATTACATTCATCAGCTGCTCACCTCTTTGGAGCCTATTGGCAGGTAGGAACTGAGGCTTCGATAATAGTCTTCCAGCAGGAAGCTGGCCATGTCGATTAATTCTTTGAGGGCCAGACTGGAAGGGAGAACATTTAGTCCTGCTATTCCCTTCGCCAGGAATTTACGGGATAGCTCCAGAGAAAATTCTATGGCCCCGCTGCTGATCAGAGCCTGCACGATTTCTGCTATTTGCTGAGGGGTAGGCTTTCCCTGTTGCAGTATCAATTTTATTCTTGGTCCGTATTTAGCGTCTCGCAAAGCATAAATTACCGGCAATGTTATATTGCCTTCCAGCAAATCACTGCCGCACGGTTTACCTATGAGGCTGCTGTCTGATAAGAAATCCAGCAGATCATCAATTATTTGGTAGGCATAGCCCAGGCAAAGTCCGAATTGTTCTAATGCGGCTACCCCTTCCGGGTGCATGGAGCTAACCAGGCCCCCCACCTTACAACACAGAGCAAACAGGCAGGCGGTCTTGCCATAGGTTTTTTCCAAATAATCATCTTCACTGACATCAATATTATAGGCCAGAGACATTTGCTGTATTTCTCCCGCACACATCGTCCTAATAGTGCTGGTTAGGCCATCCAGGACTTCCTTCTGGTTGTGGCGGTTGACCATATTGAAGGCAGTTGCAAACAGGTAATCACCGGTCAGCACGCTGACCTGATTTCCCCAACGGTTATTTACGCTTTCCCGACCGCGCCTTAAGCTGGCCTGGTCAATAACATCATCATGTACCAGTGAGGCCAGATGTACTAATTCAATGGCAACAGCTATATCGGTAACCAGTTGGGGATCGTGGGGATACATGGAAGCTGATAAAAAGACCAAGCGCGGGCGGAGCATCTTGCCGTTGCCCTCCATCAAGTAGCTTAGGACTTCATTTATATGTGAATTATTGCAGGTCAACACTTCCTGCATACGCTTCTTGACCAGCTCAGCAGGATATGGATACAGGGTTAAGGCTAAATTATCCGGGCTAATGGCTATACACCCCTATCTAAGGTACGGGGACACACCTTTTTCAAAGGAATGTCCCCGAGTATTTATATTTATCATTGCCAACCCAGATAAAATCTATTCTAAGAAAGGATTTTCTTTTGCACCTGTTCATGAGCGAAGTTTTCTATGCTATCATCGAGGCGCTGCAGCAGGTTAATACCTTTGCGGGAGGCCATAGCCTTTATAAAGAAATCGGCAACAGCTGGATTCTTCGGGAGAAGGGGGCCATGCAGATAGGTGCCAATCAGATTCTTGTACCACAGTCCTTCACCACCGTCTTCCCCGTTGTTGCCATGACCTTTCAGAACTGTGCCAAAGGGCTGTAATTTGTGGTCGTTAAGATAGGTACGTCCGCCGTGGTTCTCGAAACCTACCACGGTGCTCCTCTGCCCATCTTTTTCGCATTCTATCAGGATGTTGCCAATCAAGCGTTCCTTATGGCCCTGAGTATGCAAATCAAAGAAGCCTAAACCGTTCATCATGGTTCCGTCAGAGGCTTTATAGTAATTCCCCAGCAGCTGATAAGCTCCGCAGATGCAGAGAGCCGGCAGACCGTCCTCTATTTCCTGCATGAGCTTATCGGCCTTCACTAATAGATCGTTATACACTAATCCCTGTTCACGGTCAGAGCCTCCACCCATAAAGAGCATATCGATATTTTGGAAATCAAGCTTATCATTGAGATTCACCGCAAATATTTCGCAATCATGGCCGTACCAGTTGATTCGCTTTTGCAGGCAGAGCAGATTTCCCCTATCACCATAGAGGTTCATCAGATCTGGATACATATGCGCAATTATAAATTTCTTCATTACTTTCTCCTAAAACGTCAGTCAGTTGGGAAGCGGGGGGACGGTTCTTTTGCTTCCTACTAGAAGCGGGGGGACGGTTCTTTTGCTTCCTACTATAATTTTGAAAGGAAGCAAAAGAACCGTCCCCCCGCTTCCCTAAATCTGTCTTTCGAGTTGGTTTTGATCCTGGTTCTTAGTCGAACCGGTTTGTTTTTGCAGCTTCAGCAGTATTTGACGACATTCAAACAATGCGGTATAGGTAGAGAGAATATAGCTGATCTCACTCTCCTTCTGCACTGCCAGTCTGATACCTTCTTTGAGACCTGATTCAATGATAATTTTGTCTGAATCGAAGCCGCCGTATTTTGCTCTTACGGCTATATCACCACTGCGCTGTCCTGAGCAGACCATCCAATTGATGCTTTCCTGTTCCCGGGCCAATATTTCCACATCTGCATCCCAGATCCAGGATATGTCCCTGCCGTCGGCGGCATTATCATTAAGGGCAATATAAACATTTTTGACCGCCGGGTCCTGTCCCAGCATGGCCAGGCTTTGATTAAGGCCGGTAGGATTTTTCACCAGAATCAGCAGGGCAGTTTTACCACTGATCAAAAATTTCTCCATTCGCCCCGCCCGCGGCTGGTAGCGACTGATAGCGACCTGTATTGCCTCATCAGCTATACCCAGTCGTTTTGCCATGGAAACCGCGGCCAATATATTATAGGCGTTATAAAAACCCTGGTATGGGCTGCGAACAGGCAATTCGTTAATTTTCAAGTTTATACTGGGCTGCATCTGTAAATCATGGGCTGTAAAATCCCTGACCGGATTTTGATTTTTACATTGGGGACAAAAAAACTTGCCCAGTTGGGCATAGTGGTAGCGTTCATAATTTAGTTCATGGCCGCAGAAAACACAATATCGCCCTTCCCTGCTTTCCATACTGGAGAATTCATCATAGCTGGTGTCATCGAAACCATAATACCAACAGTGCAGGCCGGTCTGGTTCTGGAAATGTGATACCAGGGGATCATCTGCATTTAGCAGCAATTCAATATCAGTATCCCTTACTGCATCTTTTATTAGATTAATGGTATAATCCAATTCCCCGTATCTGTCCAACTGGTCACGAAAAAAATTGGTGATAAGTATGGCCCCGGCCGGGACCTCTTTGAGCAGCAGTGGTATATTAGCTTCATCAGTTTCGAGCAGGCCATAGTCGAATTTCCTGCTCCCGGTGAAGTTGCTGGCATTGATAAAAGCGGTAGTAATGCCATTTATCATATTTGCACCAGCTCTATTATGTACATAGGAAGAATTATTCTCTCTTATGATTTCGGCCAGCATATTGCTGGTGGTGGTTTTACCATTGGTACCAGTGATAATGAGAATTTCCTGTTGGATATTCTGCGCCAGTTCGGTCAAAATGGGAGGATATATTTGGCGGGCCAGGCGGCCCGGGTAATTTGTGCCTTGATTACCGACCAGACGGCTCAATAAAATGGCCATTTTCCCAGTCAGGATGGCAATAAGCTTACGGATTTTCATATGTATAGATCCCTCTCGTTATCCAGGTGTCAGGGGGACGGTTGTCTTGACACCCATAATTAGAATGAATTACTAAACCATGAGCCGACATCCAGCAGGCGGTTGGGACGATAGGAGCGATTCTCCAACAGAGTTTCGTACAGTTCTTCCATTTTAAGAGCCATCGTACGGGAAGACATTAATTCAGCCTTACGATAAGCATTGGCCTGCAAATATTTGTAGAGCTCTTCATCACCTAATACACGACATACAGCATCAGTAAATTCTTCGATATCGGGATTGGTCAGAATGCCATCCACCCCATCATCCACCATATCCTGAACTCCTGAAGCACGGACTGCCACCGCAGGAAGCCCAGCCGCCATGGCTTCCGTCAATACCAGTCCCTGGGTTTCCGAAAGCGACGAAAAGACGAAGAGGTCAGCCGAATGATAAACATTGACCAGGGTTTCAAATGGCAATGCACCGGTAAAAATAATTTCGCTATCTGATAATCCCAGGTAACTGCTGAGGCTCTTTAGTTCTGCTTCCAGAGGACCTTGAGCAGTTAATACCAGCGTAGTATCAGACATTCTGGTATGAACTTCTTTAAAAGCTTTAATTAAAAATGGCAGATTTTTTTCTTTAGTTAAACGACCTACAAATAACAGGATCTTATTCTGCTCAGGTATCTCATAGTTATCCCGCAGCCATTTGGGGTCACCATCTTCGAACTTGTAGAGCGGTATCCCGGTAGGGATAACCGTTATCGGTTTGTGTACCTCAAAGTCGGTGACTATCTCCTGTATGTCCTGGGAAGGCACAACAATATGATCACAGTGATTACAAAAAGAACTGCTGTATTTAATAGTGACCTCTTTGGCCAGATCCTGAGCCAGCGGTACATAATGCACGTACTGATCATAACGGGAATGGTAGGTTAAGAGCAGGGGAATGTGATATCTTCTGGAGTAGTGAAGCCCTACCCGCCCCATAGTAAAGGGTGACTGTACGTGAATAATGTCCAGTCTTAATTTTTTAACAATCATATTGAGCCCTGGATAAACCGGTATGGCCAAGGTGTAGTCAGGATTGGTCGGAGATGGGACCGAGTAAAAACGATAAACGTTTTCCTCGTCATCACTATAATTCGGATAACTGGGCGCAAAAATATATACCTCGTGACCCAGGCGGGTCATTTCTTCTTTGAAAGTTGCTATTGAAGTGACTACACCGCTGGTATAGGGTTTGTAACTGTCGGTGAAAATTCCGATTTTCAAACAGCCAACCTCCTTCTAACATCGTTCTGATGGAGTCTTATTCCTCATAAAGTTCATAACCGGCGACCTGGAAGCTTTCGCCCAGATCGGACATTAAGCCAGGTGCCGGTGGTTCTTCATTATTTACACGATAAGCACTATCATAATAATGCGCACATCGCGAACATACGGTGGTATTAATAAGACGCTGCAGCCTTTGCGGCTCTATGGGCTGGCCACAGATGGAGCATATTTTGCCCTGACCTGAATCGTACCGGCTCATGGCATCGTTTACTTTTTCCAGTTCTAATTCCAGAAGTTCCAATATCCCGATCTCTTTTTCTCTTTCGTACAGGTCACTGGCATTATCAGCCGAATGCTGATCATAAGAGGATAACTCATCGGTCCACTCACTTAAAGGAACCATTATAATTTCCTGTTTGTTACGAATAAGTTGCTCTAATTGATTCTTTCTAGCCATAAGCTGTTGCCGCTCGTCCATTGCAAACACCTATCTTTCTTGGATAATATTTGCGAAGCGGTCATTTAAGATATAACTGATTTTGCACTATGTTAACTATTTCAGCAATAAAACTACCAATCAGAGGGGTGTTCAAAACCACCAGTTTCTGTAAGAGATATATAACTACCCCGGCCAGTATAGTAAATCCTATAGCCATACCGAAACCCCGCGCTACCCCTTGCCAGAAATTAACCCAGAAGAGGCGCCGCGGATTTTCAATCATACTAACATATTCAGCAATACCCAGTTTCTGCATGTTAAGGCACATTTCGTCGATTTTATTGCCTAGTGTCTCCAGGTACTCACGATCATCAAGCAACCCGGGCTTTCGATCCAATAAAATCACCCACCGCTTCTATGATTTATTATCCTCAGTGTTTGCCCAATAAATACACTAATTGTTCAAGGAATGAATCGGAGCCGGTATCCGGCCTTTACGAGCTATAAACTTGGCTGGGGAATTCTGATTTACCTTCATAATCGGAGCCCGACCTAACAAGCCGCCAAATTCCACCCAATCCCCTTCCTTTTTACCGGGAGCTGGGATTAGCCGTACGGCTGTGGTCTTACGGTTAATCATGCCTATAGCCGCTTCATCAGCAATAATGGCAGATATAATCTCGGCCGGGGTGTCTCCGGGAATGGCTATCATATCCAGACCCACCGAACATACGCAGGTCATGGCTTCCAATTTGTCAAAGGTCAAGGCTCCTGCCTCGACTGCATTGATCATACCCTGATCTTCACTGACCGGAATAAATGCACCCGATAAACCTCCAACGTAAGAAGATGCCATAGCCCCACCTTTTTTAACGGCGTCATTTAACATAGCCAGAGCGGCGGTTGTACCATGGGCTCCTACCATCTCCAGTCCCATAGATTCTAGAATATCGGCTACGCTGTCTCCAATAGCCGGTGTCGGAGCCAGGGAAAGATCCACTATACCAAAGGTAACCCCTAAACGCTGTGAGGCTACCCTGCCTACTAATTCCCCGGTTCTAGTCACTTTGAAGGCAGTGTTTTTTATAATGTTGGCCAACTTACCGAAGTCAGCATCCGGATATTTCTTAACTGCGTTTAATACTACCCCAGGGCCGCTGACCCCAATATTTAGTGTACATTCAGGCTCGCCTACCCCGTGGAAGGCGCCAGCCATAAAAGGATTATCTTCCACTGCATTACAGAATACCACCAGCTTGGCACAACCCAGACCATCACGGTCCGCAGTTAAGCGGGCAGTCTCTTTGATGATCTTGCCCATTTCGTATACCGCATCCATATTGATCCCGGCCCTGGTGGTTCCGACATTAACTGAAGAACAAACCCGTTCGGTATTGGCCAAGGTTTCCGGTATAGCATCAATGAGAGCTAAATCGCCGCGCGTAAAACCCTTATGCACCAGGGCTGAAAAACCACCGATAAAGTTAACCCCGACTTCAAAAGAAGCCTTATCCAGATAAGATCCTATCTGCACCATATCGGACTTGGACAGACCATCACCCACCATAGCAATCGGAGTAACAGATATTCTTTTATTTATAATAGGTATTCCATATTCCTTTTCAATATCATCCCCAGTTTTCACTAGTTGGGATGCGTAACGAAGTATCTTGTCGTATATTTTTAAACCTGTCTCCTGACCGCTGCCTCCGCGACAATCCTGAATATTAATTCCCATGGTAATAGTACGAATATCCAGGTTCTCAGTCTGCAGCATAGAAACGGTTTCGAGAATCTCATCCTTACTTATACTAAATGGCATATTTTACCTCCTCCTAATGGGGGCACTAACTTATTGGGGGAGACAATCCCGGAACGGTCGCTCCCTGTACTACATATGTGACCTTCGGTCACCATTAAGGTTGCACTCTGTACTACATATGTGACCTTCGGTCACCACTAATGTTGTGTTCATTTCTTAGCCAACGTGTTTCTACATGGCTGTGGTCAGCGTAATAATGCCCCCGTAATTTACCTAGGGGACATTCCCGGAACGGGTGTGTCCCCTTTCCTTAGATCCGGTGCATGAATTTGAAGATGTCTTCATGCTGAACCGCAATCTGCAGGTTTATTTGTTCACCTTTACTGGCCAGAATTTGCCGCAATTCCACTATGTCAATCTTACTATGGCTGATATCTACTACCATTACCATAGTGAATATTCCCTGCAGTATGGTCTGACTTATGTCCAGGATATTTATACCTGCTTCGGCTAGAACAGCGGATACCATAGCAATTATCCCCACCTGATCATGTCCCAGCACAGTAATAATTATTCGTTTACCTTCTTCCGCCTTGGTCATTTTATACCTCCATTTGTCCTACTACCTGAGCACAGCGTTTACACAGACTGGGATGTTGTGAGTTTTCACCCACCGAAAGATCGATTATCCAGCAGCGTTCACATTTATTGCCTTCGGCGGCTTGTACTTTGACCCATATCCCGCTAACTTCGTCCAGGGCTATGGCATCTGCAGTGCGCTCTGCTTCAGCCTTGATATCAGCTCTGGAGACAATGAGTATTTTGTCCAGCTGCTCGGTATTCTGAAGCAGGTCCAACCATTCCTGGCTGGCAAATATAGTAACCCAGGCTCCTAACGAATGACCAATAACTTTTTTGGTTCGAGCTTCTTCCATAGCCTTGCTGGCAACTTCGCGTACCTGCAGGATTTTATCCATTTTGGCTTCCATTTCCTCGTCAAATTGAACTTCATTTTCCCCGGGCCATCCTAATAACTGCACACTAACCGGATCATTATCCTGACGGATGTAAGACCAAATTTCTTCAGTTGTAAAAGCCAGGACCGGAGCCAAAATTATCACCAAATCATTAATCAAACGGTAGAGTACCGTCTGGGCTGCCTTTCTCTCGGCATCATTGCGATCATTGCAATACAGTTTATCTTTCAGTATATCAAAGTATATATTACTAAGATCTACAGTACAGAACTTGTGCACGGTATGAAAAACCACATGGAACTCATAGTCGGCATAAGCTTTGCTGACCCTTTGAACTACTTTGTCCAGCTTGAGTAAGGCCCATTTGTCCAGCTCAGTTAACTGATCATAAGCTACCGTGTCCTTCTGGGGGTCAAAGTCATATAGATTACCCAGAATGAAACGACAGGTATTTCTGATTTTGCGATAAGCTTCACTGGACTGCTTAATTATATTTGTTGATACCGATATATCATTGCGATAATCGGCTGATGATACCCACAAACGCAGAATATCGGCTCCCATTTCCTTAATCATTTGGAGCGGATCAACTACATTGCCCAGCGATTTGGACATTTTATGGCCTTTTTCATCCACCACAAAGCCATGGGTTAAAACCTTTTTATATGGAGCTATACCCCTCACCGCTACCGAAGTGGAGAGTGAGGAATTGAACCAGCCACGATGCTGGTCACTGCCTTCCAGATATAAATCGGCCGGCCAGGTCAAGCCAGGCGTAGTTTCTAATACAGCCATATGAGAAGAGCCGGAATCAAACCAGACATCCATAATATCGGTTTCCTTGCTGAATTTATCCTGCCCGCAATGAGGACATTTAAAACCTTCGGGAAGTAATTCAGCCGCCTCTTTTATAAACCAGATATCCGAGCCGTGTTCAGCGAATAGACCGCTGACCCGGTCGATGGTTTCAGGAGTTATAATGGTTTCCTCGCAGGAATCACAATAGAATATAGGAATAGGTACTCCCCAGGTACGTTGCCGGGAAATACACCAATCGCCTCTATCCCGAACCATATTATAGATGCGCTCGCGACCCCAGGATGGAATCCATTCCACTGCATCAATAGCCTGCAAAGCTTCTTGACGGAAACCGTCTATGGAAGCAAACCACTGCGCTGTAGCCCGATAAATAATCGGATTTTTGCAACGCCAGCAATAGGGATATTGGTGTTCATAGCGGGAAGCCTGGAGCAGCATACCCAGTGATTCAAGCTCATCAATGACATTCTGATTGGCTTTATGCACATACAGACCTTGGAACTTACCGGCCTCTTCCGTGAATTTGCCGCTGTTATCTACGGGCGAGATTACCTCCAGCCCATATTCTTTACCCACATAGAAGTCATCTTCACCATGGCCGGGAGCAGTATGGACACAACCGGTGCCGGCTTCCAAAGTTACATGGCGGCCCAAAATCACCAGGGAGTCGCGTTCCATGAACGGATGCTTACATACCGCCCGCTCCAGGTCATGACCCTTAAATTCTTTGAGCACCTCACAAGAGCTCCAGTTTAATTGGGCAGAAACACTCTCCAGCAGTCCTTTGGCGACTACATATTTTTCCCCGTTGACCTCTATTAGGAGATATTCATAGTCAGGATGCAGAGATATCCCCATGTTAGCTGGCAGAGTCCAGGGAGTAGTGGTCCAGATTATGATAAAGGCATCTTCGGGCACGACCCCTTTGCCATTTTTAATGGGGAATTTAACGTATATTGATGGTGATACCTTGTCACCATATTCAACTTCAGCTTCCGCCAGAGCGGTCTCACAATCTGCGCACCAGTAAACCGGTTTCAAGCCTTTATATATGTAACCCTTATTGGCCATCTCTCCGAATACCTTGATTTGTATACTTTCAAATTTCGGGTTTAGGGTTAGATAAGGATGGTCCCAATCGCCTCCGACACCCAAACGTTTAAACTCTTCCTTTTGAATACCAACATATTTCAGAGCATATTCCTTACAGTGGCGGCGGAATTCAACTACGTCAGTACGATGCCGGTCAATACCCAGGGCTTTAATCGCTTGCTGTTCAATGGGCAGTCCATGAGTATCCCAACCTGGTACATAGGGAGAATCAAAGCCCAGCATGGAGCGTTGTTTGACAATTATATCCTTCAAAATCTTATTCAGCGTATGTCCCAAATGAATGTCACCATTAGCATAGGGAGGCCCATCATGGAGGATGAACTTGTCATGACCCTGATTTTTATCCTGAACCTGCTGGTAAATATTATTGTCCTCCCAGAATTTCAGCAATTCCGGCTCTTTATTGGGTAAATTAGCTCGCATCGGGAACTCAGTCTGGGGTAAGTTCAGGGTCCCATCATATTTTCCTTTGGCCATTGTAAAAACCACCTCATCAGTCTTTTTGTTTGTCAACATAATAATTAACAAAAAACCTCTCATCCCAAGGGAGGAAAGGCATCTATCAAGATCCTAACTGCTAATAAAATATTTACGTGATATCCCTAAAAACTAATATATTTTAGCATAAAGCCTGGTACATAACAAGACCGCTGGCAATTTAATGGTTTAGACATTAAAGTCTACCTTTATTACCTGCTGTTTCTATGCGATTTAATTATTTATTGGAAAAAAAAGGTATTTCTGTCTATCATAAAGAATTGTGCCATTAAATATAATCTTACCAGGGGGGATTATAGTGGGAGACATAGATCATAAAAAGGGTAAGCAGGCCATGCAGATCAAGGTTTGTATTCGTTCTGGCCTGGGGGCAGCCCTTGTGGGTGTTATAATAGGAACATGTCTGCATTTAAACCCGGATCTCAACCATATAATATTTGCTTCATTTTTTGCAGGTATTGGAGGGGTATTCATCGGCCTATATTCATCACGCCATAATATGATCGAGTTTGTTGATCCAGCCTTAAAATTGGCTGATTTTGCACAAACCATTGCTGAAGGCGATCTTACCTGCCAGGTGGATAATATTAATGAGGGTTATATGCGACTGGTGGCCGATGCCATGAACAACATGACCGCCCGGCTCAGGGATTTGATCGGTCAAACCATCCAGGTTAGCCAGTTGATTGCTACCACTTCTGAAACCCTAGTGGCTTTATCCCAGGAAACTGGTATTGCAGCTCGTGAAGTTTCAGAATCCATGGGGCATATCGCCTCGGGTGCGGACCAGCAGGCGGTTTCCACCCAAAGCACTACCAACCTGATTCTCAATCTAGCTCAAACTATTGCTTCGGTTGCTGATAATACTCAGAAATGTGTACAAACTTCAGTGAAAACTCAGCAAGCTATCAACGGGGGGGTCAAGGCAGTAGAATTACAAAACCTAAGAATGAACGACAGCTTTAAAGCCATCGAAGAGGTAAGCGGAGCCGTGGAACTACTCAACGATAATTCTTCCCGCATAGGACAAATAGTCGAAGTAATCAGCCGCATTGCCGACCAAACCAATTTACTGGCCTTGAATGCAGCCATTGAGGCTGCCCGCGCCGGGGATCAGGGCAGAGGCTTTGCAGTAGTAGCTGATGAGGTAAGGAAGCTGGCTGAGCAATCAGCCTTATCTGCCCACGAAATTGCCGGGCTGATTAAGCAAATGCAGCTCTACACTAACCAGGTAGTAAAAGATATGAATGAAACCAGAGCGGTTTATAAACAGCAGGCTGAGGCCATCAACTCCACCAACCAGGTATTCGGTACGATTGTACAAGGAGTTGTGAACATTGATAATGAAATCATCGAAATTTCTTCGGCAACTGAGGAGATGTCCGCCTCCACTGACGATCTGGTCTCATCCGTAAAATCTGTAGCTTCCATTGCCCAACAGACCGCCAGCAATTCCAATGAAGTTACTCAGTTGGCTGAACAGCAAGAAAGTTCCCTCCAAGCTGTGATAGCTCAAATAGAATTTTTAAGAGAGAACAGTGAGAACATCACTAAACTGATAGCTAGCTTCAAAATTTAGCATCCCCAAACAGAGGGACGTTCTTTTTGTTTGCCCCCCAAGAAACAGAGGCAAACAAAAAGAACGTCCCTCTGTTTGGTGGGGTTCTCTGTTTGGGTTTAACGAGCCATGAGTACTTTACTCAGAAATCCTTGGGTTCTTTCGTGCTGCGGGTGCAAAAGGACGTCCTCGGACTTGCCTTGTTCTACGATCAGCCCCTCATCCATGAAAATAACCCGCTGGGCTACCTCACGAGCAAAGCCTATTTCATGAGTTACAACCACCATAGTCATGTGTTCCATAGCCAGGTCTTTCATTACCTGCAGCACCTCACCGGTCAGTTCAGGGTCCAGCGCGGATGTAGGTTCATCGAAGCACATTATGTCCGGATTCATAGCCAGAGCCCGGGCAATAGCTACCCGCTGCTGCATCCCGCCAGACAGTTCAAAGGGATAATTATCAGCCTTATGGACTAAGCCTACCTTATCAAGTAAAGCCAGGGCAGTATTTTTAGCCTGCTCAGAATCAGTCTTATTTACCAGCAAAGGAGCCAGCATCAAATTCTCCAATACCGATTTATGAGGAAAAAGGTTGAAGCTCTGGAAAACCATGCCCATTTTTTGACGCATCCGGGCAATATCCTTCTCATTACTATAGACCGCTTTGCCGTCAGCTCCGTTTTGAACCAGGATTTCGCCTTCAATTTCAATCGTTCCGCGATCAACTGTTTCCAGGCGGTTTAGACAGCGTAAAAAGGTGCTTTTTCCTGACCCGGAGGGGCCTATTATGGCAATTACCTCGCCTTTTTCTACCTGGAGGGATATACCTTTCAGGACTTCGGTGCGTTGAAATTTTTTATAAATATCAGTAGCTTGTAGCATGTACATGGCTTTTTCTCCTAACGATAATAATCATTTCTGCTTTCCAACCATTTAAAGAATTGTTGGATTACAGCGGTCATAATCAAGTAAAAGACAGCGGCAACAAGGAAGGGAACGAAAGAGAAGTCTCTTGACGCAGCTATTTTGGCTACCCTCAGCAGTTCACTGATTCCGATAGCATAGACCAGGGCAGTGTCTTTAACCAGATTTATGACTTCATTGCTAATCGGCGGTATAACCCGTTTAAACATTTGCGGCAATATGATCTTACTCAAAGTCTGCCAGCGGCTTAATCCAAGTACATCTGCCGCTTCATACTGGCCTCGGTCAATGGATTGAATACCGGATCGATAGATTTCTGCCAGGTAAGCAGAATAGTTTAAGACAAAGGCCAACACTGCTGCCACCATGCGATCCAGGGTTATGCCAACTATACCAAGCCCAATATAGATAAAGAGCAGTTGTAAAAGCAGGGGGGTTCCCCGAAAAACCCAGATATAAAACTGCATAAATATATTCAGGGGTTTAAATTTCGAAAGTCGAGATACCGCAAAGATTACCCCCAGTGGCAGAGCTAAAATCAAAGTAATAAAAAATAGCTGCAGGGTAATAACAGTCCCCTCCAACATAAAGGGCAGCAATGAATATACGTATTCCATAATCAACCTCTTTTAATCCGTAATAATCTGCAAAATTACAGGCTAACGGCAAAATGCTGTTAGCCTGTAATAAATGATATAGTAAATGCCTGAATTAATCCAGTATTAGCTTGGGGATTAATACGAATTACTATTTAATAATATTTTCTCCAAACCATTTTTCGGAAATCTTAGCGGAAGTCCCATCGGCTTTCATAGCATCAAGGGCCTTCTGTAGTTCTGCTAAGAAGGTCTTATCAGTTTTTCTCAAGCCTACGCCAAAATCTTCTGCACCAAAGTTATCCTTCAGCACTTTGTAATCATTCGGATGCTTGGCTAAGTAGTATCTGCCAACGACTTCATCGACTACCACAGCATCAATTCTGCCTGATTTGAGGTCCAGCAAAGCATCAACATTATTATCAAACTGAACCAATTTGCCTAATGACTTAAAGGTAGCGGCATCCTTTTCTACTGCCTCGATAGCACTGCTGGCAGCCTGAATACCAACTTTTTTGCCGGCCAGAGCCTTCTTGTCGGTGAGAGCAGAATCTTTATTCACTACTATTATCTGCTTGTCAGCGATATAAGGGCTGGTAAAAGCAATCTTTGCTTGGCGGTCCGGGGTAATGCTCAGTCCATTCCAAATCACATCAATATTGCCGTTATTCAGTTCATCTACAACCGTATCCCATATAACTGGTTGGAACTTGACTTCTACGCCCATTCTTTTGGCGGCTTCTTTAGCCAGATCAATATCAAAACCTACGATTTCATTAGTGCCTTCTTCCCTGAAACCCATGGGTGGGAAAGCGTCATCCAAGCCAAGTGTAAAGGAGCCCTTATCCTTGATTTTCTGCCAGGATGCATCTGCCGGTGCTTTGGTCTTGTCAGTGTCTGATTCCTTGGCTGTTTTGGCACCGCAGCCAGTGAGTAATACGGTAAGGGATAGACATAATAAGAGAATTAAGGCCATTTTTCTTTTCAAAGTAGTATCCTCCTTAAAAATAATATATCAGCTATATTTTACTTTAACTCGTTAAACAAGTAAATAATGTATATAGAATTCTCCAAACCCAACAGAGGGACGTTCTTTTTGTTGGCTTCCACCAACAATCACGTAGAAGCCAACAAAAAGAACGTCCCTCTGTTGGGTTACCCTCTAAATAATTTTCTGACAATATGCTTCAATACAACAATGTGGGCAATCAGGTTTGCGGGCTTTGCAGACTCGTCGGCCATGAAAAATCAGCAGATGGTGACTTTGGCTCCAGAGTTCGCGAGGGATTATGGCCTTGAGGGCTTTTTCAGTTTTGTCAGGTGTTTTTTCGCTGACTATTCCGATTCGGTTGCTCACCCTTTGCACATGGGTATCTACTCCTAGTCCTGGCAGCTTAAAAGCGACTGATAACACCACATTGGCACTTTTTCTGCCCACACCGGGTAAATTTATAAGGGCATTAAAATCACTGGGGACCTCCCCAGCGTAGTTTTCTAATAATAATGTTGAGAGGTTCTTGATATTTTTGGCCTTATTTTTATAAAGCCCCACGCCTTTAATTCGTTCTTCTAATTCGTTGATATCCATAGCAGCAAAATCGGCCGGCGTCTTGAATTCATTGAATAGTAGGGCTGTAACCCGATTCACCTGGTCATCAGTACTCTGGGCTGATAATACTACCGCCACCAGCAGTTCAAAAGGTGATGTAAACCGCAGCATTGGACCAGCATCGGGATACGCCTCCTGCAAGGTCTTGATAATTTCCTGGCTTCGCTTATTCAACGCTTCACTTCCCTATTACAAGCAGTATTAAACAGGAAGCAAGGGGACGGTTCTGTTGCTTCCTTTGCCAGATAATTGAAAGAAGGAAGCAACAGAACCGTCCCCTTGCTTCCTACGCCTTTAACACCTTGCTTAAAAAGGACTGGGTTCTAGAGTTATGGGGATTATCAAATATTTGCGAAGGAGATCCTTCTTCCATTATAATACCTTCGTCCATAAACAGCACCCGGTGTCCAACTTCACGCGCAAATCCCATTTCATGAGTAACCACCATCATGGTCATGCCTTCGTGGGCCAGGTCTTTCATTACCTCTAAAACCTCTCCTACCATTTCCGGATCGAGTGCCGAAGTAGGCTCATCAAATAGCATGACTTTAGGCTGCATGGCCAAAGCTCGGGCAATAGCTACCCGCTGTTTCTGCCCACCAGACAACTGGTTGGGATAAACTGCCGCCTTATCCACTAGACCCACTTTCCTGAGGAGGTCATTTGCTCGTTCATGGGCTTCGTCTTTATTAATTCCCATAATTTTGGTGGGTGCCAGAGTGATATTTTCCAACGTGGTCTTATGGGGGAAGAGGTTAAAATGTTGAAACACCATGCCCACCTGCTGCCTGATTCTGTTGATGTCCACCTTGGGGTTGGTAAGCTCCTCACCATCAATAAATATCTGACCGGATTGAACTGTCTCCAGCTGGTTTATACACCTCAGCAAGGTGCTTTTACCTGAGCCACTGGGACCGATTACACAGACCACTTCCCGCGGTGCTATGTAGCAGCTAACGCCCTTGAGCACTTCTAAGTTACCAAAGCTCTTATGAATATTCTTTACCTCAATCATTCGGTCGCCAGCCTCCTTTCCACATAGTCACCAAACATAGCCAGCAATTTGGTCATTACAAAATAGATCAGCGCTATCGCACCCCAGACCCAGGCAGGTTCGTAACTGCTCGCATAAGCTAATTTACCGCGCAAAGTCAATTCTGAAACTCCTATTAAGGATACTAAGGAAGTGTCTTTTAACATAGCAATAAACTCATTAATTAAAGGAGGTATAACGACTTTATAAGCCTGCGGCAAAATAATATACCACATGGCCTGCCGATGGTTCATCCCCAGGGATCTTCCGGCCTCCATTTGCCCTTTATCAATGGCTTGTATTCCAGCCCGCACGATTTCAGCAATATAGGCTCCACTATTTAAACTACAGGCAATAACCGCCGAGGTAAAGGCCCCGTAATCACCAAATAGCGGCAGCACCCCGAAGTGAAGCAGCAAGATTTGTACGAAAAGAGGGGTCCCGCGGAAGAAATCAATATACAGACTGGATAGACTATACAGTATTTTGTTTTGGGGAGCTAATTTGGCCAGTCCAAATACCAAACCCAATATCATACCAAACGCTACGGATAGAATTGTGAGCTCCAGGGTTACTAATGCACCAAATAAAAAAGAATCAAGATTGCCGCTGACTACCTGAAAGCCATGAATATCCATCAAGGTTTGCATAAAGTTACTGCCAAAGACGTAAGGGATAACTTGAGACATATTTACCTCCCTAATTTACATAGTAAAAAGCGAGTTATAACTCGCACCAGTCTGCTGATAAAAGCGAATCTCGTTATTACTTCAAAAAGCCTGCTCAATCAACGTACATGTGTACGCCTCAATCGCAGGCTTTTCTCATGCCTTGATCTTCACTTCTGTCATCAGCCTGGACTTTGTAGATATTACTAACTCAATTTTTTTATTTAACCCATTTGTTTGCTATCTTGTCATATTCTCCACTGGCCTTGATTTTATCCAAACCATCATTTATCATCTTGAGCATTTCAGCATTGCCTTTTTTCACAGCAATACCATACTGGTCTTCAGCTGAAAATACCTCGCCAACCATTTTGGTTTTATCTTTCCCCGTGGTTTTAATATAGTATGCAGTAACCGCCTGATCATTAATAACTGCGTCAACTCCACCCTTTTCCAGTTCCATAAAGGCTTCGCCAATATTATCGAAAACCTTCACCTCGGTTTTGGAATCTTTCGCTTTCACACTGTTGGCGGCATCAGCCCCAATTGTACCGACCTGGCAAGCTATTCTCTTGCCTTTCAAATCGTCCGGGGTGCTGACTCCCTTGGTATCCTTTGATACAGCTATTATCAAGCCTGCATCAAAGTACGGTTTGCTGAAATCAACTGATTTTTGCCTATCCGGGTTAATTGACATTCCTGCTATTGCACAATCTGCTTTACCGGATTGTACAGCCGGGATCAAGGATTCAAAGCCCAAATGAGAAATTTTCACCTCGTAGCCTTCTGCCTTGGCTATAGCTCTGATTAAATCCATATCAAAACCAACGTACTCACCATTCTCCGTCATTTCAAACGGAGCAAAACCAGCCTCGGTTACTACCTTTAATTCCTTTACTGCCTGCACCGGCTGTTCAGCCTTCTGTTCGGTCTTTTTCTCACCACACCCGCTCAGAACCACCAACATACCCATCAACAAAAAAGCTGAAACAATAATTGCCGTCAATTTTTTCAATTATCTCGCCCTCACTTTCATTTTTCTCCTAAATAACTTTAATAATTATACAGCGAACTGAATATCGCGACAAGTTCATTTTATCTGTGTTATATTATCCTGTGAATAGAGAATATTAATATCAAATGATAGGGTTTTTTAAAACTACCTCACATGTAATATTGGTTTAGATCGTCCCCTGCTGGATAGTTAGGTTGATTGGAGTATATCTTAATATGATGAAAACTGATGTCAAACGCACTGAAGCTGAATTACTGATGGTACTGGTAGCCCTTATATGGGGGATTACTTTTGTACTGGTCAAGAATGCCTTGGCGGATATCGGTCCCTTCTTGTTTCTCGGTATTAGATTCACTTTAGCCTTCCTGGTGCTGGCCGCCTTTTCATATAAAAATCTTAAGAAAGTCCAGGATACTACTCTGGCAGCTGGCTGTCTGATTGGTTTTTTCTTGTTTGTGGGTTATGTGTTTCAGACCGTAGGCTTGCAATATACCAGTTCTTCCAATGCCGGTTTTATTACCGGAGTATCAGTAGTTCTGGTTCCCATAATGATAGCTGTTAAAAACCGGAAAATGCCCGCGTGGCAAACCACCCTTACAGTATTTATGGCAGCCGTTGGACTATTCTTATTATCGGTACCAACTGGTGAAATTACTCTTGGCTATGGAGATTTTCTAGTATTAATTTGCGCTTTTGGTTTTGCCTTGCATATTGTCTTTGTTGACCACTATTCACACCGACACAATGCTGTTGCCATCACCGGCATTCAGATTTTATTTGTTGGCATTTTATGTATGATAACCGGACTTTTAACTGAACCTTGGCCAAGTCATTTTACTATGAATGCAATTACAGCCATTATCGTAACCTCAGTTTTTGCCACTTCCATGGCTTTTCTCCTGCAAAACTATCTTCAAAAATTCAGCACTCCTACACGTTTTGCAGTAGTATTGACCACTGAACCTGTATTTGCCGCTATTGCCGGCTACTTCTGGGCAGGTGAGATCTTATCCAGACGTGCTTATTTCGGGGCAGGCTTGATTCTGTTGGCTATGCTGCTTTCAATTTTACTGCGTAAAAACTCCGATTTGGAACAGGAGCTATCAGGGTGACAATGGGAAGGTTTTATGGCAGCAGCGGAAATTCTCTTGTCAAAGAGACCACTATTTATATTTTTGTGTTACAATTTGATTAAAAGTGCGGAAACACCAAAATATTTTATATAGTGAGGGGAAATGAAATGAACAAGATTGCAAAATTGGCTTTATGCGCAATCCTGGTACTAGGCTTGGGCATAACCACAGCAGGTTGTGGCAAAACTGCTGACAAAGCAGATAAGACAACTCCAACAGCCCAATCCGGTGAATTTAAGGTTGGTCTTGAATGCGGCTATGCTCCTTTTAACTGGACTCAAACCACTGACGCCAACGGCGCTGTACCCATCTCCGGCAGCAACCAGTTTGCCGGTGGCTATGATATCGAAATCGCTAAAATACTCGCCGATGGCATGGGTAAAAAACTGGTTGTCGTAAAAACATCCTGGAAGGGCCTGCCCCCCGCAGTACAGTCGGGCACCATTGATGCGATTATAGCGGGTATGTCTCCAACTGCTGAAAGAAAAACAACCATGGATTTTTCAGATCATTACTATCGCTCCGATCTGGTTATGGTGGTTCAAAAGGGATCTAAATGGGAAAAAGCTGCCAACCTGAAGGATTTAAGCGGTGCCAAGGTTACCGGACAGCTAGGCACCTTCCATTATTCCGTTATAGATCAGATTCCTAATGTAGTCAAGCAAACTGCCATGGAGGACTTTCCAGCCATGCGCGTATCCTTGGAATCAGGTATTATTGATGGTTATGTCTCAGAAAGACCTGAAGGTGTATCGGCCACAGCTGCCAATGGTAAGTTTGCCATGGTTGAATTTGCCAAGGACCAGGGATTTAAGGCCTCGGATGATGATGTTGCAATTGCAGTAGGGCTTAAAAAGGGAAATGCCGAACTGGCTAAACAAATCAACAAGATTTTAGCCGGTCTATCAGAAGATCAGAGAAAAGCTATTATGGATAAGGCAATTGCAAATCAGCCTGCCTCAAAATAAACATCGTAGCTAAAACAGGAGTGTAATTACAATATGTCGGTAAGCGCAAACAGTACCTTTTTTCAATGGGTAATCTTTATATTGCATGAATACTGGCCCCTCTTTCTTAGTGGGGCCGGAGTTACCCTGATTATTTCGCTGACTGGTACCATCATAGGCTTTGGTATTGGCTTATTAATAGGGGTTATCCGCACGATTCCTATTGATCATAGTACCAATATATTTAAAAAGATAATATATAAGATAGTCAATTTTTTATTGCTGTGTTATATCGAAATTTTCAGGGGGACCCCCATGATGGTACAAGCCATGGTTATCTTCTATGGTGTTGCATTGGTTTATGGAATACACCTTTCCACCCTTTTTGCCGGTATTTTTATTGTTTCTATCAATACCGGTGCTTATATGGCAGAGATTGTTCGCGGTGGAATTCTTTCCATAGACAAAGGCCAGTTCGAAGCGGCTCATTCCATAGGCATGACTCACTCCCAAACCATGGTCAATATAATACTTCCCCAGGCCATCCGCAATATTCTGCCCGCCACCAGCAACGAATTCGTTATTAACATTAAAGACACTTCGGTGTTAAGTGTTATTGGAGTTTCCGAACTATATTTTAACTCCAATTCGGCGGCTGGTACTTATTATGCATACTTTCAGGTGTTTTTTATTACCTGCATCATTTATTTCATTATGACCTTTACGGTTACCCGCATACTTAGGTATTTTGAAATGAAACTGGACGGACCATCAGTTTATACAATACACGGATCACAAACGGTTCCCGAGGCAGAGTTTAAGATTGTGGTTAGGGAGAAATAATCATGGAAAAAATCATTGAAATACGTCATTTACAGAAGTTTTTCGGCAATAACGAAGTTTTAAAAGATATTAACTTCTCAGTTAGCAAGGGCGAAGTAGTTTGCATAATTGGGGCCAGTGGTTCGGGAAAATCAACCCTGCTACGGTGCCTAAACCTCCTGGAAATGCCTACTTCCGGGGAAATCTTATACCACGGCCAAAACATCCTGGAACATAACATGACTACCGCAGTCTACCGGGCCAAAATGGGAATGGTTTTTCAGCAGTTTAATCTATTCAACAACCTGTCTGTGCTTGATAATTGTGTGGTTGGTCAGGTTAAGGTTCTAAAACGCGATAAGGAAACCGCCAGAAAAACAGCCATGGAATATTTGGATCTGGTTGGCATGGCACAGTTTATAAACGCCAAACCGAACCAAATATCGGGTGGGCAAAAACAACGGGTGGCCATTGCCCGAGCCCTATCAATGGAACCTGATGCACTGCTCTTCGACGAGCCTACCAGCGCCCTCGATCCAGAGATGGTTGGTGAAGTGCTTAAAGTAATGAAGAATTTAGCTAAGAGTGGACTAACCATGCTGGTCGTCACTCATGAAATGGGCTTTGCCCGCGATGTGGCTAACCGGGTGGTGTTTATGGATAGTGGAGTCATTGTAGAAGACGACGTCCCCAGTGTAATATTTAACAACCCCAGTAACGAAAGAACCCGCACCTTTCTTAAAAGAGTACTTGAAGATTAACTCAACGCGATTAAGTTGTATTTTATCCAGACATAATCCACTCTACGTAATGTAGGGTGGATTTTTTGTATGAGCCAAAGTATTTGGCAGCCTACATCTTAACCCTTGAAAGTATTATAGCTTGCAGAAATTACTTAATTGGTAAATAATAGTTTTATTATCGATAGCAAGGGGTAACTATTTTGAATACTTCAGATCTGTGGGATAAAGGATGGCTGAATAAAGTAGACGATATATATATTTTAAAAATGTTTATGCCATTTCCCTTGAAGGAAAACAACTGTTTTCTGGCTGAGAGTGATTCTGGTTGGGCTGTAATAGATACTGGGGTTAATCTTGAACAAAATCGAGATATTTTTGCTGCTGCATTGTCTGCCATCGGTATTTCCTGGAAGCACATCAATTCCATATACCTTACCCATTACCACCATGACCATATCGGTTTAGCGGGCTGGTTGCAGGAGAAGACTATGGCCCCGGTTTATCTTCCTGAACCAGATATTATAACCTGGCAGAATTATATAGCATCGGATGCTTATCTTGATCATGCTCTAGCTACCTTCTTGCTGGCAGCTTGGCCGTTGGGTATGGCAGTCGAGATGGCTGATGATATTAAACACATTAACTCTATGCTGGAACCTCGGCCTGTGCTTACCCCCCTTCACCCGGATCAACTTTTGAATTGGGCCGGTAAAGTTTACAACACCATACCTGTTCCTGGACACACTGATGGTCATTGTGTTTTTCATAGCCCGGAAAGCAGACTGCTCTTTTCGGGTGATAATGTAATAGCCCATACCAATTTACATTTGACCGATTGGCCCCAAAATCGTATCACTAATCCTTGTGACATGCATCTTTCGGCCTTAGAAAAGTTAGGACACTTACCGGTCGATATGGTTCTGCCTGGTCATGGCAATTTATTTTCTAATCTAAATGAACGCATCGAAATTATCACAGCCCACCACAATAATCGAAAAGCTATGGTTTATGACGCACTACAGAATCCGGTGACTGCATGGGAACTGGCTCAAATAGTTTTTCAGCCCAATACCTATATCCATATTCGAAGGCTGGTAATGGCCGAAACCCTGGCCTATTTGCAGTCTCTAGTAAGTGCGGGCCTGGTGGAATGCGATCTGGTCAACGGAAGCCATATCTATCGTCGGTCCAGTGTTAATACTTAACCCCAAACTGCTGAAAACGGGTGTACATACATACAACCCGTTTGGCTCAGAGTTTTAGTTTTTCAATTAGTTCTGCAGCGTTCAAACCTGTGATGGATACCAGCTTGTGGCGAGAGGACTCACCTTTCAGCAAACTGATATTCCTTTTAGGCAAATCCAGCCAGCGGGCCAGGAAATTAATTAGGGCCTGGTTTGCCTCCCCTTCCACCGGTGGTGCAGTCAGCTTAATCTTTAGCCTTCCATCCTGCTCCCCCACTATCTGGTCACGCGATGAGCGTGGCTGAACTTGAACATCCAGGCAAATGCCGTTTTCTAATGGGGTGATCCTGATGGTCATTCTTTGTTCTCCAGATTAAGCTTGCCGAGGTTCTCCAGAATATCTTTGATGTCTTTACTATAGAAGAAACTACCTAATTCTTCGGTTTTACGTTGGCTCCGCTCCAGCATCTCCAGTTCCCCGGATATCTGAGCTTTTAGTTCTACGTTAAATATATTCAAGCGTTTGACAACCTCCTGGTATATCATGAAGGTCTCGGCAATCTTTCTCTTGGAATCTTCCATAATCATATCGGCTTCTTTTTGGGCATTAATTTTAAGTAATTCGGCAGTCTGTTGGGCCAGGATGAGGCTATTATTCATGGTCTCTTCCAGCTTATGGTAACGATCCAGATCATATCTAACTCTCTGCAAATTCTCTTTTAGCTGTGCATTTTCGCTATAAATATTTTCATAATCCTGAGCAAGTTTATATAGAAAATTTTTGATTTCTTCCGTATTATAGCCCCGGAAGGATTTGTTAAACTGTTGGTTGCGTATTTCCATTGCGGTTATCATGAACTCATCCCCCTTCGATTATCCGTATAGCATATGTTACAACTCTGCTCCCAGCAAGGGCATGGCTGTCAGTCCTTGCGGAAACAAATCAAGTAATTCCGTAAATCTCTCCTCGCCTTCCCATCTACCTGCCTGGATATCATTGATAGCCTTCTGGTATTGGGAAACTACTTGGTTCAGCAGGTTCGGGCTGTAATACTGACCATCGATTCTAAAAGATTCCAGTCCCCAGGACATAAGCTGAGCAAGATAGGGGTATAATGACCGCTCGTAGGGATGGTAGAGATAATTCCGGCATTTATAATCGCTATATAGGTTATAGGATTGCCCTTTTTGATCCAATAAGGAAACTGAGGAATTCAAACAGTCCGAAGAGCATTCTTGGCCTAAACTATCCTTAGACCGGAACAGGCACAAATCAGTGATTATGCCAGGCAGAGGTCCTTGAACCAATAATTCCATAGCTGTATCGGCTTGCAGCAGTTGCTGTAAATCCTGGGCATTCATTTCCAGGCCAGCCGACACTCGTTCTACTCCCAATTTTTTCAGAAAAGCGCTGGCTTTGGAATTGCTTACATTTAGGCCATAACCGGTCCAAAGCAGCCCCTGTCTTGACTGTAATATTTTCAAGCTTCCCAGATCATTGACTAGAAATCCATCTACCTGATTTAACCAGGATTGTTCCATGAGTACCTGAACATCTGGCAGATCTTTTTGACTGACGATTCGTGGAGTCTCTATAAAAATTCTGGATCTATATTGCCGGCTTTTCTCAATGGCCGGCTGAATGGTTTTGATATTCCAATTAGCTGCTTGCTGACGCATGCCGTCCAAGCCAAGAATGATATTATCTACGCCCATCGCCAGCATATTGCTAAACCCTTGCATATCCCCAACCTTGACCGTCAATTCCGGTCTTTTATCGTGGAGCTGAACACTCCTGGCAGCGGACCAATCGGCTTTATTTAAACGATTTAGTACTATAGGGGCAGTGGGAAATAATGGTTCCCGTTCACCACTTAAACCGATGTCTTCTTGGTTGCTGGATCTATATAAACTGCCGGAGGTATAATCTCTAACCCGCTTTTCCTCCAGTTCTTGATAGCCACCAGCGGAACCAGTATAGGCTTCAGGGTTGGTCAGATAAATATCCAAGGCCTGTCGATAAGCCCCTACTATAAAGGCCAGCTGTTCACCACTGCGCATACGACCTTCGATCTTAAATGAGCTGACCCCGGCCTCAATAATATCAGCCAGATGAGGATAAAGACACAGGTCCTTGTGTGCTAAATAGTGTTGTTCGTCTAAAGGATCTATATCCGGTACTCCCGATAGTTTATAGGACCAGCGGCAGGGTTTGCGACAGCGGCCTCGATTGCCACTCTCTCCAAAAATGAAACTGCTCAGAAAACATTGGCCTGTGTGGGATACACACAGATCACCGTGGACAAAGTATTCAATACCAACCTCAGTACCATTATGAATAGCTTGGATCTCCTCCAGGTTAAGGTTTTTAGATAGTATTACCCGGCTGATGCCATTAGCTTCCAGGAGACTTACTGCTTCCAGGTTATTAACTCCCATCTGCACACTGGCATGTACAGGAATATCGATAGCCATTTCCTGACATAGTTTTATCAGGCCTAAGTCCTGTATGATCAGAGCATCAACCTTAATATCCTGTAGAAATAGCAGATACTCTTTGATTTCATTAATCTCCGGCTGCTTATATAAATTGTTGACGGTAATATATAATTTTTTATTGAGCTCATGCAAGTAAGTTACAGCTTGAGCCAGTTCTTGATCAGAAAAATTAAATTCTGGACGCAGCAAGCGCATATTAAAGCGTTTGCCCCCCAGATAAACCGCGTCAGCACCGGCTTCCACAACGTTTTCCAGGACCTTAAGGTTGCCCGCCGGGGCCAGCAATTCCAGTTTTTGCCATGACATACTGCTACTCCTTTTTTCAAACCCAGGTAGATTATTTATAATATTGCCACCAAAAGGCTAAGTACTATCTTGCGTACAATTTCAATAACAAAAATCACCATAATAGGTGAGAAGTCTATACCACCCATGGAAGGTATAAGTCTGCTGAAGGGAGCCATCACTGGCTCAGTTGTCTCATATATAAATTTAAAGATGGGCTGAGAGGGGTTATGCGGTATCCATGATAATAGTACTCGAGCTATAACTATATAGATGTAAACATTAAATATAGTGCTTACTATACTTATTAAATCCAATTCTACATTTCCTCCTTATTTCTTTGGTTTACCCAATTCTATAGATCTGGCATGGGCAGCTGATATTGCATTAAAGAATGCACTGCGAACTCCGCCAGCTTCTAGTTGGCGAATGCCGGCAATCGTAGTTCCTCCAGGTGAGCAGACCTGTTCCTTAAGAACCGCTGGATGCTCTCCTCCAACCTCCAGCATGGCGATACTCCCCTTAATGGTTTGTAAGACCAACTGACGAGCGGTCTGACTGCTCAGCCCCACATTTACGGCTGCCTCTTGCATGGCTTCAACCAACAGGAATACATAAGCAGGCCCACTGCCGGACACTGCTGTTACTGCATCCATATCTTTCTCTGGGACTAGTATAGTCTGACCACTGGTGAAAAGTAAAGTTTGCACAAATTCCAGATCTGATTCGGTAGCGTAAGTACCAGCACTGATAGCCATTAAGCCCTCCCCTACCAGGCAGGGCGTATTCGGCATAACTCTTACTATATGAACTTCCTGATCGGCCAGGGCCTTTTCCAAATCCATGGTTTTCACACCTGCCGCCACTGATATAAGAAGCTTCTCACTGCTCCAGCAGGCATTGTTTTGCAGGACTTCATCGACCTGACCAGGCTTCACGGCCAGTATGATTACGCTCGATTCTCTTATTAACTCATCAATGGGCAACCGAATGGCATCAAAATCAGCCTCAAACAGAGCTATTCTGCCCAAGTCAGGATCGCTAACATAAATCGAATCAGGTCTAGTCACATCACGACTTATACCCTTTATGAGAGCATAAGCCATTTTTCCGCAGCCAATAACACCCAGACTCCAGGACATTACCTATCACCCATGAAGGCTTCAGAAACAGCCACATTGCCTTTCCGCATCAAGGAACGATGATCCTTGGAAACTTCGACATTTGATGGCGCAAATAAGAATATATTGCGTCCCAGCTGCTGGCTCTGGCCATCCAAGGCATAAACTGTACCACTAATGAAGTCAATAATCCTTTGAGATACTTCCGGGGGCGTGTTTTCAAAATTCAAAATTACCTGTTTTCTATTCTTTAGATGATCAGCCAAGGCCTGTACTTCTTCAAATCTTTCCGGTTCACAGACTACTACTTTGAGGTTCTTGCCGGTATGAATGCTGACCAGGTTGTTGGAGCCAGCCCGACTTTCACGTTCTGCTGCCGCCGGTAGTTCCATCACGTGTTCTTCCACCTCAGTCTGAACCCCCAGCCAGGACCAAAAACTATCTAACAAACCCATTTCTTACCCTCCTAAATAAAATGATAATAATATCGGAACGAATAACTCTTAATTAAGCCGCTGGTCTTTCCAATTAATACGTTAATTTATGTAAAAATGGCACTGCCAATACGGACCATATTAGAACCTTCTTCTACCGCAACCTCGAAATCCTGGGACATACCCATCGAAAGGTATTTCAAATCCACCTGCTGGAACGGCTTCCCCTTAAGTTGAGCCTGAAGATTAGCCAGTTCCGCAAATATCGGGCGGCTTTCTTCCCCTTCCGAACTTAAGGGCGCCATAGTCATAAAGCCATAAACCCGCAGGAATTCTAACTCCCCTACAGAATCCAAAAATGATTTTACATCTCCAGCTTCTACTCCTGCTTTCTTATCTTCACCGGAAATATTGACCTGGAGAAGTACCGGCACTTCAATTTGCAGATACTGAGCCCTTTTATTTATTTCCTGGGCCAGGTGCCAGCTATCCATAGAATGAATGAGCACAGCCTTGCCCACAACGTCCTTAACCTTATTAGTCTGCAGTCTGCCAATCATGTGCCAATTACCCTGGGGAATAGCCTCGCGTTTACGATTAAGTTCCTGGCTGCGATTCTCCCCGAAATCTCGTATACCTAAATCAAATGCCATTTGAGCCATGTCGATGTCTACAGTTTTGCTGACCGCCACCAGGGTTATTTCCTGGCCGGACCGGCCTCTGGAACGAGCTGCTTGATCAATTTTACACTGTATGTCAAATATTCTTTGTCTTAGATTTTCCACGTTATCACCTATAAATTAAATTTCTTCAGGATTTATAATAACCATATCGGTTGGGTTTAAGCCCTCCACAACAGTAATATCGTCTTTTAGGTCTAAAACCTTGACTGCCTTAAATAGTATGTCTTCGCCCACTGTACAGTATATTCCTTTTTCTTTACCTTTTTTTACTAAAGATTTTTCAGGAACGAGATAACCACTACCGGAATTTAATATCAATTCCACCTTGACTAAGCGGTGGTTCAAAAGACTTTCTTGGAAATCATTACTTTCCAAGATCATTATGAGTTCTTTGAAATCCTTCTTGTAAGCCAGGACTATAAATTCTCCCAGCGGCTTACCATCAACCGAAATCTTGACTACTTGCTGCTTGGCTATTTGAAGCTTAAGACCTTCCAAAGGAAAATGGACCAACAATTGGCTGGGTACATGATTGTTTACGATTTTGTATACTCCTTGACCGGAATTAAATTCTTGATTGACATCATTAGATAAAGCTTGGTATTTGAATACCTCCGGCCCAACCGACGCCAGTTTAATATCCTGCAAGGCTGATTCCAATCCATCTACCTGGCGGGTAAAGATGCCTGCTGCTGGGGCTCGCATGGATATCTTTTTACCTGAGCTGATATAATATCCTACCAGGACTCCGCGAGGGACTCTTTCTTTATCGGCCAGGACATTTTCAAAACGGCCCTTGGCTGGTGCCATGATAATTGTTTCACTGCGTAAAACCATACCCTCGCCCTGCAGCTTGTCTTCCAGGCATCCATAAGCAGGGACAACCGTTTCCAAACGGCTCTTGTTATGTAAAGTGCTAAGATTCTGCCCCACTCTATAGAGTAGGCCGATGGCTATGAGCGTAATAAGGATAAGCAGGGAATATTTTATTAGAGTCTTCTTTTTCTGTTCTCTACCCTCTCTATCCAACCTGCTGGACAAAAACTTTCCTCCTCAGAAATTAACTAAACTATCAGGGTGAACAGGGGGACGGTTCTCTTGTTCATCCCCTAACAACTTCGACTGGATGAACAAGAGAACCGTCCCCCTGTTCACCCTGATAGTTTACAACGCGATAAAACTCACGCCAAAGGTTGAGCCCTTACCCACTTCACTCTCTACAAAGACTTCTCCACCGTGTGATTCTACAATATGTTTTACAATGGACAAGCCTAATCCAGTACCACCCTGGTTCCGGGAGCGGGCTTTGTCTACCCGATAAAAACGTTCGAAAACCCGGGGCAGGCTTTCATGAGGAATACCTACACCCGTGTCCGTAAAGGTGGTGATTAAGCGGCTGTCTTGTTTCTTACATTTAATTATTATAATTCCGTTTTCTGGAGTATATTTAATTGCATTATCGAGAAGATTGATAAAAACCTGATTGAGTAAATCTTCATCGGCATGAATGTATGATAAATCCCGCCGATAGATTAATTCTACCCGCAGCGATTTCTCACTGATCTGCGGTCCCAGTATATTTAATACACTGCGCATTGAGCTGAGCATACAGACGGGCTTTGGCCGCATTATTCTTTCTTTGGATTCTATCGAAGACAGAGTCAACAAGTCCTCTATTAACCGGCTTAAGCGATCAGTCTCAGAATCGATTATAGACAAGAAGCGTCTGCATTGGGTACTGTTTTCCATGGCTCCATCCAGCAAAGTCTCCACGAAGCCTTTAATTGAAGTCAAGGGTGTACGTAACTCGTGTGAAACATTGCCTACAAACTCCGATCTCATCTGGTCAAAATTTCGAGCATCAGTAACATCATGAAATACAGCTACTGCCCCTTCTATATCTTCTCCGGCATCCTTTATGGCGGTAACATGAACTCGATAAATCTGAGTACTGGGCGTAATTATCGTTTCGGTAAATACCTCTTTACCGGTTTTTAACACTTCGCAGATCATATTAGAGATTTTTTCATTGTCGGTAATGCTGCAAATAGTTTGTCCAATCAAATCCCCTTCCCGTACCAGGAAAAGATTCTCGGCAGCTTTATTAGCGAGCACTACCAGCGAGTCCTGGTTAATTACCAGCACTCCTTCTGCCATACTTGTCAGTATGGTATTCATAGTTCCATTAGCCTGAGCAGTTTGCCACATTTTTCTCACCTTCTATGCACTGGTCCGTCTTTTTCAACGAACTTGTAACCTACTCCGCGCACTGTCTCAATATAATCGGGATAAGTAGAATCATCGTTAAGTTTTTGCCGGAGATGGCGAATATGTACATCAACTGTACGGGTATCACCTGAGAATTCGTAACCCCAGACCTTCTCCAAGAGAACTTCACGGGTGTATACTTTGCCCTGATTGGCGGTCAGCAGCCTTAAGAGCTCAAATTCTTTGGGGGTAAGCTCCAATTTTACTTCACCAATAAATGCTTCATATTTGTCCGGCACCAGGATTAAGTCTTTAAAGACATAGGCTTTCACACCTATCGCCTTTTCAGCGTCCAGTATTTTTACTGCCCTCAATCTGGCTTTTACTCGAGCCAGTAACTCACGGGGACTGAAGGGCTTGGTAATATAATCATCAGCCCCGGTTTCCAGACCCAGAATAGTATCGAATTCTTCACCTTTGGCAGTAAGCATGATAATTGGTATAAAATTATAATGTTTGTCCTGCTTAAGGGTATGACATACCTCCAGGCCGTCTATATTAGGTAACATTATATCCAGAATAATAAGGTCGGGTAGTTCATTTTTCACTTGTTCCAGGGCGCTTAAGCCATCATAGGCTACAATGACTTCAAATCCCTCTTTTTCTAAATTAAACTTAACCAATTCAACTATATAGGTTTCGTCATCTACCACCAATATTTTGTAAACTGACAAGCTATCACCTCAATATTCCAGAGCAATCAAGGCACCCATTCTGCCTGTTTTCCCATTATCTCGACGATAGGAAAACAGAATCTCGGGATGACATGCGGTACAAAATCCGCAGACACTAATATGTTGGGGATCTACCCCCTGCTCCACCAACATTTGCCGATTGGTCTCCGGCAAATCCCAGAATAATCCATTTGCTGGCTTAGGGTAAATTATATCATGATATCCTGGAAAAGCCAGACCAACTTTGTCGGCCAGATCCGATGATATCTCAAAGCAATCAACACCAATACCCGGTCCAATAGCAACGTGTAAATCCTCACTGCGGCTGTCATATTCCTTCTGCATGGCTTCAATAGTTTGCACAGCAATTCTGGCCATGGTTCCTTTCCAACCGCTATGAGCCATACCCACAGCTCTATGAACCGGATCAAAGAAGTATATAGGAAGGCAATCCGCATAAAAAGTTAGCAGGTACACCCCTTTTGAATTAGTGATCATTCCATCACATGCAGTTATAGATTCATCCAATCTATAAGCCCCCTGCCCCTGGTAACGGGCATCAACTTTTGTTATTAAATTGCCGTGTACCTGTTCACAGCATACTGCTTGTCCTAGCTCAGCTTGAAACAACTGTAATACGCTGCGGCGGTTAGCTAATACTTTTTCTGCGTCATCTCCTACATGTAATCCCAGATTGCAGGAATCATAGACACCGGTACTAATTCCGCCATTACGGGTTGAAAAGGCCATATTTACCCCAGCCTTTAACCAGCTATCAATACTAAAGAATTCCAAGCCATTTCTTTTATATAATTGCCATTCATTCATTTCTATTTCTCCCACAGGTATGAAACCCGTTATTTTCGCTTTAGCTGATCTATGGCATTAATAAAACCATTTAAGTCAGTAAACTGACGATAAACCGATGCGAATCGGACATAGGCTACTTCATCAAGTTCACGCAGCCTGTCCATAACCATTTCACCAATAATCATACTGCTTAATTCGCGTTCATTAACATCGCGAAGATCCAGCTCAATTTGGGCTACTATTTTCTCTATATCTTCTATGCTTACGGGTCGCTTTTCACAGGCACGACTAATTCCATTAAGCAATTTGTTGCGATCGAATAGTTCCCGGGTGCCGCCTTTTTTGATGACCAGAAAGGGACGTTCCTCCACCCGTTCGTAGCTGGTAAATCTTCGCTTGCAAACAATACATTCTCGGCGCCTTCTTATGGAAAGACCATCTTCACAGGATCGACTATCTATAACTCTACTGTCAGCTTCCTGGCAATAAGGACAGCGCACCCTAATCACTCCCATCTAGAAATGCCTCTTAGCCCTTATTATGAACAATATAGCCAACTAATTCAACTTGAAAGCGCCCCACAAGAAGGTTTTAATAAGGTCCCTCATCCAGCATGTATTTTTTACTGTACGGCTGATCAATATCACCGAAGGTCGGCACTTCTACCAGAATGACATCGCGTCCGATGCGCACAATCTTTTCCCAGGGGACTATAATTTCTTCCCGTCGGGAAAAAAAACTCCACCCCCGCATACGTCCTGGAAGAACAAAGGCCAACACCTTACCTTTCTCCATATCCAGGTCAATATCAATGATATTGCCCAGCTTTTTCCCGTCCAGAACGTTGACTACCTCACGCGCGCGCAGATCAGATATTTTAACCACTAAATCACCCCCTACGCTACATATATGATTTTAGGATAAATATATGAATATTGGTCAGCAGTGTCATGGGGACGGTCCTTTTTGACACCCGTTCCCCCATTAAAAACTTTTAAATTTACAGTTAAAGTTTTTTCTGCCATACTACGATAGATATTCTAGTGTAATTTATGGACTAATTACCAATTTGGAACGGGCTGGACTCAGTAGAGAGGCCCGCACGGTACTGAACGATTGAGGTACCGAGTTAATGATCTCATGAATTCTTGAGGAGGATTATTCTTATGATGCGGTCTCTTTATACTGCGAGTACCGGTATGTATGCGCAGCAACTGAACGTAGATACACTGGCCCACAATATGTCTAATGTCAACACCGTAGGCTTTAAGAAACAACGGGTTGAATTTCAGGATCTTCTGTATCAGACCATCAAACGTCCCACCGCCACTGAAACAGCTAATGAACCGGTGGGTTTATCAGTCGGTCTGGGCGTAAAATCATCCGCCATTGCCACGATGTTTACTCAGGGTAATATGCAAAACACGAATAGTCCCCTTGATGTAGCCATTAATGGTGACGGCTTCTTTAAGATTACCGTAGAAGGCTATGATGACCCCCTGTATAGCAAAGATGGGGCTTTTAAAATTGATGCCGCAGGCAATTTGGTTACTGCAGACGGGAATAAAGTTGCTGAAACAGCCATTCCAACCACCGGCCATGATGTTAGTATTGATAGAAATGGTACTGTGACATATTTGAATGGTTCTTCTACTGTACCCCAAACAGCCGGTGCCAAAGTGGAACTGGTTAAATTCATTAATCCCATGGGGTTGACCAAACTGGGCAGCAACCTTTATCAGGCAACTGCCAATTCTGGAGACCCCCAGGACTGTGATCCTGCAACTGACCCTTCGGTTTTTCTGGCTCCGTGTTACCTGGAAATGTCTAATGTGCAGATAGTTGAAGAAATGGTTAATTTGATTACGGCTCAAAGGGCTTATGATATTAATTCTAAAGTAATTCAGTCTTCGGATGAAATGTTACAAACAGCTACCAATTTACGGAGATAATTATAGTTCTTAAGGGGTAGATAAGCATGGAAATTAATAACAACCTGATAAATTCAAATATTTCCCCATCGCAGTATACCAAGCCGCAGGACAAAACCGAGAGCAAGGATTTTGCGCGCACCTTACAATCTGCCATGGATAGTAAGGATCAAAAGAAACTTTATGCCAGTTGTCAGGAATTAGAGAGTGTTTTTCTGTCCAAGGTCTTTGAATCCATGCGGGCTACTGTTCCCGATGGCGGTTTGGTAACCAAGAGTTTTGCTATGGAAACCTTTGAATCTATGCTTTATGATGAATACGCTAAAGAATCAAGTAAAACCAGTTCGCTTGGACTGGCCGATATTATTTATAAGCAGCTGAGTTCTAACTTAAAACCATCTGCTGATAAATAGACCAGTTTAATAGCAATACCTATTCGCATTTTAAGGAGTCAAGATAATCGCTTTTATCCTGACTCCTTTTAGTCTAACCCCTTATTTTTTCGCTCGGTTGCCGCAATCATCTTAATTAGCGCTTATTAACGGATTTAGGGGAATTAAAACTACAGCTGATTACACTGCGATTTTTGTACCCGTAATTAGAATAATTTACAGCTCGCCCGGATCTGGGACTTTGGCTGGCAACAGTGGGCATAGGATCATCAACAGGTATCTCAGCTGCTTCAAGATCGTGTCCCATCAGCTCTGCACTATCCCCTTCTGACATAATTCCGCCCATTTCCTGTAATACCATTTTCATCATCTCGAGTTGCTCTCTATTACCAGCGGTGTTATTGATTAGTCTTTCAGCAGAAAGGGCCGCTACCTGATCTAAATTGCCTTTATTACCGACACTTTCTTTCAGTGAGTTGAGGATTTCCAGATGCTCCGCCTCCCGCTGGAGTACGCCCTCAACTACTTTTCTCAAGGTCGGGTTATTCATCTTCTCATAGTAATCCTCGTAGCTCTTATGGGCTTTCTCTTTCTCCCTAATGGCCTGGTTAACCATTGCTAATAAGTCCCCAGAATTCATCAGTAGTACCACCTTTCATATTTTGGATCACATTTTTCTCCTACCACATAATATGAGTATAAAACTGTTCTGTTACAGAAATGTTAATGCATTTAGCTAATAATGACTGGCTCAGTTACTATTAAATCATCCTCTATTATAATAGTTACCATTATTCATATTGACTTACAATCGCGGTAACAACTGGCAATCGCACAGCATACACTATAGTGTTTAAAGGTTTATTTTCAATAACAATCTTCTCTTATTAAAGGAGGTGAACAAATGTCAAGACCAATGCCACCGACACCACCTATGCCTAATGAATTCTGCAGGATGGTTAAAGAAGCCATTGCCGATGAAATTGGTGCCGTTTCAATGTATGCCAAGATGGCTAATATGGTAGATAATATGACTCTAAAAACCCTCATTCTAGGTATTGCTGGCGATGAATACGGTCATGCCAGAACCTGGATCGCAATCGATACTTTAATGTGCGAACATCATCACTCCCACTGTTAATATTGCTCACCAGAGATACAAGAGCGCAAAAAAACGCCACGGTTATGCTGTGGCGTTTTTCATTTTTGGGCCAACAAGCTGTGGTTATCCCAGTTACGAGCCAACAGAGGGACGTTCTTTTTGTTTGCTTATTAGGCTTTAAAAATAATATCTACACTTAGTCCGGTAACCCGGGAAATCTGTCTTAGTGATACACCGTCGATTACTTTGATTTTTCTTAATATATCGTTTCGTTTTGCCTTTTCCATTCCTTGAAGACCTCCGATTGGTTCACAGAACATCAGTTTTTCGATCTCTGTTTTAACTTCACTGTCGGTCTTTCGATGTTTAATTTTATCTTCAAGGCATTTATCATCATTTTCCTGCTTCATGAATTCTCGTGAGCCAACAGAGGGACGTTCTTTTTGTTTGCTTATTAGGCTTTAAAAATAATATCTACACTTAGTCCGGTAACCCGGGAAATCTGTCTTAGTGATACACCGTCGATTACTTTGATTTTTCTTAATATATCGTTTCGTTTTGCCTTTTCCATTCCTTGAAGACCTCCGATTGGTTCACAGAACATCAGTTTTTCGATCTCTGTTTTAACTTCACTGTCGGTCTTTCGATGTTTAATTTTATCTTCAAGGCATTTATCATCATTTTCCTGCTTCATGAATTCTCGAAATGCCTGTATTGCTCTATCTCGGTCTTGATTAATAACTCCTAATACGAAACCTGGTTCGCTTAATCCGTACGGATACTCCTTCAACCCATAATAAGCATGGATACTGCTCCATCGATATTCTTCCGGTTCCTGTACCATTCCAGCCTTTATCGGATTGTTGTGTATGTAACGGATCACCGTTAACAAATAGTCGTCGGTTTCAATGCATTCGCTTCCGTAACGACCTTGAAAGACATGACCGCTTCGCCCGTATTTCCGGTTGTACCACCAGGCATAACTAGTGCCGATCCGGCTCATAATACGTGATATCGTATCGGTGTTTTCCCTAACCAGCATATGCACATGGTTTGTCATTAAACAGTATCCATAAACCACAAACTCATCTTCTGATTTCATCTGCTCTATCGTTTCTAAAAAACGTTGACAATCTTCATCGTCGTAAAAGATATCCTGTCGGTTGATTCCTCGTAAAACAATGTGGTAAACTCCACTTTCGCTTCTCTCTCTTGGTTGCCTCATTTCCACCCATCTCCAGTTTTTTTACCATTATATGTAATATCAAATGAAAAAGCCAACAAAAAGAACGTCCCTCTGTTGGCCTTTAGTAAATAAGGATAATTTTAGTGAATTATATGTCCATTTCCGATTTCCTTACTATTAAAATAAAATGATTAAATTTTCTATTTTTTCTACACAAAACTTATCTTTCCACAATGCATTCA
Source organism: uncultured Syntrophomonas sp. (assembly GCA_964510795.1). GTDB lineage: Bacteria > Bacillota > Syntrophomonadia > Syntrophomonadales > Syntrophomonadaceae > Syntrophomonas_B. The sequence continues at coordinate 39,939 of CAZEDT010000015.1, forward strand.
TTTCTCTCACCGATCACTGAACTATTGCATATGTTACTGTAAGGTGTACTTATAGTTTATATTTTTGTTTCACAACGGAAGGAGTGGAAAATGTGCCTCAACGAATTGATGCCGCCAGGGTCGTGGTCAGTGTTAATATGAAGTCTCCAGGTGTGGAAAATCATCGGCCAGGAAATACCCCAAGGCAAAATAGGATGAATTTAAGGCCTACTGCCGAGACTGAATCCCCAGGCATAATCCTATCAACCGCCAAGCCGATACTACCTCCGCCAGATCGCCGGATGTCCCGCCGTCAGGCTAGTAATCAAGGGGTTAGGCCTCTGGAGTTGGTTAGAAACCGAGTTCAACCTTCCCCCCCTGTGCAAGCAGCAGTTGAGGCTTTAGAGTCGGCACCCATTGAGCCTATACTTGAAAGTAAATGGACTGACCAGGAAGTGCAAACAGACTATGTAAAACCTTCCCTAGCAAGTTCAACCCCATTAGCAGTTGTTTCTCCTGAATCAGTAACGAATGAAATCGAAGAATCCAACCCTATTGATCTGCCAGTTTATCTTTTAAGCCAGAAGTATTTTGGCACCAGGTATTAACAAATCAACGCAGGCCAATAAGAAAACTCGGCGTACGCCGCTACCTTAATAGCGAACGCCAGAGAGCATCAGTAGTACCCGAAGGGTGAGCCTTTAGGCGATAGCGGCCGCTCCTTGCCATCCTTGGCACCGCGACACTAGTCCATCATTGGACGTCGGATGCCTGAGTTTTCTTATCTATACGGCAAAATAGCCACTGTTTTCACATTACCAGGTGAATACAGTGGCTTTACACTTTCTTGTTTAACCCAAAAAGCCTTTTGCTTAACCCCATTCCTATCTGGTAACTTTTGGGATTGATGCTACATACTATATATGGGCAACAACTTTAAGCCTGCTCATCATTGGAGAATACCGAAAGGAGGCATTTTATATGTCCAGATATTATTATCCCTATCAATATTACGGTGGTCAACCTTACGGAAATCAACAATATGGCGTTCAGTATTACGGCGGTGGCTGCCAGCAGGCTCCGTACTGGTATTATAACGCACCCTGGTGGTATTATCGTCCACCCTACTGGTATTACGGTTCATATCGTTAGGAGCAGGCTTTAGCACAGTAATCCTGTCGGTGGATTTTTATTACTAACAAAGGGTTCAGGTTATATACTTGCGCTAATCCTGTTCAAAATTCAGCTACATTGAAAACGTAGTAAAAGCTGCCTTTCAACTGGCAGCTTTTCACGAGGGACATATGCTAGCAAGAGTGTACTTGATGCCTTTATTTTTGTTAGTAGATCCCACAACCCCACCATAACTACTATATATCTGTCCTGTTATATCTTTGGTTATGAGTACCTATGTTATTGAGCATATACTGTATCCCCTCAGGTAAATTATCCATCGCGGCTTTAAACTGAGGATTACTGACCTTAACATTATCCAATATCTCTTGTACATTAACAGAGTTTGAATTTCGCGGATATATGGTATTAATCTCATTGAGCAATTCCTCAACTGCTCCCCTAATTTCTGGTCCAGGGTTATTGCCCTGGAGGGCATTATCAATCTTTCCTCTAAAATTGTTTATGATACCGGTGTTTTTTTTAGCCATGCATGTATCTCCTTCCTGTTTTCTTATAATGTATTCTCTAAATTTTGTTGTTGTTACAAGAACTAGATGTATATTTTCTATACTACTAACTAATATATTTGCCTCTACTCCACAACGCCATTGTTCCATTAAGATCCAAACGGACAGTGTCATTTACCGAATTGCTGGAATATATTTAAGTTAAAACCAATTTAATTATGGTTTTATTTTCCTGTTTTACTATGTAATTTAAGTAAAGGAGTGATTATTATTGAAAAATGAACGTATCCTACAAGCGGTAGATCTCTTCAGGGAAAAAATTGAACTGGCCCATAACAGCAACACCCGGTCGCAAGATATTCTTCATGCTATAAGGGGATTGCTGGAAGATATTAATGCCAGCATATCGATTGGCAATAATATTCCCGCTGATGCTCAGCAAGAAATTATGCAGGGCATTGAGCAAATAATTAATACCAATAAAAAATAGTCTCCAGCTGCATATGAAAAACCTTTTTCCTACTGCATTTATCTAAAATATCTGTTAAAAACCGGCATCCCGTATCAATCTGATACGGGATTACTCTTTGGGGATTTATTTTGACAATAGGCTTTTTACTACTCTCCACTTTACCTATGATTATGACAGCTATTCCAAAAACTCTTCTATACAGTCGCGAGAGACTTGCTTATCCAGTATCTTTCTTATAATACTGGAAAGTAGAGCTGGCTTACTGTATTGAAATATGTTTCTGCCTATGGATATGCCAGCCGCACCGGCCTCTACTACGTCGAAAATCATCTCCAGGAGATTCGCAGTTGAGGCCATCTTGGGACCTCCAGCAATTACTACCGGGATATGCACGCCAGACAGGACTTTGACAAAGCTTTCCTGACTGCCAGTGTAGTTGACCTTAACGATGTCAGCACCCAGTTCTTCAGCTACACGAGCCGCATGACCGATCTTTACCGGGTTAAATTCGCTTTCCCGATTTCCATCCCGGACATACATCATGGCCAATAATGGTATCTCCCAATAGGCACATTGTTCTGCTACCTCGCCCATATCTTTCAGCATTTGTGCTTCCGACTGATCAGCCAGGTTGACATGAACTGATACCGCTGTTGCCCCTATTCTTATGGCATATTCAACCGAAGCTACCAGTTCTTTCTTATTGGCCCGTGGAGATAGATCGGTAGAAGCTGACAGATGGACTATGAGTTCACAGCCAGCTGGACTTAAATATTCACCAATTCGCCTGACCAGGCCTTTGTGTACGATGACAGCGTCAGCACCACCCTCAGCCACCGCTTTGACCGAATGACGAATATCTACCAGACCAGGAATTGGCCCTGCACTTATCCCATGATCCATCGGCACGATAAACATTCGGTCGGAATGCTTTAACAGGCGCTTCATACGAATTTCTTTGCCTTGCATTTACATTTCCCCCTATCGTGCTTACTTCTCCAGAATCGTCTCCCCAACCTTTATTCCTACATGCCGGCCTGGTTCGCAGATATAGGCCAACAGCTCATCACCTGGCTTGATTTTGGTGGCGTTCCTGGGTTTGCCATCCGCCCCCATTAATCTGATGTGCCAGTCGTCTTGAACGATAACATTGATTTCCTTGCCATTCACTACCCCTTTGATTAAAAGTAGCGGTCTGACCTCGGTTTTTATCCTGCCAACGGTTAATTCACGTATATCCCCATTGGTATTAACACATAGTACCCGACTGCCGGCTTTAAGATCGGTGAGGTACTCGGCAGCTTCATTAGGCATCCAAACATAAGAATGTACAGCACCAGCATTTACTCTGAAGGGACGCAGGTTCATATAGGGGAGGTAATGGGTTTCTGAACAAACGAATATTCCCCCGCTGGAAGTAGATCCTACAATCATTCCCTCATCCTGGGTCATTAAGCCGGTGGTATCAATACATGACCTTAAGCCCATGCCGACGTGCTCAACATCGGTAACACGCAGTGGAAACAGGTCTATGTGAGAAGGTTTTTCTTTAGCAAGATAGTCTATTATCTGTTTGATCTCATTTATATCGTACCCGGAAAAAAGTACTGCATCACTTCCTTTTTCCAGTACCCCGAAAGCCACTTCCGCATCTACGAAGCTGGGGGCATCCCTCACAATGACGGTATTATTATCTTGAAGTCGGGCTAGTATTAGCTCCAGGGGAATATTGGTAGGTAAATCAAAATCAACGATAGCATAATCATAATTGGCTGCATCCTGCCATGATTGTTCTAAATCCTTGCTGTCATGAATAGAAAAAATTGCACAGGTTTTATACCCTTTCTGCTGGGCAATAACCAAAAGCTGCTGAGAAGTTGATAAAACAATTTCCCCGTTGGGAATAGCGGACAGTTCCTCCTCATTATCAATTTCAGTAATTAATTCTGTTTTTTGAGGGAAAAAGCCCTCTTCACGCTGCTTAAGCGATACCACTATTTTTCTAATCGCCGATTGGTTTACCAGGCCCCAGATGTCCTGACGCTCAAAAGGTATATTTCGGCCATTAAACCAGATTTCTCTTTGTAGATCCCCCATTAAAATTGCTCCTTTCCCAGGCTAAAGATTTCGCTGGTACAATATGCAAATAGAAACTAAATGTTACTTTCCTTAATTACCATACTATGGATTGAAAGGTTTACTTGTTACTCAATAGACAGTGCTTATTGCTGCCATTAAATTCCTAATTTCTATTTGCAGCAATACTTCATTTTTAGCTCCTAGGTCCGGACAGATTTAATGTAGTCTTTTTCTTTAATTTCCTCCTCAGAATATATATATTTGGGTTTACCAACCACTCCGACAGCCAGTAGTTCACTTCGATCATAAAGAGTTCCTCTTGGAACTAATTCAATGTTAATACGCAGATTATAGCTATTCTGAATCTGTTCTATTAGCTCATTCTCTATTACCTGATTGCTGTTTTCCTGCTCCACAACTAATTGAATTCCACATTCATTTGGTCCTGCTATCCAAAAACGACGACAGGGAAAATTAGCTACGATATCCTCCAAATCCCAACGATCCAGTACCCGATTGTTGGCTACAATACAATCTTCCTGGCGTCCACGTATTTGCAAAATATTTTTCTTTCCGCAGCTGCACTCAGTTTCTATAAGTCTGGCTCTATCCCCGGTCATATATCTTATAATAGGACTCGCCCTTCTTTTAAGAGTGGTTAATACCAAGTAACCAGTTTCCCCTTCTTTAACATCGCTTTCCAGATCATCGGCCAACAGCTCGTAATAAAAGCAATCCTCCTGGAGGTGTGATAGTTGATATTCACAATCAATTACCAGAGGGCCAAATTCGGTCATACCATAATGGTCAAAAACAGGTTTACCCCAGATTTGTTCTATTAATTGACGCCTCTTGGGCGGCAGAGGCTCGCCTGCCGTGCAAATGGCTCTCAACTGAGGAAAGTCTTCACGCGGATTGAGGCCCAATAATTCAGCAGTCTCAGCAATAAGGATCATTTGCAGCGGAAGACCTGCCAGTACCGTAACTTCGAGTTTTCGTAAAAGATTTATGATACGCGGGAATGGACTTACGGTAGAACGTGAACTAGCAGGAATTACACAAGCGCCCTGTGATTGAGCAGCCGTTTGCAGCATATGGGCAGGTGAAGAAATAGCGTAGGGAAAGCGAATCAGAACCGTATCATCCTCGCAAACATTTACCCCCCATCCCCTAAATGCTGTAGCAATATCCTCAATGTCTTCGCGGGTAAACCAGCTCGAGACCGGGATTCCAGTAGTCCCAAAGGACTCGTGGTACTGATAAAGTTGGCTACGCGGTACCGCAATCAAGCCAAAAGGTGAATTTATCCGTAGATCATCCTTAGTGGTCAGCGGAATGCCTTTTAACTCATCGAGCGAACTCAATGGTCGCTCGGGTATCCTGTTATGATAAAAAATAGATTTCCTGCTGAGTTGCAGGGCTTGATTTATAGCTGCTAATTTGTCTACTGCCTGCAATGCCAGACCCTCTTTCCTTTACCCTATTTTCAGAAGCTTGCTGATATTGCCTCCTAGTATTTTGTCGTTGTCTCCAGCGAGTAAATTCAGGAGCATTATCTTTTTTAATTCCACAGCGGGATGAGAAAGCGGAAACTCTGAACCGAAAATTATTTTCCCAGCTCCTGCCTTTTCAACTGCTCCTTTAATATGCAAATAGCTCCCCGTGGAGCTTTCCAGGTAAAAGTTATCCAGTTCTATGGCCGCTTCTAGCCCCTCCCGATCGGCGGGACCAAATCCCATATGCCCGAGGATAAAATTGGTCCCGGGAAATTGACGGGCCAGAGCTATAAATCTGGCTGTAGATGCACCGGGACTAAAAACTACATGGCTGTATAAGGGGAACCCGTATTCCCCACAACATAAAGCCAGAGCTGCTACCGATTTACTGGCAAAAGAAAACTGGTGACTCATAGGGGATAATTTCAGACCCCTAAAACCCTGCTTAAATCTTTGCGCCAGTAATTCTGCTGCATTTGCATCATGGGGATTGATACAGGCCATTCCATTAATAACGGCATTATGGTTCCGGCAGGATTCCGCCACATAATTATTATCTGGAATTGGATTTTCGGGCTTTGTATTCCCGTTTATATAATCGGTCATTTTCCTGACATCTATCATCCCACCGGGAACCACTATCCCTTGCTGGATTCCACAGAGCTTTAGTTGTTCCAGGTAAAGATCTGCATTACCATAATCAGTATTGGAGATATGGGCATGGGCATCAATAATCATTATTCATGCACCACCCTTACGGTTTTCCCCGGTACACGGGGAATCCTATCCATTATCTCAAACTCACAGGGTATCCCCAGAGCATATTCCATCCGGCTAGACAGGGAATCGGCTAGCTCCTGGGTTGCTTCCACTCCTTCGGCTAGCTCACAGCGTATCCTCAGTGTATCTTCATTTTCAGATTGCACTACAAACTGGAACCAATTGCCTACTTCCGCATTTCGGAGCAGCAATTCTTCCAGATATATAGGCGAGAACGGAATATCCTGAATTGTAACATGGTCAACCTGACGCCCCCGCAGGAAAAGCCGGGGTAGGTTAACTCCACAGGGACAGGGATCAAGGTCAATATAACCCAGATCCAGGGTCCGATAACGTAATAGCGGGGTATCATACCGCAAGAGGCAGGTTACCACGATTTCACCGATTTCTCCAGGTTCCAACAGTTCACCCGTGGCCGGGTCAACAATTTCTACCAGCATATGCCCCAGGGAGAGATGATAGCCGTTGTGAGCATCACATTCTATTCCTATGCCTCCGGCTTCCAGTGAACCATAGTAGAAGTTGGCAATAGTGCCCCATATTTTTTCAACCCGTTCCCGGAAAGCTGGTGAACAGCCCTCCCCCGTTAACCACATTTTTTTTAGTGGCAGGCTGGTCAAAGCAAATGATAATTCTTCAGCTGCCTCGGCCAGATTCATTGACCAGGAGGGTGTGGTTATTATTATAGTTGCCTGTAGATCGCGCATAATTTTTACCGTTTTAACTGGAGTTGAATAAGCACCTCCCTTGCCGGTAGGTACCACCGTAGCATCGCAGCCATTCATGAAAATTTTGTGAAAAGACAGACCTGAGGAACTCATTTCATAAGGTAAGGCATTAATACAAATGTCCCCCCGTTTGACCGGCACTAACGTGGGGTATCCCGGTGCTAGTTCATTAAGAAAATAGTCCCGCCAGGTATTCATAATGTAAATTTCTTCACCCCCGGTAGTACCGGTGGAAACCTGGATTAGGGCGATTTCCTCCTTGTCGCAGGCTAGCAAGTCCCAGGGCCGACCCCGCAATTCATCTTTGCTGGTAAGCGGCAGACGGGACAGATCAGCGATCTCCTGAATTACATCCGGGGTGATCCCGGCCTCTTCCATTTTCTTGCGATAGAAAGGAGAATTATCGTAGGCATAACGGACGATGTCCTGTACTGCCTGTTTTTGAAATGCAGCCATTTGGTCAGTTGACATATTATCGGCATCAAATTCAGCCAAGCCAGCCAAGGATAAATCATCTGGAAAGTTCTCTTCTTTATAATATTTCTCTAAGACCGGCGGTTTGATCAGGCGTTCCATCTTTTTTTCATAAAGCCAGTTCATGTTACTGATACATCCTTTCTCTTAGGAGTTCCTGATATCGTAAACCGGGGTTTTCTCTGAGCAGCTCTTGCCAGGTCTGCTTAGCTTTTTCGCCATTGCTGGTTCGCTCATAGGCCATCCCCAAATCATAAAGAATTTCATGATAGATTTGTCGGGAGAATATTTGCTGGTTGTTTTTATAGGCTGCTACTAAGGATTGAAAATCTTTGATGGCTTGAGTGCTAAGATGAAAAAAGGATTCCGGCAACGAATATAATACAAAGGCTCGTAAGCGCATTAAGTCTAAATTTTTAGGATCCATGCTGCATGCCTGGCGGATTATCTTCAACCCCTTTAGGCCATTACCGAACATCAGCTGGGGATCATCCGCATCGCGGCCCACCAACGCCATACTGCTGCCATAGTATCCCTGGGCAATAGCATCGTTGGGATAGGCTTCAGACGCCTTTTCCCACATGGTCAGGGCTAATCTGGAGGCCTTTTTATTACCGGCAAATCCCAGTTCGTGCAGGCGGGTCGCCTCATTATAGTAGTTTCGTTTATCCTTCACGGATAGGTCGGTACTGTTACTGGTCAGAAACATATTATTCTGCCTGGTATTAATTATCTCACTATAGCGCGGTTCCGGATTCTGCTCCAACAGCCTTTCCCAGGTTGCTAAAGCATCTTCGTTCCGATCCAATCTCTCATAGGCAACTCCCAGATCCAATAGTAACTGCCAATACGATTCAGCCGGGAAAAGAGTAGCATCTTTTTCATATCGCTCCAGCAGATACTCGAAATCAGAAATGGCAGTAGCAGAGCGCTTGAAAAAAGCTTCCGGTAGTCTGAAACTGTGATAAGCGCGGATAAATCGAATTTCTAAATTATCATGGTTTTCGCTTAACAGGTTATCAAAGCTCTTAACTCCATTGATAGCACTGCCAAACATCTTAAAACTATCGGGGGAATATCTGCCAATTAACGAATTGCAGTCATAATGAACAGCCTTAAGTATTTCGTTATTCGGCTCTCTCTCCAGAGCTTCCTCGAAAAAGTCGACTGCTTGGCGGGCAGCATCCAGACTACCGGCTAGAGCCCTATCATATAGTTTTATTCCTGCTACAGGGATTAACGTACGGACTTTTGCAGATGATTTTGATTTTGACCTGGGACTGGATTTTACAAGTGTTTTACCATTTTTTTCAGCCTTGTGCTGAGAAGCACGCTTATCTACATCCTCAAAACTAACCTCCACTGACTTGGCATATGGTTCTTCTTCGATCTCAGTTGATAGATTCTTTCTTTTTATACCTTCCTTCTTAAGAAGCTTTTTATATTTTTCATCTGGTTCTAATAATAAGAGCTTGTTCCAGGTGGTCTCAGCCTCCTGATTCTGATTTATTACCTTATGGGCTAACCCCAGGGTGTACAGTACATGCCAATAATATTCCTCTGAAAAGACCGTGGGGTCCTGTTCATAACGTTCAGCTAGATATTTCAGGTCCTCAACCACCGTTGAACCACGCTGAAAAATTGGCTCGGGCAGGCGGTAGCAGACATTAAACCTTAAGATGCGAATTTCAATATTATCCTTCTCCCGAGCTACAGACCGGTCCAATATTTTTAGACCTTTGTTGGCGTATTTCATTTTATCCATTAGATTGGGCTCATCCCGACCTAACAGAGCCGTGGCACTTCCAAAATAGGCTTCGACAAGGTTATTGTCAGGTGCCAGATTACGCAATCTCTTGAACTCAGCTACGCATTCCTTAACCGCCTCAACATCTCCATCGACTCCCCGATTGTGTAGATTTAGCGCATAGTCTAAACTACTTTCCCAGTTATCACTTTCCGATAAATAACTCCCTTCGCTCCCGCCATACTCCTCCATAGCTATCAACCTCCCCCTCAACGGTGCCAAGCACCAATTTTTTCTACATGGCATATCACGTGGACATGCCTGATGACACGACACAATAGAACCTAACGGTTACTATAACTGAGATAGTGTATGAAGAATTGAGCCAAGAGGTGATTATTAGGAGACGTCAGGCGGTGAAACAGCAACACCCATGCCAGGCTTTCATTAGAAAATGGTAGGATCTCTGAAATAAAAGAATTTATTCAGCCGGAAGTTCTGGTATATCGATCAAATGGAGGTTATCCATACCAGGGTTCATAGCCCCTTCCTCAATAGCTTGAATATTCGATACCACTTTGTCATTCACCGGGGTGTTGACTCCATATTGAGATGCCCATGCTGAAATGGTGCCGTTAATGGCGCTGATTTTGCAGGACAAGCCTTTTTCCAAGTCCTGCAGCATACTCGCTTTCAAGGCGCGATGAGGACCAAATATTAATTCATAGATTGACATTAATTAAACCTACATCATTGCCTCCTTTAGTCAGCAAGGCCCTAATGATGGTGCCTAATGAACCGGCCCCCATAATCCCAATCCTCATTTAAACTCCCTCTTAAAATAATAAAACAAGCCCTGTAACATAAATATTCACAGGGCTTGTTTTAATCCCGATGAAGTTATATTGATAAGATCCCACTCTTCCAGGTTAACCGGCATTTATTGCCTTGGTTATGTTATGTTGAATCATCATGAGCTGATTCTTGTTTTCCATGTTTAATGCTGCTTCCAAGCCTTCGCAATCGATATTAAAGTTAATCGCTTCCTTAGTCACTCTTATAGCCAACGGATCCCGGCTGGCGATATTGGTAGCAATTTGCAGAGCCTTGATCATTAGGTCTTCCCTTTCCACGCAGTAGGATGCAAGTCCTAGGGACATGATTTCTTGTGCATCAATTACCCTTCCCGTCAATAGCAAATCATAGGCTTTGGCTGAACCGATTAAACGTGGAAGAAAATAACTCGATCCCATGTCAGCTCCGCCTACACCCATATTAATAAATGATGCAGAAAACCGAGCATCAGGAGATATAATACGAATATCTGAAGCCATAGCAAAAGAAAACCCGAGTCCAGATGCAGCTCCATGCACAGCACATAGAATCGCTTGAGGAATTTTCCTCATCGCCAGCTGTAGCTCGCTTAGCTGCGTCAACCATGCGAATATATGCGGGGCACTTGTCGCATTTTCAGCTGGAACGCCATCTTTAAAACTAAGACCTGCGCAGAAGCCTTTATTTCCTGCTCCTTTCAAGATGACCACTCTGGTATCCATATCTGTCCTGAGCTGGAACCAACAATCAGTTAACTCGTGCATCATTTTCAGGCTTACTGCGTTAAGATTCTCGGGTTGATTAAGTGTTATTACCATTATCCCAGAATCCATCTGTTCTATAGCGATGGTTTCATAATTGTTATAAGACATTTTTACCCTCCAATTCATTTATTTATTTACTAAAATCTTTTGGGATTGATCTTTTGTCTCAATTCGGGTTGGATAAGAACGTAGGAGTTCTTTCCGAATGGGGTTGGGGTTCAATAGAATTTGTTTATAACTCCGTCTGGTACCCAAATTAAGTATGAGACTGGCGATCCCCGAATAAATACCTAACGTTACCACAGCACGCATTGATTTTTTAAGAATTGACCATAGCGTGGTATGTTTTTTTAATATCCAACGGTATCCTGCATTAAGCTCCTCTTGCGTCATGTTCATTGGCAAATAGTTTATTCCATCCAGCATATAGTTACCCCAATCATTACTGGTCAACCGCTGCTCCGCGATAATACGGTCTCGTATTCTGGTCCCCGGGTAAGGGTAAAGCACATTAATCTGAAAAGCATCCAGCTTGGACTCTATAATAAATCTATCCAATAGCTTGAATACCTCAACTGTATCTTCATCAATGCCCACCACGAATGCCCCCTGGACAGCAATTTTATGAGCCTTAATTTTACCAATTATGTTTATGTAATCCTTGGGATTATTTTGTTTTTTACCAACTGAACGAATACTCTCTGCATTGGGTGACTCAAGACCAATAAATAAACCTAGACATCCACTTTGATGAGCAAGCTCTAAAAGTTCTTCATCTCTGCCGATACCAACTCCACTTTGACTGACCCATTTTAATTTCAAGGGTATCATTTTCCGAAAGAGTTCTTTGGCTCGAGCCGGAACTGCCGCTATATCATCGTCCATGAAGAAAACAACCTTTTTACGATCAAACCTCTTAAGTTCCGCAATCACTTCATCAACTGGCCGACATCTGTATTTAATTCCCCAATGTGGTGATGTTGAACAAAATTCACAATTAAAGGGGCAGCCCCGCGTGGTCTGAATGTATTGGGTTATGGAATACTTCTCCGAATGCTTTAAAAGATCCAACCTGGGGTAAGGCAGTCCTTTCATATCATGAAATTCCTCAGCTTTATAGATACCCTGCATCTTATTTTGTTTAAAGTCTTCCAGCACCTTTCCCCAGATTAATTCTGCTTCGCTTATTACCACAGCATCACAATGCTGGAGAGCTTCCTGCGGCATAGCAGATGGGTGAAAGCCTCCCATTACTACTGGAACGCCTTTTTGTTGGTAATAATCAGCAATCTCATAGCCTCTTCCAATTGCTGATGTGAATGAGGATATTCCTACTAAATCTACCTGCACAGTAAAATCAATGTCTTCCACTAATTCATCAACAATCGTTATTTCCCATTCGGCTGGGGTTAAAGATGCAATTACCGCTAGTCCTAGCGGGGCCATCTTAAATCGGGCACTATTTTTGGAAGAAATTCTTTTGGCACATGGCATTATCAGCATAAGATGCATCATTATTCCCCTCCTTCTTTTAATAAAAACCGTTACTTTGTTCAAGCATATAAGTTTATATATTCGGCAAGTTAATTCCAGTAAACTGATTCAACTCATGGTTCTATTTATTTACCTCCCATGTCTTCGTTAATGAGTCAGTAAGCATATAGCCAAGCTCCTGTAAGACAAAAACGACATAAATATCCAGATTACTTATAGTTTTAGGCCAGTTCACTCGGACAGCTTCACGGATAATCTCCTTCGGACTTTCATAAACAACCTGCATAAGCTTCTTAAACTCCCAGCTATCGCTCTCCAACACAATTTCACAAATGCTTTGATAGCAGTGCTTCAATTTATCTCTTTGTTGTGTGAGATGCTCAATAATTTTCTCATTTCCACTTATAGGCATATAATGGGAAGGCAGGAGCAGATCTATTTTCTCAGATTTTACCAATTGAATTATTTTATCAATTGTTGTGTGAATAAGGGGCGGAGGGCAGTCTATAATACTAACCGGATTTAGGAAGACATCTATCTCTCCTGTAAATAGAGTTTTTTGATCTACTATATAGAAGGCCAAGTGATCGTAGGAGTGCCCGGGAGTTTCCAGAGCAAGAAGTCCCTTATCAATTTCCCATCCGGGCATACTTAGTTTGGGAAAACTAAAGGATTGTTCGGTTTCTTTGGTTAGATAATAGAAATGTTTCTTCCCGCTTCTAAAGCGTTCCACAAACTTCATATTGTATATTTGGAAGGCGAGTACGGCGAATGCAGGAGTCTTACGAATTAAGAAATCAGTTACGGAAAGCATTTTCTTGCTCAAGCGCAAGTTGCGCTGGATTGCGTTGGTAACATCAACTGATTGAAAGAATTTAGCCATATAGTTATACATTAAAACATGGTATCCGTGTTCAAAGATCTGCTTATCGGCATGATGCACATAAATTCGGGTATTTCCTGCGGCAAGCAGAACATTGTTGGCCCAGTGGTCAGGGTGGTAATGTGAACTAAGAATGTGGTATGGCTTATGATTATACTTCAATAAAGATTTGATATTTAAGGCTCTTTCTTTGGTTGTCCCGGAATCAATTAAATAAGCATTTTCCCCAATAGCAAAATAGTACGAGTGTGGAGCAGAGAATTTAACTTTCTTGCTGTCAAGCTCTTCCAGCATAGCACGGATAAATTGAACTTCACCTGGTTTGATCTGATCACTAACTGCTGCTTCAAGTTGGTGCAGATGATCAAATTCCATTACCGGAGTCTTTTCTTTATCCAAGTAGATTGTGAACAGCTTGTGGCAATCATGGATGTCTAAACATACTTTGATATGCCTAGTACCGTATTTAGCTTGTTTTTCCATTCTAATGTTTTGGGAAAAGGCTACTATACCCCTTTCCTTAAGAATATTATGCAGTTCTTGGTCTGAAACAGCTGCCATTAGATCTGCAATTTTTTCAATTGAACTTGCCATACTAGTATCCTCCTAATACCATTCAGGTCTCCAGGGAGCTTAGAAAGTCCGATTAATAACCTGGCTATTGACCACCACCACAAATATTAACTACCTGCTTAATTAACTTTCCCTCCTAAAAGTCATATATATTAATAAGGCAGGCATAGTATGCTTTCTATCAAGCTTTGTTTAGAAAAATGCCCATTAGAGAGCCAGTGCCTAGAATTCTCCTTGCCCAGTAACTTTTTTTCGTATAGCAAAATTATTTACCCATGGGTAAAAATTGGGCAACAATCAAAAATACTAAACCTGAGCTCTCTCCATTGGCAATGGGGCTTAAGAACTTTCATTTTGCCTTTGCCAAGCAAGCCCAGGAATCAAGTTGCCTTATTCCTGGTTAGTCGCCCTGGGGTGCAAATAAAAATATTAGATCTTAAATCCCCTATGTTGAAAAGCCCAGTTAGAACTAGCACCCATTACATTTAGAAAAGGGCACTACAGATGTAGTTACCCTTTTCTAATATAACTTTTGTAATTTGTGGCGTGATTTACTTCACAGGACTCCAGCAACTATATTTAGTCAACTTGAAAAGATCAGCAATTTATTGTAGCTTAACGAGTTTATTCATATGGAGATTTGAAAACTGAACTTAGACCTTTCATCTTCTTTTTCATTTCCTTTTTTAAATTGGGAGAAGCCGAAGAACCAGCAGTCGGGATAATGCTCATAAACTGCACCATCATTTGCTTAACCCCCGGAGGCATTTTACCACCCAATTTATCCATTAACTCATTCATATCATATTCAGGTACACTTATTGGCTTGCTTTCGATCTTGTGGTCCTGACCAAGGGTTGAATATCCTAATCCCCTGCTTTGAAGATGCTCCTGAACCTTTTGATGTATTTCCCAGGGGTTGCTACCAGCTTGTACAGACTGGTTAAGTATATTTTTTAATTCCTTGTCTTTACTTTTACCCATGCAGTTTGCCCCTTTCGATTATTAACCCAACTTAAACCACTTTAAGTGATTCCTTTTCTGATACACCTCAGCCTCTTCATCTTTCATTTACCCCGTCACGGTCTATCTGCTCCCTAATTTGCCAATTCCATATATCTTATGGTGAAAAATGAAACTTGTGATTATTGGCATTATCTTCAGACTATTATTCCTGAAGGATAACTCGGCCCATAACATTTCTGGTTGCTATGGCACTGCAGCAAGCCCTCTAACCCGCCCAGATTTCAAGTATAATTTACCAATATTATATAACCGCCGGCAATAAGCCTTGAATCCAGCTAATTCATCTGACGGGAGATGGATATTTTGTTCAGCTAGGCCAGTTATCAAAGCAAATAATGCTAGAATTCGACGTTACGCAAAACAATGTTACCGAGCCGCCCTTTCGCATGAATACTAGGATAATAAGCGCCAAGGTATCTATGTCGATGTGGTATCTGGAGAAGCCCTATTCAGCTCGCGAGACAAATTTGATTCAGGCTGTGGCTGGCCCATGCAAACTCCTGACTGGAAAATTAGGCAATTGCCAGCAGGCTCAAGATTAGAGTCAAAAGAACCGTCCCCTTGACTCTTTCAACCCGCCGTCTCCTAGCTAAAAGAACACCTCCCGCCACAATGTAGCAGAAGGTGCCCTTTCGCCTCAATCAATAAGTAGATATTTCAGTGGCCTGACCCCATTTCATAAGTTTTACTGGGAGTTCTCATTATTCCATTTAATACGTTAAGGCTTAAAGATCCCTAAATAATTCACATCAGTTCCTTTGTTACCAGGATCGGTGAAAGCTGCGCCCATCTCTTTCACAACGGCACCTCCGCCTACTAGATTTGTTGTTCCTCCTGTATATTTTGGTGTTGATAAACCATTAAAAGCGGAATCGCCACCAAAACCAAAATAACCTGAGTTTGCTTTAAGCAGCATGGCAGCTCTGAAATTGGTCATAAACTCTCCAAAAGACAGCTTGTTGTTAATCTGGCTATGAACTACGTTTTCTACAGCTTTGTATCCGTTTTCATTATCAATAATAATATTATGGAAATACTTAACGCCGCCTACACCGTCCGAAGGCATTCCCAGCTGGGTTCGCAGGTATTGAGAAAACAGATAAGAAAGGGAGTAATTCGCCAGTACATCGTTGTTGTTCTGCCAATCCAATAGTGATCTTCCATTTCTCACTGTATCAGAATTATTATAATAGTTAATCCGACTTGTTTGCACTCCCTCATACATATGCTCCGCTGCCAAAGAGAGGGCTTCATTAAGCCATGTGTCCATAACTTTACCTGATGTTTCAGTAGCTTGGCGATAGAAATTGACCATGTGCTGGAATTCATGAGCCAATGTTGAGTAGGCCTGTGTCACATCCGGATTTGTGTAATCCGGATTTTTTAAATCAGTAATCGTAAGAGGATACGTATCAATGTAGAACAATTCCATCTCGTTAGAATTTGGAACATCAGTAGTAGAGTATAAATCTCCCCCCCAGAAGTATCCGGCTATATAGCCGCCAGAACCGGAAAAGCCATCTTGGATGTCAAAGCACAGAATTGCGACTTTGCTGTCCCCGTTTACATCAGATTCGGTGTTGAAATTGTCCCTAACCATTGGATAGATTTTAGTATCAAATTCTGTTCCGATTTGCTGGGCTTTAGCGTCAGAAATTGTAACTTTAGGAGATCCAGTTTCCACCCAAACTTGTACATTGGTTCCACTATAGGCTAGCCTGGCGGTAAGTGTTTCATACTTGTTAGTACTGAAATTTTTAGTATTAAAAACCTTTGTGGTATCACCCGCAGCTAGCTCTGGTCCAGATTTATAACTGAGATTAATAAGAGGTTTATCCTTTATGGGCGTAAAAGGCAGTATGGAATCTATTCTATAGGCCTCCATTTCCAACTCTGGAGATCCACTCCCCATCATTTGCTTCATCTCATCCATATTCAGGGTGCCAGTTGACTGAGCGGCAGTGTAATCAGTGGACTGGTTACTAACTAAAAGTCGATTTCCTACAAAAACACTCCCCTGATCGTCCACATTGGCAATAGCAGAAGTTTCGCCCCAGGCCTTGATCTTATTGCCAGTATCAACCTTGATAACCTGGACAAATATCTGAGTACCTTTTTGTACAGCAACATCAGTATTGGCAGTGAATGCTGTCCAGCCGCTTAAGTTGGTAGAATCAACCGCAGGCTTGTTGGCAGCGTCAGATAATGGGGTGGACTTGTAGTAAAAGGCAAACCCGGCTTCAGACATGGCGGATAATACAACTTTGCCATCACCTGCTGTAACGGTTGGGTTCAAAGTACCCAGAGCAGGTGCTGCTGCCGGTACTACATAAGTTGCACTTGGCAACTTATCAAATACGCCTTCTCTGCGTATTT
>CAZEDT010000015.1:57386-68912 GCA_964510795.1 uncultured Syntrophomonas sp.
GGTTGCTGTTCCCCCTACTACTGCTGCTTTATTTATTGCATAGGTTGCCGGCGGTGCTGCTTCTACTGTTACCGTTACGGTTACTGCCTCAGCAGGCATTGTGAATGTGTATTTTGTTCCTGCTGTTACCGTTGTTGTCGCTACCGCCCCTGATGCACCTGTAACTTCTATTGACTTGAATTGCTTGCCAGCCTCTATCCCTGATATTTCTATGGTTACTGTTGCACCTGCTGCTGCGGTTGCCTTGTCTATTGTTACGGTTGCTGTTCCCCCTACTACTGCTGCTTTATTTATTGCATAGGTTGCCGGCGGTACTGCGGCTGGTACTACATAAGTTGCACTTGGCAACTTATCAAATACGCCTTCTCTGCGTATTTCAATAAGTGTTGTAGCTGAAGTGATTGTTAATCCTGTAATGGTAGTGTTCCCCAGCCCTCCTACACCATCTAAGTAAACTGGAGTTCCTGAAATATCTCCATTCCATGCTCCGCTGCCAATTTTGTACTCGACGTGAGCATAACATGTAGCTGTTGTATTAGTAAGTACCTCATCACCAGTATTCCATAGTCCGTCTACTCCGGCACTCCTAGTTATTCCGGTTGGTGCATTCCCAATACTGGTTACAGCGAGAAGATCAACCCAAAGACTTGCTAAATTGGTCATACTGGCAGCTTTTCTAATCTGTAAAGTATCTGCACCTTGGTCAATTAATGCTTGCATCTTTTGTGTGTTAAAAGTAATATCATTACCAGCATCAGTAGTTATCTGAATAATACTATTATCTTTTAACTGGATATCATAATTTGTACTGGCTTCAAGACCTGATGTTTCAATTTTCCATCTCATCATGTCACCACTAACAGTACCAGGAACTGGCGTTGGATATGCCGTTCCTTGAACTGTAATATCCTTAGTCCCCGTAACCCCAGAAGCTGGATTCTTTGCTGTTACTCTAACAGTACCTGCTCCGGTTGCGGTCAACAATCCAGTTATTGCATCTATTGTTGCTGTTCCACCTATTAAAGTAGCAACACTCCAAGTTACTGTCTGATTCGTTGCATTTGTGGGTGTTATGGATGCACTCATCAGTAATGTTCCACCAACTGTTACTGTGGTTGCATTGCCTGCACTTGTAACGGTAATGGCCGTTACCGCTACCGTTGCTGAAGAACCACCACCACCGCCACCTGTAACCGGTGTGATTATAGTAGGTTGGGAAACACCTGGAGCTATTTTTAGAGTTGTGGGTTTGGTCTCAAA
This sequence comes from uncultured Syntrophomonas sp., assembly GCA_964510795.1. GTDB lineage: Bacteria > Bacillota > Syntrophomonadia > Syntrophomonadales > Syntrophomonadaceae > Syntrophomonas_B. Next base: position 58,647 of record CAZEDT010000015.1, read on the forward strand.
GCTTACACCACTGGCATTAATGATTGCATTTTTAATGGTTCCGGTTCCGGTAACTTCTCCACTGGCATTTGCCACCAGGGTGTCTATTGTAGTGTTTTTATCAGTAATTAAGATAACCCCTTCAGAGTTAACCTCTAAGTTATCTACTTCGGCGTTGACCAGATTGATTTCGATTTTACCATCAATCTTTTTGTTGACTACGATTCCTTCAACGCCTTGCCCGCTCAAGTCTACTTCCTGCACTTTTACACTGGATTGGGCTATTAACTGGCTGATTTTGGAGGTTCCGGATACCACAATGCGTACCGGTCCATCATCTTTTAACACATAGGTTTTTCCGGTCTGAGAGTCGATAAAATACACACTGTTGGTTCCTCCGCCATAAACGTATGTATTGCCTTTGACGACGACCTTTTTCAAGGTTACATTGCCTTCTCCGACAGCTTTATCTATGGTCAAATTACCTTCAATGATAGTATTCTGCAAGGTAACGTCTTTGGCCTTAATAGTTACATCGCCTTTAACGGTTTCAGTCCCCGTAGCTGGTCCATAGGTACCTGCTTTATCATAGATTTTAAAACCATCAGCAGGAGTTACTGGAGGTACTACTGTGCTACCCAGAACTTTACTTAAAGCTACTACGGCTTCTGCTCGTTTAATGGGGTTGATGGCTTTAAAGGTTCCATCAGGATAACCGCTCATAATACCAGCAGTAACTGCAGCTCCAACAGCGCCTTTACTCCAAGCTGGAATGCTGCTTGCATCAGTAAATTTGTCTGCCGCAATTTCATTTTGTACTAATTTTTTTACTTTTATGATAATAACTGCCGCTTCCTGCCGGCTGATCTGGTTATTCGGTTTAACTGTGCCGTCGGCGTACCCGGTAATATAGCCTGCCGTCTTGGCTTTGGCCACAGTGTCCACATACCAGGCTCCCGCTGTAACGTCTTTATAGTCAATCGATGCCTTCTCACTGTATCCGAAAGCCCCATTGACCATCGCCATAAACTCGGCGCGAGTAATGTTGTTGTCTGGCTTGAACGTACCGTCTGAATACCCGTTCATTAAACCCTTATCCATCCAATCCTCAATCTGCGCTTTTGCCCAGTGGTTGGAGAAGTCCGACGGGGATGCTGCAAACGCCATTGAAGACAGCATCGCCATGGTCATCATGAGGATGACAAGGATGGATAAAGCTCTCCTCTTCAATCTCCTTGTTAGAGCCAATTAAACACACCCTCCCTATAGTTTTTTCAAGAACTATTTGTCTGCAATCATCCCCCCTTCCTTTGAGCAAATGGTCTCTTAGTTCTTTCAAACTGAACAAGACAGATCAATTTTTATGAAACTCCGGTATGCTTTTTGTCAATATTTGATTTAATTTCCATAATTTTTATTATACAACATATATGGTATTTATCATCACAAACTATTTGATTCTATTGCCATGATTTATTATTAGTGCCATTATTGGCTCGGCATAAATTATGGGAGGTAATTCATTTATAGAAAGGGGGTATGCTTGTTTCGATATATAAAGCCAGGTTCCCTAAAAAACTTTATATAGGAAACCTGGCAATAATCCGCATTATTCTTTTTCCTGAACCGATTAAAAGTTTATGTTTGGGGTAACCTGCTTTGAAGATGCTCCTGAACCTTTTGATGGATTTCCCAGGGGTTGCTACCAGCTTGTACAGGCTGGTTAAGTATATTTTTTAATTCCTTGTCTTTACTTTTACCCATGCAGTTAGCCCCTTTCGATTATTAGCCCAACTTAAACCACTTTAAGTGATTCCTTTTCTGATACGCCTCAGCCTCTTCATCTTTCATTTACCCCGTCACGGTCTATCTGCTCCCTAATTTGCCAATTCCATATATTATGGCGAAAAATGAAACTTGTAATTATTGGCATTATCTACAGACATATTATTCCTGACAGGATAACTCGGCCCATAACATTTCTGGTTGCCATGGTATTATTTGTAACTATCTTTTATAGGTAAACATATTATGTTTTATAATCATAGGAAGGAGGAATACTATGTCCAGCCGCAAACATCGTTCTGCTCCACCATCTATTAACTATCCGCCCGGGCTGCATTATCCCATTTATGCTCCCGCCTGGAATGATAATTTCCATTATATGACTCCAGGGTACGTACCTAATTATCAATTTTCTCCTAACGGTAATTACTACCCCCAGCCACAGCCAGTACCCCCATACTATGCTCAACCAAGGTCCACCCCATACAGACAGTATCCGGGACAACCGCCGTATTATATTGATCAAGGACCATTTATGCCCGGTCAGCCCTACCCTCCTCATAATCCTAGTTATCATCCGGGTCAGAATTATTCCAGAAGCCATCGCTCAGAAGCCGTTCCCCATTACGGAGCAATTGACCCGGAATGGAGCAGCCATCAACAGGTGCCTCCACCGACATACCAGCCTAGCTCTGAGACTTATCAACGCCAACCTAAAAAGACACGTAAATCTAATTGGTCTTACAATAAACAATATCCTCAACCACCAAAGGCAGAAGCTGTGACGCATGAACAACCGGCTCAGGCTGAGCCATCCCCAAAAATCTCTGTTCCTGAATCAAATAAAAAGAAATATAAGAACTGGCAGGATTATAAGAACAAGAAGTAGATTAGCTTCATGTCACTAAAATTAAAATAAAATATCACCAAGCACTTCCTTATTCAAAGTGAAACTTGTTTATTTTCATAAGTCAGCAAGGTACCATGTTGTTGACGGAAATGAAGGCATACGAAAAGCCCGTGATTGAGACGTACAAAGGTACGTTGACTGAACGGGCTTTCTGAAATAATGAGATTTGCTTTTGTAGACTTTATGAAAGGAAGCAGATGTATTCTGCTTCCTTAACTTTATCGTTCACTTTTTACTGGCCAGTTATCTTCTATTAGCCATTTTTTTCTTTGTCATTTCGCTAAAGCTATCGTAAATTTTCTGAACATGCGGTTTAATGGCCGCTAATTTTTTCTGCACTTCCTCGATTTCCGACTGAATATGAAGGTAAAATTCCTCACTGAAAGCACTAGGATCAGCTTCATAACGTGATCTAAGATATTGAAAGTCCTCAATTGCACTTAAACCACGATTTAGCCATTCCGGTAAATATTTGCAAACATAAGCGTGTATAATACGGATTTCTATGTTATCCGGATCGCTTTTCAACGCACTATCGAGTATATTTACACCCATACTGGATATCTTACCTTTTTCAACCAGGTTGTTTTCTTCTCTAGCCTTAAGTATAAAGGCACTTGCATAATAAGCTTGATAAAGGCTGTTACCAGGAAATTCATTATACAGCTTTTCCAGTAATGTAAATGCTTCACGAGATGCTTCAACATCTCCTGCAGCTCCGATTTGATACAGGCTCCGAGCCTCATTAAACAATTCTTCCGATGACATGCTTGGCAATTCAGGAGCTAACGATTTAGTATTCGGATTGCTGGAAAATGTCTCCTCAGTCCGATAATTATCCTCTTTTTTCCTCTTATGATCCTTTTTATTCATTAATTCCATCTCCTTCCATACTTAAGGGAATTTTCATAAGCATTCTTTGACCACCATTTTATAATTCATAGAATAGTTAATTTTCCCTGCAGTGATAGTTTATGGCATGAAGGTAAAAAGTGTGCTCTCGTATAGTCCAAATTAAGAGGAGATTATTCCAGCTAAAAAACTGATTATTTCTACGTTCATTAGTTGCATTAATTGTGTTTTACTTTACAAATATTATCGGTAACATTATAATTTTCATATATAATGTTAATAACTGGTATTTGTTTATTCTTATTATTCTGACAAATAGAATATTTTATCTGCCAGCTATTAAACGAGCATTTTCTGAAGAAAGGAGACGGTCAGATGGAGCATGCAGCACATACAGAAAAAAGTAAAACTGCCAGTGCAATCTATACCTTTATAGGACTATTATTTGGAGCGGCTATCGGTGTTCCTTTTGTTTGGGCTATGACCATACTTCTTAATTCGTAATCTGGTAATATAATCTAAATATTCGACCATGACTATTTAGATTTAAGGCCGCGCTAAACTACGGGCATTACCAATTAATTCAATAACCAAGTTTACTAAGGAGACTGGGAGTTCGCATCCCTAAGTCTCCTTTACTTATTTGGCCTTCGATATAACATGCAATTTCACCATAGCTTATTTAATTTTCAAAAGAACAGCTAATGTGATGTTTCATGCAGAATTTAATTCTTAAGCTTGGTTTAATTTAAAATGTACTTTGTTATATTTTTCTCATGCCAATATTAATAGAAATGTAATAATTTTTTCTTGTATACAAGATATTTGTTGCAGCATGTCTTTGTAATTGTGGTATTATGTATTTTAACAATTGTGACACGTTTTATATTTGCCATGTTTTTAGCTATACCAAAGCGAAACTATTAAATCAAAAGGAGTGACCCCTATGTCTAGTCAAATTACAATCCAAAAAACCAATAACCCTAAACCCAAACCTGATCAGTCTGATCTTGGCTTTGGACACTTTTTTACCGATCACATGTTTATTATGGATTATACCGAAGGGCAAGGCTGGCATGATCCTCGAATCGTACCGTACGGTCCCCTGGAGGTAGATCCTTCTGTTATGGTATTTCATTATGGGCAGGCAACCTTCGAAGGTCTGAAAGCCTATACCTCGGATAATGGTAAAATTCTTTTATTCAGACCCTATGCTAATATGGAAAGAATCAATATTTCCAATGAACGTCTATGCATTCCTCAACTAGATACAGAGTTTGCCGTCGAGGCAACCAAAGCATTGGTCAAGTTTGAAAAAGAATGGATCCCTGATGGAGACGGTAATTCCCTGTATATTAGGCCTTTTGTCATCGCCACCGACCCTTATCTGGGAGTGAGACCTGCCTACACCTATAAATTCATTATCGTTTTATCACCGGTTGGTGCCTATTACCCGGAAGGCATTAATCCGGTAAAGATATACGTTGAAAAAAATTATGTTCGTGCAGTTAAAGGCGGACTAGGCTTTACTAAGACTCCCGGCAATTATGCTGCCAGCCTAAAGGCCCAGGAAGAGGCCAAAGAAAAAGGCTACACCCAGGTTCTTTGGTTAGACGGAGTGGAGAAAAAGTATGTTGAAGAAGTAGGCACCATGAATGTTTTCTTCAAGATTGATGGCGAAGTAGTTACCCCCTCCCTGGAAGGTAGTATACTGGCAGGTATAACCCGTGATTCTACCATCAAATTATTACAGAGCTGGAATGTTCCTGTCACTGAAAGAAAAGTCAGCATTGATGAACTCTACGAGGCACATGCCAACGGCAAACTGGAAGAAGCCTTCGGCACCGGAACTGCCGCCGTTATTTCACCCATTGGTGAACTGAATTATGATGGTAAGATAATTAGTATAAATGATGGTCAAACCGGACCATTGGCTACTAAAATTTACAATACTATAACAGGTATCCAAAGTGGTTCTTTAGAAGATACATTCGGCTGGACGGTCGAAATAAAGTAGTATCCTGCCGCAATATCTAGCCCAAGTAGAGATGCCAGTCAGTATTTGATATAACCAAGAAAGGCTATCCCATAATTCCAAAACGGAATTTCAGATAGCCTCTCTTTTTACCAACTTTTATGATGCGCAACACACTTGATTGCGACTATATAAGCAAAGCTTTGCTAACTATCATTTTTTGAGCCTCTACTGTACCCTCGAATATTTGAAATATTTTGGCGTCACGCATGAACAACTCAGCATCATAATCACGGGTAAATCCATTGCCACCCAGTATTTGAACGGCATCGGTACTTACTTCCATAGCAACATTAGAACCGTACCACTTGCACATTGAGCTTAAGGTATTATCAGGAGTGCCATTATCGTTCATCCATGCAGCCTTAAGATAGAGATTGCGAGCTGCTTCGATCTTGAGTGCCATATCTGCCAGTTTAAACTGAATGGCTTGATTAGAAGTGAGTGCATGACCAAATTGTACACGTTCTTTCGCATAATTTAGAGCAATTTCAAAAGCCCCCTGGGCAAGTCCCACTGATTCAGCAGCAACATAAGGACGTGAATAAACGAAAGTTTGCATAGCGATCTTAAAGCCATCCCCCTCTTTACCCAGCATCATATCTTTATGAACTTTCACGTGATCAAAGTTAATCGACACTTGATGGTTAGCATGCAGACCCATTTTTTTAACCCAAGGTCCACATTCAACTCCCTCTAGACTAGCGTCTACCATAAATGCGCACATGGTTTTACGATTTCTGGGTTCCAAACAAGCAAATACTGCTAGCTGATTAGCATAACGTCCATTACTTACAAATATCTTTTCGCCCGTTATATAATAGTAATCACCATCTTTTTCAGCCTTAGTCGCAATACTACTGACATCTGTGCCTGCGCCAGCTTCAGTTAAACAAAAAGCAGCCCATTTACCTTCGTTGACGATTCTTCCAAACCACCAATCATGTTGCTCATCGTTTCCAGCCACAAAGCAAGGTGTTGATCCGAGACAGTTAGCCGCAAAATTATTGGTTATGCCCGCACTCCCCCGCCCCAACTCCTCAAGAACTAAACAAGCCATTACTGAGCCAATCTCGCTCTTTTGAATACGAGCCGGAGCATTTAGATAGGCATAGCCCAATTCCCATCCTTTTTTAAGCACATCCATTGGTATTTCTTCTTCATGTTCGTCATAATAACGTCTAACTGGAACTAGCTCGTTCTCAGCATATCTTCGAGCTACTTGTCTCAGATGTTCTTCTTCCGGACTCAAGGCAAATCCTAACACAGTAAAACCCCTTTCATAATTATTACTAACCAACATAAATAAATCAACTGTTCACCTGCAAACAATAGCCTCTACATGGTTGTCCAAAATGCAAATAGAGCATAATAAATTACATTAATAAAGCCATGTTCCTCAAAGTAGTAATTCGCACCACCAACCTGCGCACATTCAACCTTAGAAATATTCATCAACCTCATTACATTATCCAATTATTTACATTGTATCTCTGCCGTGGTGGTATTAGCAACCAAATCATAATCTGTTACAATTTAGAAATTAAACTGATATAAAAGGATACAATCGGTATCCAGAGTGGTTCCTTAGATGGCCAGTTAGGCTGGACCGTCCAAGTAAAATAGTATTCTCAGGCCTTAATCAGTAACATTTAACTTAACTAAATATTACAGAAACTTCAAAAGAGGTTATCCAGATAATCCATAATGGATATTCAGGATAGCCTCTTTTCCAACCAACTTAATTTCAACTTTATTTATATGCCTTTTAGCGTATACATTTTACCATTGATCACTAGTTTAAATAGACCTTCTTCTACTTAATTTGGTAATAGCACCTCTTTGGAGAGTCGATCTTCTCAGATTCCTTGAGTTTCTTTATAATTTTGTCTACTTCTTTTTTATCTACTCCAGACAACTCGGCCACCTCTTTACCACTCAATGCCTTGCCAGCCTTAGCAAACGCCTCTAGAACCTTATTTTCATTATCCATAAACCCACACTCCTTTCTAAAACGCTTATTCCCAATTACTATAGTTTAGCAGGTGGTACTTGTCAATTAACGCTGCTAAATTTTTTGTCTATAGAATTACCTTGTGGCAAGGAATGATCGATTAGTGTGCTGAATGGAAAAATCTGAACAAATAGTAACAGGCACCATAATCTCAGATCATAGCACCGGAGCTTTCCACTGACTCATCCTAACATTATATGTCTTCCCACAGAAACTCAACCCGTTAACACGTCTGTTTAGGAAGAGCCGCCCAGCACTAGAGAAATGCGGGCGGCCAAGCCAAATTATTTGAACATGAATCCTGTAGCAAATGCTAATTACTAGTTAGCACTGCCGAGATTTCATAAAACCTCGCAAGGTTAGAAATTTTGATAGGTTCTATTTTTGATAAGGGGTTACAACCCATTTAAGGCAGTTGTCTTTCTTGTTTCCAAAGATATCATAACCTTTTATAATATCATTTAGTGGTGCATGATGAGTGCACAAGAAATTCATATTAATCTTCCCATTTTGAATCAGATTAATTAATTCAGGGATATGATTGGCGTTTACCAGACCCATGCTGATTCTAATATTCTTGATCCATAGCTCGTTCATGGGTAGAACTTGCGGTCCTTCAAAAACACCAATGATGGAAACATTACCACCCGGCCTCACTGCATCCAGTGCCAGTTCATACGTTCCTTTGACACCCACAGCCTCAATGGTCCGGTCAGCACCACGTCCGCAAGTAAGCTCTTTGATAGCCTCAGGAACATTAACCTTGGTAGGATTGAGGCCGATATCTGCAACGCCGTTTTTAATGGCAGCGTCTAAACGCTCCTGAACCATATCAACGGCAATTATCTGAGATGGTCCCCATAATCGTGCGGTAGCCATCGCACACATCCCAACCGGGCCTGAACCCATAACTGCCACAGTATCCCCAGGTTCGATGCATGCCTGTTCCGAGCCAAAATAACCTGTAGATAAAATATCACCAACGAATAGTACATCTTCTTCAGTTAGTCCATCAGGTATACTGAACATTCCCAGATTGGCATGAGGAACCCGGACATATTCTGCTTGACAACCATCAATCATATAGCCGAAAATCCAGCTTCCTGTCGTACAATGGGAATAAGTCCCGCGAACACAGTAGAAACATTCTCCACATTGAGTAACACAGGAAACTGCTACTTTGTCTCCCACTTTGGCATTTCTTACGGCTGGACCTACTTCAACTACTTCTCCAACAAATTCATGTCCAATTATCCTAGGTGCTTCAACCTCTGGCATACCACCATGCCAGATATGAATATCAGTTCCACAAATGGTGGATGTAGTTACTCTAACGATGGCATCATCCGGGGCCAGTATCTTGGGTAGAGCTACATCTTCGATTCCTATCTTTTCGGATCCACGATATACAAGAGCTTTCATTGTATCTGCCATTATATTAACCCCCTAATCATTTCATAATTATCTGTACAAAAAGATTATTGATAGCCTTCACATCACCTCTATCTCCGTTTCCTCCAGAAAACAAGTAAACCAGTATTCTTACAGTCTTAAAAGACTTTCCGCAATACTGGTCTTCTTGAAGCCTCCGTCTACACAGTTTCTTCATAAACTACCATGGTGTTTATCTAAATTAACTTTGTTCTGTTAAAATACGATCAAAAATTATTACATGTATCCAGAAATCATTTTCCGGCTCAATATCATAAGTCTGGTGAATTGCTTTAGCCTGTAACTTTTCTTCAAAATATGATACGTTATCAATTGAATGTTGTTTAGCAACTTGCATTCTAGCCGCTCGGACTACCTCCTTGCCCATAGGCGTTTGTACAATATATATCTCAGGCTCAGTTAGGAACCTTTCTCCTCTTACAATTAGCATATCATCCCAAATAACAATCTTGGTATAATCAACACCTTTACCAAGTTTTTGTTTAAAATACTGTTCCATATATACCTTAAACTCATGCTGCAATTTTTTACGCTGACGATCATCCAATTTCTTTTTAGTATCATTACCGTCCGTATCAATCACTCCCAATAAATTGATAATTAGCAAAAAAACCACTATTTTTATCGCCGAGTTTACTTAAGTAATAAACTCATCGCCTAAAAATAATGGTTATCTTATGAGCCACCCGAAGGGTTCTCTATTCGCCACCAATTATATTGTTTATTTTTACAATATACATCATATTTTGCTATTTTGCAATGTATTTTTTAAATAAAACAAGGGGATGTTTTTAAATGGTATCAACAGGAATTTTTGAGTGCAAAAAAGGCTAAGCTATCGGTTTCCAACTGATGGCTGAGCCTTAATTAAATCCCAGTCAAATTATTCAGTTTCTAAGCTTATCATGGTTAAATATTTGGTGTCTGACCCCCAATGTTAACTCATAAAAATCAATTCCTGGCGACGACCGATCGATAGTGCCAGTTTTGCACCTAGTGCCGCGAATAGAAGGCTGAAAGCCTGACCGCCAGCGACCCACAGAATGCACCCTACGGGTACTACATATGTTCCGCTGCGCTCCACCATTAAGGTAGCTGCAGCAGTATTCTAACTGGGAGAGTCAGCATAAACAAAAACTGACAGATCAATACTAACCTGTCAGCTTGCAGAAAAAATTTAATTCCTGGCGACGACCGGTCGACGGTGCCAGTTTGGCACCTAGTGCCGCGAAATAGAAG
>CAZEDT010000016.1:0-68662 GCA_964510795.1 uncultured Syntrophomonas sp.
GCGAGGGTGTTCAATTTGCGCGGTCGAGGTGTTCAATCTCGCGCGGAATATTCATTTAACTTCCACTGTTCGCTTCTTATCTAAATGTTTCCATAATAAAAGACCTCCTATTTAGAGGTCTTAATTATATAATTAGCGATGATACCTAATAATATTATAAATTATGCGCTTTCATCCTGAATATCCAATTCTAACTCTTGTTGTAATCCCATACATAATCCTAAATATAATGCTTCATCTACATCATCCATTTTATCTGAAGATAATTTACCTGCACACCAAACACTATCAGATTCAAGAAGAGATTTAAGAACTGGATACGGTTGAGCACATAATATCCATGATTTTTCATTTAATTTCGTACTACTCGGTTCAATAACAACATCTGTATCATATTTTTCACGTGGTTTATACTGAGAATCAGATGTAATCAATAGCTAGGGGGTAAAAAAGGCCACTTTATAGTTGCATACGACCACTTTATGTTGTACAATAATGCAGGTGGATAAAAGACGTGTCAATTGAACAAAAAGTCAATGATCCGGAGTAGTAAACAAGCCCTAAGTGTAGAGAGCTGGCGGCTGGTGCAAGGCAGCAATATTGTTGAACTCGCCGGGGAGGATTGCAGGTGAATTGAGTAGCTTGTGACGGGACAGCCGTTATCTGTTCAAGTGGACAAATCGTGGGGCTATGGCGAAGTTGGGATCGCGCCTGAATGGCATTCAGGAGGCCGTGGGTTCGAGTCCCACTAGCTCCACCATTTATATTTGTCAATTAAGGTGGTACCACGGGAATTAGCTCTCGTCCTTGTTTAGGATGAGAGCTTTTTGTATATCAAATTTTGCGCTTGAGCGCCAGGGAGGTAATTATGGAGCATAGCTACCAGTCTAAACGTATCGAGGAAAAATGGCAGAAGTACTGGGAAGATAAGAATTTTTTCAAGACCAGCGAAAATAGCGATTTGCCCAAATATTATACTTTGGAGATGTTCCCCTATCCCTCGGGTAACCTGCATATGGGTCATGTTCGCAATTATGCTATCGGAGATGTAATAGCCCGTTTTAAAAAGATGAATGGCTTTAATGTTTTGCATCCGATGGGCTGGGATTCTTTTGGTTTACCGGCTGAAAACGCAGCTATCAAACACGGCTTTCATCCTACCAAATGGACCTATGCCAATATCGAGAATATGAAGGAACAGCTGAAAACCCTGGGAATCAGCTATGACTGGGATCGCGAGCTCGCTACCTGTAAGCCTGATTATTATAAGTTTACCCAGTGGATGTTTTTAAAACTATATGAAAATGAACTGGCCTACAAAAAGAGTGCCGCAGTTAACTGGTGCCCATCCTGTCAGACAGTGCTGGCTAATGAGCAGGTAGTGGATGGTTCCTGTGAACGCTGTGAGACTGTGGTGGAGAAGAAAAAACTTAACCAGTGGTTTTTTAAGATAACTGATTATGCCCAGAGATTACTGGATGACCTGGAGATTTTACCTGGTTGGCCGGAAAAGGTTAAGACCATGCAGCGCAATTGGATTGGCCGCAGTGAAGGCTGTCAATTTGACTTGACGATTGACGGGCAGGATGAAATCATGACTGTTTTCACCACCCGCCCCGATACTGTATTCGGCGTAACCTATATGGTTTTGTCCCCTGAACACCCTCTGGTGGATCAAATTTCCGCTGGTACTGAGCAGGAAGCCGCGGTTAAGGAATTCGTCCATCGGATGCAGTTTGTCAGTGATGTAGCTCGTACCTCTACAGACACAGAAAAGGAAGGTATTTTCACCGGCGCCTATGCTATAAACCCGATGAATAGTGAGAAAATTCCCATCTGGATTGCTAATTATGTGCTCATGGACTATGGTACCGGAGCTATTATGGCCGTTCCGGCCCATGACCAGCGTGACTTTGAGTTTGCCCGCAAGTACGATATTCCCATCAAGGTAGTAATCAAAAGTGAAGACACACCCGCTGAGGGAAAAGAATTGACTGCTGCTTCTACCGGTTCAGGTGTAATGATTAATTCTGGCGAATACGATGGTCTCAGTAACGAGGAAGGCAAAAAGCAAATTGTTAGCTTTTTAGACTCCAAAGGTATAGGTGAGGCTACCATCAATTACCGCCTGCGCGATTGGCTAATTTCTCGCCAGCGTTATTGGGGGGCACCTATTCCTATCGTCTATTGTGAAGATTGTGGAACTGTGCCGGTGCCGGAAAAAGATCTGCCGGTTTTACTGCCGGAAGACGTTGAATTCAAGCCCAGCGGGGAATCACCCCTGACCTACGTGCAAAGTTTTTATGAGACTACCTGTCCCAAATGTGGTAAAAAAGCTCGCCGAGAAACAGATACCATGGATACCTTTGTTTGCTCGTCGTGGTATTTTGCCCGCTACTGCAGTCCCCATAATTCCGAACTGCCTTTTGACAAAGCGGCTACGGATTATTGGATGTCAGTGGACCAGTACATTGGCGGGGTTGAGCATGCCATACTGCATCTAATGTATGCTCGCTTCTTTACCAAGTTTCTTTATGATATAAAAATGCTTTCCGTTCAAGAACCGTTTACAAATCTGCTAACCCAGGGTATGGTGCTCAAGGATGGCAGTAAAATGTCCAAGACCAAAGGCAACGTGGTTAGCCCGGAGGAGATCATTAACACCTACGGTGCAGATACAGCCCGGCTCTTTATCCTTTTTGCTTCTCCCCCGGAAAGAGATCTGGAATGGAGCGATCAGGGAGTAGAAGGATCATATCGCTTCCTGAACCGTATCTGGCGTACGGTCGCGGAATATTCCGAATTGATCATTCCACCCTCTTGCGGTGAGTTGGACTCAGAAGCTCGTAAAATGCAGTATAAAACCCACGCTACCATAAAAAAGGTCAGTGAAGATATTGAAGAACGTTTTAACTTCAATACGGCCATCAGTGCCATCATGGAACTTAGCAACACAGTGAATGCTTATCGGGATCTGGAACAACAGAATTTACACGTACTCAGAGAGGCTGTTGATACCATGCTCTTACTTATAAGCCCCTTCTGCCCCCATATCGCCGAGGAATTATGGCAATATTGCGGTCATAATGATAGTGTCCATAACCAGGCTTGGCCCAAATGGGATCCTGAGGCACTGGTTAAGGATGAAATGGAAATCGCTGTGCAGATTCTCGGCAAAGTACGCGAGCGCATTACGGTCCCCAGCACTAGTACCCCGGAGGACCTCGAAAAACTGGCCCTGGCTAATCCTAAAATTCAAGAGCTGACTAAAGATAAGCAAATCGTGAAAATGATAGTAGTTCCCGGGAAACTGGTTAATATAGTAACTAAATAGCCTGTAATGGCAGGTTTAGCTTAAGTTCATTAATCACAATTAAACCAAAGTAAATATTTGTACCGCGTTAATCAACCGTTCACTAATTTAATGAGGTAGTGATTTATGTCCTGGTATTTGTTTTTTACTCAATGGGGTTGGGCTGCCATGTACGGTGATCAAAAGGTTATCAAGAAATGCTGTCTGCCCACCCCCTCTCCCTTGAATACATTATTATATGTTTATAAACAAGCCGGCCCATCCGCCCGGCTTGTTTATAATGATGATTTTTCCATGCCGATTATCAATAGGATGCGCCTCTACTTTTCCGGTCAAGTAATAAGTGATTGGGAATTGCAGACTGACTTGTCTTCTCTGCCTGATTTTAGCCGCCGGGTACTGGAGTATGTCTATACCATACCTTACGGTGAAACCCGTACATATGGTGAGGTGGCAGCTGCTATCAGCCATCCCAGGGCTGCGCGCGCTGTGGGTAACGCCCTGAAGCACAACCCTATCCCCCTCATTATTCCCTGCCATCGGGTAGTGGCCAGCAATGGGCTGGGAGGTTTTACTGCCGATGGAGGTCTAAAGACCAAAAAAGAGCTCTTGCTCCTGGAAACTAAATCTATTAATAAATAAACCACTTAGGTTGGTTCAATTTTTTGTCACCAGATTGTAAGAATTAGCTTGTATAATTCAGACTGTAAATCGATTACAGTCTGATTTTTTTATGGAGATGATTTTATGAGCATACTGAAAACCAACCAACTCAAAAAGTATTATGGAACCGAACCCAATATGGTAAAGGCTCTTGACGGAGTGGATGTAGAGGTAAGCGAGGGTGAATTTTTAGCTATCGTTGGCACCTCCGGCAGCGGCAAATCTACTTTATTACATATGCTGGGGGGCTTGGACCGGGCCACCAGCGGCAATGTCTGGGTAGCCGGCAAGGATATTTTTCAGATGGGTGACAACCAGTTAACTGTCTTTCGTCGCAGAAATATAGGCTTTGTATTTCAAAATTACAACCTGGTACCGGTACTGAATGTGTACGAGAACATTACCTTACCTATTGAACTGGACGGCGGTACTATCGACAAGTCGTTTTTGGACAGTATTATAAGAACTCTGGGTCTGGAAAGCAAGCTCAATAATTTGCCCAATAATCTTTCCGGAGGACAACAACAACGGGTAGCCATTGCCCGGGCACTGGCCACCAAACCGGCTATCATTCTGGCCGATGAGCCGACTGGCAATCTTGACAGCAAGACCAGCATGGAGGTCATGGGACTTCTGAAAATGAGTGGCCAAAAATTTAACCAAACCATCGTGATGATAACCCATAACGAGGAAATAGCTCAGCTGGCTGATAGAATAATCCGTATTGAAGACGGTAAAATTGTTGGGGGTGGACATAATGAAGTTCCCCAACAATAACCAGCCTATTATTCGAAAGCTAACCCGCCGTACTTTGAAATTCAACCGCACCCGAAATATAATGGCGATTCTCGCTATAGCGCTGACCAGCATTCTTTTCACATCTCTGTTTACCATAAGCATGGGAATAGTGGAAAGCATGCAACAAGAAACCATGCGCCAGGCAGGCGGTTCAGCGCACGGTTCTTTTAAATACCTGACTGACGAGGAATTCAAAAACTTGAAAGGCCATCCTCTGATCAAGGATATTGAATATTCGATAATGCTCAGCATGGGCGAAAATGAGGAACTTTTAAAGCACCATACTGAAATTCGTTATGCAACTGACGGTCAAGCCAGGATGTGGTTTAGTTATCCGACCACAGGTCGCATGCCCCAGAAAAGTAATGAGCTGGCGACCGATACAGAGGTTCTTGATTTACTGGGTGTCCCCCATCAAATCGGGCAAAGGGTAACTATTGATTACAGCCTTAACGATAAGAAGTTCTCCCGAGAATTTGTGCTCTGCGGCTTTTGGGAAAGCGACTCCGTGGCCTGTGCCAGCATGGTGCATGTATCTGAGTTGTTTATTAAAAACGCCCTGGCAGGAATTGACCAGGAACTGCAAGAACACGATACCGGAACAGGACTGATTTTTGCTGATGTCATGTTTAAAAACGCCCTGAATATTGAAAATAACATGAAGACCATCATAACCGACAGCGGTTACAGCTTAGACCAAAATAGTAAAAGCTATATTAACTACGGGGTAAACTGGGCCTACCTGTCAACCAACTTTGATATCGATCTAACCACTATTATTGCTATTTTAGGAGCACTGGCCCTGATTATTTTCACTGGCTATCTAATTATATTCAACATCTTTCATATATCAGTAATAAAAGATGTCCGTTTTTACGGCTTATTGAAAACTATCGGCACCACCCCCCAACAGATTAAGAAGATAATTCAGCAGCAGGCGTTTTTATTATCCGCCATAGGTATCCCGGTTGGACTGATTATGGGCTATATATTAGGCGCGGTACTTTTACCTATTATCATGAGCATCAGCAACGTTGCCAACAGTACTGTATCATTCAGTCCCCTTATCTTTGTGGGAGCAGCGGTTTTTTCTCTCCTTACGGTATTTATCAGTTGCCGAAAACCGGGCCTAATTGCCGCCAGCGTTTCACCGGTTGAAGCCGTAAGATATACCGGTCAAACCACTGGCAATCAAAAGCTCATTAAAAAATCTTTTAATGGCGGGAAAATATATAAAATGGCTTGGGCCAATCTGGCCCGCAACCAAAAGAAAACCGTTATTGTAGTTATTTCCATGTCACTGAGCTTGATTTTATTGAATTCGGTTTTTACCATCACTAAAGGATTTGACATGAATAAATTTGTAAGAAACTTTTTCACTACTGATTTTGTAATAGGTCATGCTAATTACTTTAATAGCAATTTCCGCTTTGAAGATGACGAGCTCTCCCCCAGGATGATAACCGCAGTAAACTCCCAGGAGGGACTGGAAGGATACGGAAGAGTATATTATGATATAAAATCAAGTCATATTACCCATGACAACACCAAAATGAACCTGCAGCTCTACGGCGTGGAGAGCTTTCCCCTCTCGCAATTAAATATTGTCAAAGGAACGTTGGATGCAGATAAGCTGAAAACCGGCTATTATATAATTGAAGGAGTTTTCCCGGACGATAATGGTAATATAAGATGGAAAACCAGCCCTTTCGAGGTTGGAGATAAAGTTACGCTAAAATACGCCGACAGCATTTCCAAAGAATATGAAGTTCTGGCCATAGCATTGGTTGAAAACGGTATGGATGTTCGTTATTCCTGGGAGGATGGAGTTATAATGTATCTACCGGCTGGCGAGTTCGCCAGTCAGATCAAAAATCCTGTAACCATGAGCTATGTCTTTAATGTTGATGACCAACACACTCCGGCTATGGATAAGTTCTTGAAAAACTATACCCAAACAGTTGAGACCGCCATGGATTATGAATCCAAACAACTATTCGTTGATCAGTTTAAGAGCCTGCAGAAAATATTTTTAACCGTAGGTGGAACGCTAAGCTTTATAATCGGCATTATTGGTCTGCTGAATTTTATCAACTCCATTCTAACCAGCATAATCGCCAGGCGCAGAGAATTTGCCATGCTCCAGAGTCTCGGCATGACTGATCGACAGTTGTGCAGCCTGCTGATGTTTGAAGGATTGTATTATGCATTGGCTACTATCGCCATAACTCTGTTGCTGGGTACAGTTTTTTCCCTGGTAGCTATCCAAGCCCTGGCCAGCAACCTGTGGTTCTTCAGCTATAAGTTCGTCATACTGCCGTTGTTAATAGCAGCACCCCTGCTGGTCTTGATATCGATAGTGATTCCCCTGGTGTCCTATAAAAGTACCAATACACAGACGATTGTGGAACGGCTGAGAGAAAGCGAATAGACTTATACCCTAGTACCACGTCAACTTTGACAGGGTACTAGGATGCTTGGCCGCATCCTCTGTTTATGCTATATTGACATAGTAATGGTGGTGATTGAATGGCAAACGTCCTAATCGTTGAAGATGACGAGCTTTTAAGCCGGGGGCTTGCTTTTGCTTTGGAAAAAGAGCAGTACCGGGTATTCCCTACCTATAACTATCAACAAGGCTATTCAGCTTTTTTGAGCGAAAACATTGACCTTATTTTACTTGATATTAATCTCCCCGATCAAAGCGGAACCAAGCTTTGCAGTGAAATACGCAAAACCTCACCTATTCCCATCATTTTTATCACTGCTAACGATACGGAACAGGATACGATAGCCGGCTTTATGCTGGGTTGTGATGACTATATCTCCAAGCCTTTTTCCATTGATGTACTGAAACAACGTATTAATGCGGTTTTAAGGCGCACAGCCGCAAGCGAGCAAGACATCTTAAGCTCAGGCGAAATTACTATAGATTTTCAAATGATGACCGTAAAAAAAGCAGGCCATACTGTAAAGGTAACGTACACCGAATACAAATTGTTGGAATTGCTGACTAAAAATAAAGGGCAGGTACTAACGCGGCAACTCTTGCTGGAAAAGCTATGGGATGATGAGGGTAACTTTGTGGATGAGAACGCCCTTAGCGTCAATATCCGCCGACTTCGTCAGAAACTTGAAGATGACCTCAAAAATCCGAGGTATATTATAACCGTGTTTGGAATTGGCTATACCTGGGGTAATACCCCATGAAGATGAATTTGTCCTCCAAAACTTTGGTTCTCTTCGTACTCCTTTCATCAGTCTGTACCGGCTTTACAATCTACATTACATTAACCTTTCAAGACGCTGGATTAACTACCATTTTGGTATTATTCTGTTGCTTGGTAATAGCTATCTTTACAGTGTCTGTACTTACTGTAAAAAAGCATATGCTAGAGCTTTTAACTCAGCTTTCCGATATGATTTCAGCCCTGATAGATAATCGAGAAAATGAAGTGTTTTCCGTTCTAAATGATGATATGCTGTCTAAGCTACAGGCCCAGGTAACTAAATTATCAGGGATATTAAAAGCCCACAACACCAGACTGAAAAACGAGCGCGATGAAATAAAATCATTAATTTCCGACATTTCTCACCAACTTAAAACCCCCTTAGCCAACCTAAAAGTGTATTGTGACCTCTTGCAGGACAGCAGTTTAGCCGAGCCCCAGCGAGAAGAATTTATAAACAATATGGAAAATCAACTTAACAAACTTAGTTTTTTAATGGACAGCATGATTAAGATGTCCCGCCTGGAAAGCGGTATTATTCAGCTAAATCCACAGATGGGAAGTCTAAACGATACTTGTCTAACTGCTATCAAGCAAGTCTATCAAAAAGCACAGGTTAAGAACATTACGATTAGTTTTTCATCCGAGCAGGATATACCGCTTACCCATGACCGCAACTGGATGACCGAAGGTATTTTCAATATACTGGATAATGCTATAAAATACACCGAAAACGGTGGCATGGTTACCATGAGTACCGCCAAATATGAAATGTTAGCCAGAATTACGATTACCGATACCGGTTGGGGCATGGAGGAAGCAGAAATAAACCATATTTTCAAACGCTTTTACAGAGGCGAAAATGCTCGTAATCAAGAAGGTGCTGGAATTGGGCTGTACCTGACCAGGGAGATTGTCACCCAACAGGGTGGATATATAAAGGTTGATACTAAAAAAGGTATAGGCAGCACATTTTCTCTGTTTTTGCCTTTAAGTTGAGCTTTGCCGGCTATATTAGAATATCCACAAAACAAAATCTTAAAAATTCCTATGATAAACTTATTCTTTTTATATCCGCAACTGCGCCTTTACACGATAGATAATAAGAAAAAGTAGAGATTTCCCACAAGAATGATAAGTTCTAATTTTCAAACCAGTATACAGCAAAACACCGAGGTGGTCTTCAAGTACCTCGGTGTTTGGGTTTCGATAAGTATCACTAGCTCTATGCATAATTCAGTCTTAACCGATAAGCCGAATAATTAGAGGGTTTTTATATTATTTTTCTATCACGTACAAACTTGAACAGATTTATAACCTATTTTTACTAAATAACGTTAACTTCAATCTCTTTGGCATCTCCCCAGAGTTTCTCCAGTTTATAATAATCTCTTTGCTCCTGGGCAAAGACATGCAGTATACATGAACCATAATCCAGTATCACCCACTTGCCCTGTTGGAAACCATCCTGGCGCAGGGGCAATATCCCTTCTTTTTCCTTCAATACCTTTTCTACGTTGTTAGCTATACTCTGAATCTGTACCGAACTTCTGCCATGGCAGATCACAAAATAATCAGCAATAACCGTAAGCTCACTAACATTTAATATAACCAGATCTACTGCGTTCTCAGCCAATGCTGCATCAGCCATAATTTGCGCCAAATTTGCTTCTTTACTCAACCGTAACCCTCCTATTAATTGACTCGAATATACATATAACAGATGCTCAAAGCTCTCCATGATTCTACCCGGGAAGCAGTTGCGTCTTAACGTTAGAACCTTAACCAATTACCCAGGACTTCCATGGCTAGCTGGTTATTCTTTAATATTCTCCAAAAACTTATTTCTAACACTTACCGTTAGTGGATGCAGAATTCGGCCCTGCTCCAGACAATAGCGTATAGTTGAGTCTAACCCAAACAGCATAGCCCGGTCAAGATCTCTCCCGGCCAAACATTGCAGCCTTTCCAATCCCGGAAAATCGCGTCCCGGCTCTATCATATCAGCCAGGAAAATAATTTTATCCAACGTGGTCATTTCCATGGCTCCCAGAGTATGGGCCTTCACTGCTTGTAATATTTCGGGATCATCTATACCCAGTTCGGTCTCCAAAAGATAGGCGCCTACCGGAGCATGAAGCAGATCAGGAACCAAGTTCTCAATCTCATCTTCCAGCAAGAACTTAGCGCTGGCAATATTCAAGAGCTCAGATCCGGACATGCCTTTGGCATAATCGTGCCAAAGCCCGGTGGTATAAGCCTTATCAGGGTCTATGCCGTAATTTTCCGCCATTTCTCGGGCTACTCGGGCAACTTCCAAGCAATGTTGCACTCGACGGGGAGAAAGTTTGGCTTCTAAGAGCTTGATAATTTCTGGTTCATTCATAAATCATTCACCACATATTTCCCTGTACAGATTGTTGTCTCGGATATATTTCTCTATGGCCGGCGGCACCAGATAACGTATGGATTTACCTTCTGCCACCCGCCTGCGTATCTCCGAAGAGGATATCTCCAATCCTGGAATAGGAAGCAGTTCCAGGTTATCCCATAAAGCTGTCGGCACTGCGTGAAAACAGGGATCATTTTTGTCCAGTTCGTAACCGGGGCGTGTAACCACGATAAACTTACACAGCTTAAGCAGTTGATCGAGGTCCTTCCAGGTATAAATAAGCTGCAGAGCATCAACACCGATTATAAAGTAGATATCCATGTCTGGATAGACCTGCAGATAATGAGCAATGGTATCCACCGTGTAGGATAATCCGGCCCGTTCCAGCTCAATAGCTGATACAGAAAAACTGGTATTATCCCCTACTGCAAGCTCTACCATCTGATAACGGTGCTGGCTGTCTAATACCACTTCCAGGTCCTTATGGGGAGGACGGGCCGAGGGTATAAAGATAATGTCTTGCAGTCGGAAAACCTCGCGGGCCCATTCGGCGGCCAGCAAATGCCCATTATGTATCGGGTCAAAGGTTCCACCCAATATTCCCAAATTGCTGTTTGCCATGCCTGCCTCCTCAGTACGTTTCCCATTCTCTGTATATTTAAGCCTCTAAGCCTAATATATTGGACTTGATAAAACCTAAAGTTAATAATACCCATTGCCAAAAGAAATTGCAAATCACTGTTTAGTGATTGAATGATTGCTAAAAATGCATTAAGCTTTTAGCTAGTACACTGTCAACCCTAAAATTTGTGTTATACGCCGCTAGATTGACAAGGGGACGGGGTTGTTGACACCCCCTTTGATACCGGATGGGGTGTCAACAACCCCGTCCCCTTGTCAACCTAGCATAGGAAGAACAATAAGACATCGAAAGGAAGCCCAATGGACAAAGAAATCACCTTAATCTTTCACAATCAGGGTTTACGGACTTATATAGAAGTTGACCTGTGCGCTGAATGCCCTCGTCAAGATGATAAGGGCTGCTGTGGTTATTATTCCCCCGTGTTTTATCCTACCGATCTGGCTTATTTAAGTATTAATAAACCAGAGGTAGTTGACCATATTTTCAGCCTGGAACGCTTGACCATTTTGGATCACTCAGTTACGGTAAATAACACTCCCGAGGGAGATAGTTACCGTTGTCGCTTCCATAGCAAAACCGGCGGCTGTTTACTTACCCAGAACACACGGGAATCAATATGCCGTCATTTTGTATGCTCAGGCATTGCCTGGTGGGAAGAGAATGAACTATCTGCCTGGAAGCAATATATGGATGATCTGACTGATTACGAAATTGAGCTTAACCAGCGGCTTTCCATGGCTTTGAATGACTGTGGATTAAATCTGCGCAATCCTGAGACCCGCAGGGAGTATTTAAGCAGATTGATTGAGCTTTATAACCAGGAATTTTATAACACCCCGTCTTTTATCAAGGAGATGCAGGAAAAGGAAACTTTTACGTTGAAGCGCCCCTTGAGCTTTGGAGCAGACTGGGGTCTATAATTACCCTGCACAGCAACCTGTTACCCTGGATTGGGTTGGATTAATGCCATGCTTCATAAGCCACTCAGTAGAAAGCCCAAGAAATTAAAACGAACTTATACTTTTATCCTTAGATGTAGAAAAGAAAGTTACTAACTTAGGTGCCTGGCACCATATATGGGAGGGAAAGTAATGGATTGGACTAAAAATAGTCGCATTCTCAATAATGTATTGGAGTCAATCGGTCAAACCCCAATGATTCGCCTGAGCCAACTCTCAACTGAGCTAGGCACAAATATCTGCGTAAAATTGGAGTATACAAATCCCAGCGGAAGTCTCAAGGACCGAGTTGTTTACGAAATAGTCAGCAGCGCGGAGCATCGGGGTGAACTAAAACCAGGTATGATTCTGCTGGAAGGTACTACCGGAAATACTGGTATAGCTGCAGCTATGGTTGGTGCAGCTAAGGGTTACCGGGTAATTATCGTTATGCCTGAAGGTATGAGCGAAGAACGTAAAAAGACCATCCGGGCTTATGGCGCCGAGCTGGTTTTAACCCCAGGAGCAGAAACCGATGTGGATTTGGTGCTGGAGGAAGTAACTCGAATCAAAGAGCAGTATGGAGATCAAATTTTCGAAATTGGCCAGTTTGTACGCCAGGAAAACCTCCTCGCTCATTACAGCCATACCGGTCCGGAAATATGGGAACAAACCGAGGGGAAACTGGATGTCTTTATAATGAACCAAGGTACGGGAGGAACCGTAACCGGTACAGCCAAATACCTTAAAGAAATGAATCCTCATATTAAAATCTATATTTCCGAGCCAGCCGAGTCACCCATTCTCGCTTATGGAAAAATCGGCAAACATAAAGTGCAGGGCATTGCAGATGGCTTAATACCGGAAATACTAGATCTACAATATGTAGATGGGGTGGTACTGGTTTCTTCTGATGAATGCATTGCTACTGCTCAGCAAATGTCACGTCAGGAAGGTATTTTCTGTGGTATATCATCTGGTTGTAATATTGCAGCGGCCCGAATGGTAGCCTGCAAATATCCAGATAAAAAGCTTATCGTTACGACTATAAACGACAACGGCCTGCGTTACCTGTCCACTCCGCTGTGCGGTACTGAAAGCCCTCGCCAGGAACTCGATCGCGTATATGCTTTGAGCAAGGAAGATCAGGAAAAGTTGGCCGGTTATAATTTGGAAGTAATCGAGTAGGTTAAAGTGAAGCAAGGAAACTTATTGTTTCCGAAATTGAAATAAGGTAAAATATCCCCGCCGATCTCAGGCCGCTGCCTTACAAACTCATCTGCTGCACCCCTGTGGGAAATAAGATAGTAAGTTAGCGGCCTAACTTCATTGGTTTTACATTTGCTACATATTTTTAGCCATTTTGTCCAGATTATCAGTAATCCGGGCGATACTCTCCATATTAGCAGTAATCTCTTCTGCTACTGCGGCCTGTTCTTCACTGGCCCTCAGGCTTGATTCGCTGTTGCGTGAAGTTTCATTTACTTTTTCTTTAATTTTATCGGTAAGACCATGTATTTTTCCTACTGTATCCTTCGATTCATCGGATAGCTTACGAATTTCCTGGGCAACTACCCCGAACCCGCGGCCTAAGTCCCCCGCCCGAGCGGCCTCAATCGCCGCATTCAAACCCAGCATCTTGGTTTCATTGGCAATCTGTTTGATAAAACCCAGAACTTGATTTATGTCTTCAGTAAGAGCATGTACTTCCTGAACATTTCTATGCAGCTGCAGTTCGTTGGTGGCTACGGTGGAAGCTGAGGCGGCCATTTCTTCCATGGCAGAAGCCATCTCTCCGATCTGCAGATTCAATTCGCTGGAAATATCGCTGACCATTTTTTTATTTTCCTGAGGTAAGCCTAAACACAGGGCGCCTACAACTTTGTGTTTATCCTCTTCATCAAACAAAGGTTGCGCCAACAATATGCCTGGTTTTCCGTAAATCTTAGGATCAGTCTCTTTGGTCATTGCTTGTCCGCTTTCAACACACTGGCGAGTAAAGGGTATCTTTTCCAGAGGAATTCCTTCTGTTAAAAATGGGATATCAAATTTTTTAGAACCATGGCGATGAACTACCTTTTCCGTATCAGCTGCAAACATAAAAATACCTTCGGGAAACATTTCACTTATTATTGGAGCAAAATCCGGAAATGCTTTTGCTATCGGATGTATTTTGGGGAAACAGATGGAAAGAGCACCACAGACATGATCACCTTCAAACACCGGGATACACGTCATATGCGTTGGCTTTCCATATATTGATGCAGGGAGGTTCATCGAGACAGTTTGGCGGGAACGCATAGCCTGGGCAGCTCCACCATCTCTACTTATTTCAGTTCCTACCTTAAGCCCCGACTTAAAATCCGGAGAATCCTGGAGCCATAGGATTTCATCCTCACTGCTGTAAGAGAAAACTATTCCTCCAGGAATTATTGCACTCAAAATCGGAGCAATTTCTTTAAAAGCCTCTAAAGTATTTTCACTAATCACAACTATTCACTCCCTATTCGCTATTGTATTGTTAACCGTTCTATTAGTCCTATTTATTTTACTTTCTACGTGTATTCGTAAATTACCTCTTTGTTTCATAATTTTGCATTATTTTGAATATTATGCAGAATTAATAGAAACCGCAACACAAAATAGGGATGTTTGTCATTTTGGTTAATTAACCAAAATGGCAAACATCCCCTTGCCTCTAGTTGCATTAGTGTTAGGTATTTAATTTTATTTAACTTATTTGAGTTCTATCCTAACTATCTTACCTGACCATCTCCATAAATAACAAATTTACTGGTAGTTAATTCTCTTAAGCCCATAGGTCCGCGGGCATGCAATTTTTGCGTGCTGATACCCATTTCAGCCCCAAAACCGAAGACATTGCCATCCGTGAAGCGGGTGGAAGCATTGGCATATACCGCCGCCGCATCGACACCGGCCATAAAACTGCGCACGGAATTGTAGTTTTCACTGATGATAGCTTCACTATGTCCAGTTCCATACTGGTTGATGTGATCGATAGCTTCATCCAGACTATCCACTACCTTTACTGCCATAATAAGATCCAGGTATTCCGTGGCCCAGTCCTCGGAGGTAGCTTTTATTAGTCCTGGCACGATGGCTTGTGTTCTTTCGCAGCCCCGAATCTCTACGCCAGCTGCCTGGAGTTTAGCAATAATTTCTGGCAAATATTTATCCGCCACCGCCTGGTGAACCAACAGGGTCTCAGCCGCATTACATACCGAAGGCCTTTGTACCTTGGCATTAAGAACTATGGGCAATGCTTTCTCATAGTCCCCGTGTTCATCTATATAAACATGACAATTTCCCATCCCGGTCATTATAATTGGTACCGTGGCATTGTCGAGGACCGCTTTTTTCAGACCCTTGCCTCCCCGCGGAATCAGAACATCCAGATAATCATACATTTTCATCATAAAAATGGCCGCTTCCCGGTCTTCGCTATCCACCAGCTGAATAGCCCCCGCTGGAATCCCACAGGCAAATGCGGCTTCTGATATGACACGGGCAATAACCCGATTGGAGTTCAAGGCTTCCTCACCACCACGCAGAATGATCGCATTGCCTGATTTCAAGCACAGTCCGGCGGCATCAGCCGTAACGTTGGGTCGTGATTCGTAAATGATACCAATAACGCCTATAGGAGTACGTATCCGACCAATATCCAGCCCATTGGGACGACGGGTCATTTCCATCATTTCTCCCACCGGGTCCGGTAAGGCAGCAATTTCCCGCAAGCCCTGGGCCATATCATGGATACGGGCATCGTTTAGGGTCAGACGTTCCAGGAGAGCTGTAGTAAGGCCCTGCTTCTCCCCCAGTTCCAGATCAATTTGGTTAGCCTCAATAATCTCTGCTCCGTGCTCCTCAAGTTTAGCAGCCATATTATTCAAAGCATCGTTTTTAAGATTAGTTGAAGCAGTGGCTAAGAAGCGGGCGGCTTGTTTAGCTTTTCCCCCCTGCTCCAGTAGAATTTTTTCCATTTCGGTACTCAATATACTCCCCTCCTATCAGCACTTAACCCACAAATTATCTCTATGTATCACTTCGTCATAATCTTTGGAACCCAGAACCTTTTCAATGTCGCCTGACTTCTGACCAGCTATCTGCCGGATTTCAGCTGCACTGTAGTTAGCTAAACCTCTGGCAATCTCCCTGCCATCGGCTGACATAACCCCTATCACTGTGCCTCTATCAAATTCACCCTCAATCGCCAATACCCCGGAAGCTAATAAGCTTTTACCGCGCTTTACCAGGGCCAGTTCGGCTCCTGCATCCACGGTCACCTGGCCGTGCAATACGGTTCCAAAAGCCAGCCATTTCTTACGCGCATGCATCCTGGCTTCCCTGGGTAAAAACACTGTTCCCAGTTCCTCACCCTCAAAAATACGGCGGATAACGTTTTGCTCAGCCGAGTTGGCAATTACCATGGGTATTCCCGCCGCCATGCAGATGCTGGCCGCTTTCAACTTGGTAAGCATGCCTCCACTGGCAAAGGTGGTACCCCTAGATGCGGCATTGGCTTCCATTTCCGGTGTTATTTCATAAACCTGGCTTTGTAAACGTGCTTCCTTATTTATACGCGGATCACTGTCATATAGTCCATCCACGTCAGAAAGAATAATCAAGAGATCAGCATTTACTATTCCTGCCACCATGGTGGACAGAGTATCGTTATCACCAATTTTTATTTCTTCTACAACCACCGTATCATTTTCATTAATGATAGGAATAACCTTCAAATTTAGAATTGCCAGCAGAGTATTGGTGGCGTTCAGATAGCGTATTCTCTCATCCAGGTCTTCTCGAGTTAGCAATACCTGGGCCACTATTTTGCCATATTCGGCAAAAAATTTCTCATACATATGCAAAAGACGTCCCTGCCCAATCGCTGCCAGAGCCTGTTTTTCAGGCAAGGTTTTGGGTATCTTTTTTAAGCCCATACTGTTGGCTCCGGTTCCAACCGCTCCCGAACTAACCAGAATTACTTCTATGTCCCGGTTATGCAAATCAGCCAGTTCCCTCACCAATCTCTCCATACGATCCAGATTCAACTGACCGTTACTATAGGTAAGGGTACTGGTGCCTACCTTGACAACCACCCGAAGACTTTTTTTAAACTCCTCACGTATACTCATTACAACTCCACTCCAAAATATACTACGATAACCGCTGGGGACAGGGGGACGGTTCTCTTGTCCCTCCGAGTTAAGGTTGGGGAGGGACAAGAGAACTTTCTCCCTGTCCCCTAACTATTAACTATATTCAAATTCCAGTTCGCAGATCCTAACTGTATCTCCGTCCTTGATTCCCTTCTCCCGAAGGGCTTCTTCCAGACCCATTCTTTCAATGGTCCGCTGAAATCTCTGCAATGATTCATCCTGATCGAGGTTGGCCATTTTAACCAGGTTCTCGATACGCTTGCCGCTCACCTCATAAACCCCATCAACGATCTCTATTACAAAAGGAAGTTCATCCGCATAACGGCGTATGACTCTGACTTCGTCGGCAGGTTCCTCCTCTTTGGGAATACTCTGCAGCATTTCATAGGCTTTATCCATTAATTCCTGTACACCCTGGCCGGTAGCAGCTGATATTTTAAATAGTCTTTCTGCATACTTTTCCTCCAGCGCCTGGCAATGCTCTTCCGCATCGGTTACATCCATCTTATTGGCTACAATCAAGTACGGCCGCCGGGCCAGCTCAGGATTAAAGAGCTCCAGTTCCCTTTGGAGTATACTAAGATCATTCATTACTTCCCGGCCATCTACCTGAGCAGCATCTAAAATGAATAGTAAAACCTTGGTCCTCTCAATGTGTCTCAGAAAATCATGTCCCAGCCCGATGCCCTCATGAGCTCCTTCAATCAACCCAGGAATATCGGCAATAACGAAGGAGTCGTGGTCTCTGGTGCTGACTACACCGAGATTAGGAACCAAAGTCGTAAAGGGATAATCAGCAATCTTCGGTCGAGCCGCTGAAACCTGTGAAATCAGGGTTGACTTGCCGGCATTGGGGAAACCCACCAGCCCCACATCGGCCAAAAGCTTCAGTTCCATGCTTATCCAACGTTCCTGACCTTGCTCACCATTTTCGGCCATGGAGGGTGCCTTGTGGGTAGCATTAGCAAAGCGGCTGTTGCCCTTACCGCCTCTTCCGCCTTTAGCAATGTTCGCTTCCTGTCCAGCCACCGTCAGATCGGCAATAATTTCGCCGGTATCATCATCTTTAACTATGGTGCCTACCGGCACCTTAACAATCAGATCCTCACCCCAGGCACCATGCTGATTCT
Organism: uncultured Syntrophomonas sp.; assembly: GCA_964510795.1. GTDB lineage: Bacteria > Bacillota > Syntrophomonadia > Syntrophomonadales > Syntrophomonadaceae > Syntrophomonas_B. Next base: position 18,291 of record CAZEDT010000016.1, read on the forward strand.
TGCCCAGCCCATGGGCACCTCTGGCGGCCTTAAAGTGTTTGTGGTACCTGAAATCCATTAAGGTGGTCATTCCCTCTTCGGCCACAAAAATAACATTACCACCCCGGCCTCCGTCACCCCCATAAGGTCCTCCCAAAGGCACATATTTCTCGCGGCGAAAGGCAACACAGCCGTTGCCCCCGTCCCCACCTTTAACATAAATCTTAGCATGATCAATAAACATTCGTTCACTCCCTAATTAAGCTGACCTTCCGAGATTCTTCTTCCCAAATATCGCATGAAAACAGAAGATCTATACCCGTTGCCCCCTCATAAATTGACAGGTAGATGAGGGGCTCATCATCCTGTGCCTGGAGATCATGTTGCATAGCAGCAATACTGTTAAATGGTTCATTGTTTTTCTTTAGTATTTGCAGTGACTCTATCTCTAAATCCTCATATGTAAGTATAATTCCCAAATCCTTAATCATTAAAAGCTGTTCATAAAAATACAGGGCGGCTTCGGCTTCAACCGTTTCAAAAATGACCCGCTCCTGGTTCAAATCTTCAATAATGCTATGAATATAGGCAGTCAATCGTTCCTCCCAGCCCAGTTCGACATAGCCACTGATTACCTGGAGGTGGTTGGCAAAATCATGCCTCATTCTTCTTAGCAGGCCTACCATCTGATCAGCTTCCATCCCTAATTCCTCCTTCGAGCTATGGTCAAAGGCACAAAACAAAGTTTAAGCTTGTGAAAAATTCATACACATTTCAGCTTATTCCTAATAATAACAAAAACCCCTGGAATACTCCAGGGGTTAAGAAATCGATCTTATGCTCCAGTTACATGGTCAGGCTTTCTTCTACCGGGTATACGCTGACCTGTTTTCTGGTCTTGCCTTTTCTTTCAAACTTAACCTTGCCATCAGCAACTGCAAACAGAGTATCATCTCCACCGATCATGACATTGTTGCCAGGATGGATCTTGGTTCCTCTCTGCCGAACCAGTATATTGCCAGCCCTTACGACCTGGCCATCATATCTTTTTACACCCAGGCGTTTGGATTCACTGTCACGTCCATTCTTGGAGCTACCAACACCTTTTTTATGGGCAAAAAGTTGTAAGTCAATCTGGTACATACTTAACACCTCCCAGTGATTACTTTAATATATTTCGGATTTGCTGCCTGTAATGATTGTAATCCGGCTTCCATAGTGGAGAGAATGAGCTGTGCTTTCTTGTTATCCTCTTCACTCAATGACTGAGGAAGTCTACAATCCAGCCAACCATCTCTCACCTCGTAAATAGGTTCACGACTCAAGTGTTTTTCCAGCCCAATCAGAGCTGTACCGGTTATAGCTGATACTCCTGCACAATGTATATCTCTGCCCCGCCGAGCATAACCGCTATGACCTTCACCCCTGAACCCAACTATGTTTTCGCCATCATAAAGGATTGTTATCTCAACCATTAACCCTCAATCGCTTCGATTAAAATTCTGGTATAGGCTTGACGGTGACCCTGCTTTTTGCGCTGGTTTTTTCTCTTCTTGTACTTATAAACCGTAATTTTCTTGCCGCGGCCCTGTTCAATAACCTCACCTACGACTTTAGCGCCCTGCACCAGAGGATCGCCGATTCTGGTTCCATTGTCATCCTTAAGCATTAGAACCTGATCCAGGGTAATTTTATCCCCGGCTTCAGCATTAAGCTTTTCGACTTTTACCAATTCTCCTACGGCAACTTTATACTGTTTGCCACCTGTTTGAATTATTGCGTACATCAATACACCTCCACATCTTTCAGACTCGCCGGTCAGCAGGTAGGCTAGGCCATTTAGAACCTGGACCGTGCGGTTGCAAAAACGTGCAACCAACTGCTAGGTTAACACATTATACTTCAGCCGTCAAGCAGGTCAACTATGCAGGTTGTAGTCTTCAATACTCATACCCAGATTAGCGACTAGCTTAATATTTTTACCCGTCTTCTTCTTAATATAATTAAGGTTTTTTTCATCATTGCTAATGATTTGCAACAGTTGGGGATGAGCCTCACAAATAATCTCGTCACTCTCCAGGTAGCCTAAATTAGCAAGCTTCCGCTTCACTTCACAGGACAGAGCAAAGAGGTTTATGGTTCTGCCCCGCCCATGGCAGGCATTACAATCATCGGTAAATATCTCCGAGATTCCATAGCGCGATTTCTTTCGCGTCATTTCCAAAAAACCTAATCCAGTCATACCCATAATACGAGTATGCGCCTTATCCTTTTCCAATTCCTGGCGCAGAATGGATACTACATTTTCTTCATTATCCTTATCCTTCATGTCAATAAAATCAATTAGAATGATTCCGCCAATACTGCGTAAACGGAGCTGGCGGGGAATTTCCACTGCAGCTTCAAGATTGAGTTTATGCACAGTCTCCTCAAAATTATCTTTACCTGTAAATTTACCGCTATTTACATCTATTACGGTCATGGCTTCAGTTTCATCAAAAATCAAATAGCCGCCACTCTTGAGCCAGACCTTGCGCCGCAGGGCCTTGCGGATATCTTTCTCCAGGCCATATTTTTCGAAAAGATCTCCTTCTACAAACTGGATATTAAAGCCCATTGGAGTGTTCTTATTGCTGATAAAACTGTCAATTCTCTCTTTTAGTTTCTCACTATTTATAATAACTCGGCGTATGTCCCCATCCAGATAATCCCGCAAAGTCCTCTCAATCACATCAATGTCCTCATAGATCAGGCTGGGTGACTTATGCCGTTGATAACGGTCTTTTATATCCTGCCAGACCTGCATTAGATCGGCCAGTTCAGCCTTTATCTCGGCATCATCAGCTTCCAAACAAGCAGTACGCAGGATCACTCCTACATCCTCAGGCTTATGCTCTTCAACTAAATTGCGCAGGTGATTCCTTTTTTGATTGCCTATGATCTTGCGCGAAATTGAAACCTCTTTCTGGAAGGGCAGCAGAACCAGCAGATGTCCCGGAATGGTTAAATCCCCGGTTACCCGAGCCCCCTTTTCGGAAAAAGCTTCCTTCTTAACCTGCACCATAATATCCTGGCCGCTTTTTAAGATTTCGGCAATATTAGCACCCTTACGGTTCCCCAGGCCCACCACATCACCAACATATAAAAAAGCATTTTTGGCCAATCCAATATCAATGAAGGCACAGGAAAGTCCAGGCAAGACATCTTTTACCTTACCTTTATAAATTTTGCCCACATTTTCTTCCTGGTCAGCCCAAAAAACCTCTGCCAAGCGGTCGTCTTCTGTTATAGCCACCCTTGACTCCCAGGGATAAATCTCTGCAATGATGTCTCTTACCATTTGTTATATCTTCTCCAATGGCTCATGAAATTTTGATCCTTCTTTAATATAATTTCCCTGACGAAAAAAATCCAGTAAATCTTCAGATTTAAGTCCATTTTCTGTAAATACAGCCAGCAGCTCATCAAATCTTACGTTAAGCGGTTCATTAATACTCACCATTACAGTAAGCAGATTCAACTCGCCTTCAGACTCGACATTCATGCTAAAAAGACCAGGACGCAGGTCCTTTTGAATCTGTTTGTTCTTGCCCCGGCTCTGTACCAGTATCTGACTGCTATTTAGTAGTTGGCTAATCATACCATCCACATTCACCCCGGGCCTCAGGATAAACGCATACTTAGCAGCGTTAATTATCTTCATGAGTGAAGCTGCATTATCAGGAATTACTTGGCATCGTTTAATTTTCATATCGGGTGGTAATGCTGCGTTCATTCTGCTTTTAAAAATCTCCAGGTCCAGATCTTCCATATCCAAATCAAAATACTCATTCTTACCCCACAGTCCAACCGGCAAGACAGTACCCATAGATAATTTTATATGCGGATTAAAGCCTTCAGTAAGCTGATAAGGTATATCCGCACGCCGCAGAGCCCTTTCCATCAGATGCATCATGTCCAGATTGGCTAGAAACTTCAAATTTTGCCCTACACTATATTCAGCCCGCAAACGCATATTAAATTCCCTCCTTAATATCCATATCAACGCCGTCCAAGGATGGACTAATGTCGCGGTTCCAGGGATGGAAAGGAGCGACCTCGAAATGAGGGCAGACCCCGCAGCCAACACAGTCATCGGTGCGGCAATCAGGGGTTGATATGCCTTGCAGAGCTCGTTCATTCTCTAACCGTAAATAAGCCTTGCTTACTCCCGTATCAATAAAGTCCCAGGGAAACAGTTCATCATAATTCCGTTCCCGTATATAGAAATTGGGGTCCAACTGGCAATCCGCAAAAACTGCCATCCAGGTTGAAAATCTAAAGTACTCTGACCAGCCATCAAATTTACAGCCTCTTTGCCAGGCTTCATAAATGACTTCCCCTAATCTGCGGTCACCGCGGGCCATAACTCCTTCCAAAAAGCTGGTCCGACTATCGTGAAAACTCATTTTTACATTTTTTATTTTGCTTTTCATCATATAGTGGCGCTTACCTTCCAGGGCATCAATGCTGGCCTGGGCCTGCCACTGAAAAGGGGTATGACCTTTAGGTACGAAGCACGCCATACTGGCCCTTATTTCCACTGGTCGGCGTGAATAACGATTACCGACGGTTTTCACCCGATAGAGCAGTTCCATGATACCATCCAGATCCTCTTCTGTTTCGGTAGGCAACCCCACCATAAAATACAGCTTCAGGCTCATCCAGCCCGACTTAAAGGCTGATTCCGCTGCTGTCAGCAAATCTTCCTCGCTGACATTCTTATTTATAACATCCCGCAAACGCTGGGAACCCGCTTCAGGTGCCAGGGTCAGGGTAGTTTTTCGTACCTTTTGCACCTCATTGGCCAGATCAATCGAGAAAGCATCCACCCGCAGAGATGGCAAGGAAACACCTATACCCTGACTGGCATAGCTTTTCACCAGATGTCTCACCAGCGGATCTACCCCGGAATAATCCAGGGTACTCAGGGATGCCAATGATATTTCATCAAAACCAGTATTTTTCAACTGCGCTTCGGCCTGTTTTTTTAGTACCTCCACGCTTTTTTCCCGTACCGGTCGATAAACCGTACCGGCATGGCAGAATCGACAGGCCCGCTGGCAACCCCGCATGACTTCCAATACCGCCCGATCATGGACTATTTCCATATAGGGTACAATAGGTTTATCAGGATAATAGGAAGTATTCAAATCACGAACCAGGCGTTTACGCACCTTGGTCGGCACACCTGCCCGGATAGTCTGCATTTCTTTCAGGGTGCCATCCTCATTATAGGTAACTGTATATAACGAAGGAATATAGACTCCCTCGATGCTGGCTAACTCGACCAGCAGGTCTTCCCGCGGGAGATCCCTATTCTTATGCAGACAATTCAGGAACTCAACCGTAACCTCTTCCCCGTCCCCAATCAAAAAAGCGTCAATAAAATCCGCAAAAGGTTCAGGATTAAAAACCACCGGTCCGCCAGCAATTACTAACGGGTCCTTATTCCCACGTTCGCTGTTTCTAACCGGAATACAGCTCAGATCCAGCATATTCAACACATTGGTAATGGACAGTTCATACTGCAGAGAGAAACCCACCACATCAAATTGATTGAGCGGAGTAAAAGATTCGAGTGAATAGAGGGGGATTTTCTCCTCCCGCATGATATCTTCCATGTCCGGCCAGGGAGCGAAGCTGCGCTCCATTAAATGTGGGGTGGTTTCATTTATCAGACCATATAATATCTTGGCACCAATATGGGACATACCTATCTCATAAACATCCGGAAAGGCAAAAGCCATCTTGATATGGCTGCTGGCCCAATCCTTCCTGATCATATTAACTTCACTGCCAGTATAACGAGCGGGTTTAGAAACCCTCGGTAAAATGTCTTTAAAAAGCCTATCCTTCATGCTTTGCCTCCACTTTTAGAAAATCATTATTACTATAGTAGCACAAAAACCCCCGGCAAAGAAATTTCCCCGCCAGGGCAGCAGTTTATGGATCTAATCATAAGTATTATTTTTCATTCTACAAGATTAATAATTTTATCCTGATCACTACCATCTGCACATTCACCCAGAAATAGCTCTCCAGGCAATATATCTTCTATAATAGGCAGGATATTCCATTTTCCCACAGAAGTATACATGAATATGACTATATAAAAGTTGAAATTTAGTCAGAACTGTGCAGTAAGCAAATGCATGAACAAGCCAACAAACTGGATTGGAACAGAGGCAGTTGTATGTGATGATTATGTCTATTAGGCGAAGCTCGAAAATGCTTATATTGCTATTGGGGAGGTTGAAATGCAAGGCTATTTTTCAAAAATTTACTGGCATTTTACTGGGGGACCTATTATAAATTGGGAGAATATAAGAATGCCAAAGGAAATTGAAGGAGAACAAAAGTCTTCAACAGATGCAGTACTAATATTAAACAAAATATTATCGTCCCGACAGTTATTAGCTACTTGTACCGAAAAAATAATGGGTGAACTAAGAACAAATGATTTCTGCTGTGTTTGCGATATACCTTTAAAGGATTTAATCTATCATGCTGACTATTATGGTAAGGTTGCTATTGGATTCTCGGCAAAAGCTATACATAAGCAGTTTAATCCAGTTTTATATTTAGAAAGGGAATTTCCCATTCCAGATAACACTCTTATCGATGGCAGTATAATACTTAATGGTGATAAAAATTTTGATGATGGAGATTCAGCGTTTGAGTTAATGAGTTACCTATTTGGATTAGACAAGAACACTCAGTACAAAGACTTCTTAAGTGATTATTTGGGTAATATGAAGCAGTTTATTAAGTTTACTAGATTTAGTGAAAATGATGATGAAACCTTTTATAGAGAAAGAGAATGGCGCAGTATAAATGGAGATTTCAATTTTGAAACAGACGATGTAGAAGCTATTATTGTTCCTCGGGAGTTTATACCAGAAGTAAAGAATCAATTATTGACCAGTAATTACAAAAATGATATTGTCATCATTCCGTTTGATTTTTTAAGAAAGGTATGACGACGCGACCCTAATTAATTAGATAACCACCTTAAACGAAAATGAGCTAAATCGATGTCTATTAGCCGACTATTTCAGCGGTTGGGTTACACCGGGACGTCAGGCTGTGTGAAAAGTCCATTTCGCTGTATTGTTATACCCATTATTGAATAATATGCATCTAAACAAGCCGATCTACCGGGTGAGTTGCATATATATACGGTCTATAAACATTTTTCACACAGGCTGACGTTCTTATTGTAACAACAGAACTCATGAACTTGAATAATGGAACCCGCTGGGAAAATCGGGGGGTCATTTTTATTGAATTCGGTACAATAGAAATAAATGTATGGGTTTTTCTGCGTGGTTAAACTGGCGAGACAACGGAGGGAGAAAGGCGTTTATCCTAATGAATATACAAAGAGAATAAACCTTGTTACAAGAACGTCCCGGCGTAACCCCCTGGGAATAAAGAGTATGGAAAAGATATAACTTTTGCCAGACGCTCAGAGTTTGATGAATATGAATATTACGGCGTTCAGGTTAAATATGGCGATGTTTCCGGTGGTTCCAGTGGTGATGTGAATGAATTAGTTGCTCAAGCAATTGATGCATTTAAGATGCCTTTTTATGATGTTTATTCTCGAAATAGATTTAGAATTTCAAAACTCATTATTGCTATATCCGGAAAGTTCACCCTAAACGCTATTGAAAAAATTGTAGAAGGGATCACAGACTACCCCTTGAAGAACAATCTCATCTTTATCGATGGAGAAAAAATACAAACTTTGTTAGAACGCTATAGGCGATTTTAGGGAGGGCCCTATTATGGGTGAACGCACATTTGAAGATGTAAAAAAATATGTTGAATGGCAAAGTCAAGATAAGTGCAAAGTTTTAAGCGCAAAGCCAGAGCATAATTTTGATGATCTCGGAGTAGAGGTTTGTGTTTGGAATGTTAAAACAGATACAGACGGAGACTGGTGGGTAGTAGAAGGTGACACTGTTCCAATGAACTTATATCCGCAGAGCGCATATTATTTTGGGGCAGATGAGGTTTATTCGTTCCACATGGGATTGATGCAAAGAATGAGTGCATCTCATAACAATTACGACCCAGACGCTTTTGTGCGTGGAGTAACTCTGGGGGCGGAGATTGCGCCGCAGCTTCTGAGAAAGCTAAAAAGTGTTGCTCTATTAATAGATACTGCTAAAGAAATTGAAGACTTCCAGTCGGTAGGAGTTCAATGCAGGGAAATACTTATTGAGCTAGGAAATCATATTTATGAGCCAACTATGGCTGGTGCAGATGAACAGCCTCAAGCGTCTAACTTTAAGAGAAAATCAGAGCTTTTCATTCAATTTTATTTAACTGGTTCTGAAAACGCCGATTATCGAAGCATAATAAAGAAGTTGACGGAATCCACATGGGAATACACTAATAAAATAACACATTCAAGTAGTGCCACATATTACGAAGCGTCAACTTGTGTAATGTTATGCATATCTTTGGTTGGAGTCTACGAAAACATAATACAAAAAGTGTATGATCCGATTTCACAGTATAATTGTTCAGTATGTAAAAGCAAAAAGCTAACAATAGATGGTGATGATTCAGATGAAAACGGCATTGTACAAAAGTTATATTTGAAATGTGAAGAATGCAGTGCTATCACTTCAGTTATTTTTGAAAACAGTGCCACTGGAAACCCAACATACATTAGAGGCAAGGCTGTTGAATAAACTTTTATCTGAATACTTCCCATTATGTTTATAACCAACTATTCCTGCTAAGTTGTGTGCTTCGCGTTTGGCTAATAATGGGTAGTTGAATTTATATTATCTCATCAAGAAAATTGAAAAGGATTTAAGAAAGAAGTCTAATGCCACCGTGGAGTATATTGGTAAAATATCTATATGAACATGGATATTCGAATTATGCAGACTTTATTGTAGAGCAATTCCAGAGGGCTAATCTACCACTGTTACCATAATATAAAATCAGAGATAATCAGTTAACAAGTAGCTCCCCCCGCCACCCCATGGTATGTAATGAGAATTAGAGATTGTTATTGGAGGTACCTATATGATCATTAATACACTCGGTCATATACGAAATAATTTGTATTACCTGGGTCTCACAGATTGTCCTATCTACCTTCTGGATGTACCGGAACCGGTGATATTTGATGCGGGTGTAAGCTGCGCTGGGAACATCTATCTCGAGGCCATCCGGTCCATTCTCGGTGATCGGCAGCCGTCAACACTTTTCCTCACCCATGCCCATTGGGACCATTGCGGGTCTGTATCCCACCTGAAAGAGGCATTTCCGAACATTAAGGTTGCAGCATCAAATCTGTCTGTGGAGATCCTGAAACGACCCAACGCTTTGGCCTTAATCAAAAAGCTGAATGAAGACATCGCGACCAGGTGGAGTTCCCCGGGAGTCGACTCATCACTGTTAACATATGAACCTTTTGAAACATTTGAGGTTGATATTGAGCTTAAAGACAATCAATTTTTGGATTTAGGAGAATGTACAACTGTAGAAATGCTAGCAACTCCAGGTCACACGCAGGACCACTATAGTTTTTATTTACCAAATAATAAAATCTTGATAGCAGGAGAGGCAGCAGGTGTATACTACGGTCCCGGGCTAATTTCAACAGAATTTGTAGCTGATTACGATGCATATGTATCTTCTCTTCAACGATTGGCGGCTCTCCCTGTAGAGGTATTTTGTCAGGGACACTATTCGGTTCTGGTTGGCAAGGAAGAAATCAGCTCCTTTTTTGAACAATCAATTAACGAAACAATACGTTTTAAAGATAGAGTCTGGGAAATTCTTGATGAGGAAGTGGGTTCCGTAGACCGTGTCATCAAAAGAGTGAAAACAGAGTGGTATGATGTTATCCAGGGGCCAAAGCAACCGGAAGCAGCATATCTCTTAAATTTAAAGGCCCAGGTGGCTCATTTGGCCGCTAAAAAGCTAGGATAAATACATATGGAACCAACGCCAGAGGATTCGAAACGGTGAACTGTAACAAATGCAGGAAATCGTAAGAAGGAGAAAGAAATATGCCGGGAAGGCTACAGCTCAGTATGAGAAGCAGATTTAGAGAACGTTGTACTCACACATCTAATTACTAATTAACAATCACTCAGGCGAGCATAGGGGCCTTTTTCAAAGAGGCACTCGATTAGTTCTGCTTCACTGCGTAGACCCAGAGGTCGATGTTGTTCATCTAGAATAAGGACCACTGTATAGTAGCTGGGGCGAGTTGAGTCCAGAATTGCTTTGATCATCGCATCTTCACGGCTCACGATTTGACGTGAAGCCAAAAATCCCTTATTAGCCAACTCACTCTTCTTATGCACCAGATAGCGCATAAAAGCATAGCTTAAGAGCTTGCCCTCTCGATGAGCCGCCCAGAATAGCAGTATGCCAACCAATAAAAAATTGGCCCCACTCTTTTGCTCATAGAACAAATACAGCCCATAGCCAATAATTATTAAAGCGATTATTTTCCCCAACAGGGCACTGCGTGACGTAGCCTTTTTGTAGCCTATCAATCTGGACAGATAAGCCCTGAGTATTCTTCCCCCATCCAGGGGCAGAGCTGGGAAAAGATTAAAAGCACCTAGCAAGAGGTTAATATGAACGATTAAAGGTACCTTGGCAGATTCAAGGACAGGTATAAATTGAAAAATTGCCGCCACGCTAAGGCTTATGATAGGGCCAGCCAGGGCGATGTATATTTCCTTATCCGGTTCCAAACCAGTAAAGTCTTCGATTCTAGCCTGTCCCCCGAAAGGCAGTAATTCAATTTCCGCTACCTTTACCTTTAATAGAGCGGCCATGATGGTGTGGGCTAATTCATGTAGGAGCACAGAAGCAAATATTATGGTTATTTCCATACCCAGACCTAAATACACATAAATAACAGCCAATAGAAGAAATAGAATATTTATGCGTACTCGCACCCCGGCCAGCTTGCCTAAAATCATACTTACTTGAAGATACTCTGTGGGTTAACGGGGCCATCCTGGCTGCGCACTTCAAAATAGAAGCGCTCTCCTGTTTTGCCGATGGCTTGACCTTCGGTTACCTTGGCCTCTTTTTCCACCTTAATTTCTTTCAGGCCGCCATAAATGGACACTAAATTAGCAGCATGTCTAATGCGTACAGTTCCGTTCCCCTTCTCTTTTTGCACATTCTCCACTGTCCCTGCCAGGATAGGTTTAACCAGGGTATTATCCTCCACTTTAAAATAAATTCCCGGGCAAAACTCCTGGCGCTCAACCTCCGGGCTATAGTGCCAGCCATAAGTACGCTCTATATCCACAAAATCACAGGGCATTTTTAGAACTGTTCCCGTTGTAGTGGGCAATGTCTTAATTTTATCCCCTCCGGGTATATGTATATAAGTGGAGAAAACCTCCTGAATGTCATAGTCGGTGTCCATAATATAATGTAAAACCGGTTCCATTACTTGCTTGCTGCTGTGACCTGATTGCATTATTAGGCCTACCATAGCTGCCATCACAATAACCATGAGAAGCCTGATTCTAAAACTGCCTAACATCTAAGCTCACCACCTCTGCTTTCTAACAAATATATAGTAAGCTACGATATTTTATGTCAGCTTTACAATCTAAATGGTAAATTTGTCCATAAAAAAAGAGGGTGGCTGTCATTCCTACCCTCTTGTGCTGCTAACACCCTGAAGCTTTACCTCACTTCATAGTCAACATCAATGGTTCCTTTCGGGGTTTCCTTGGATTTGCGGACAATTTTATTATAGACCCCGCTGGGGAGAAAAAAGCGCGCCAGGGCTAAAATCTGTTCGATACTGTGCAAAAGATCCACATTACCATCCCAGTGTTCATAGAGCACAGAGCGGTCAACACTATTCATAAATCTTTTTAATACCAACGCCACCAACAGTATGTCATCGATCTGACCAATAAAAGGTATAAAATCGGGCAAAAAATCCACCGGCGCAACAATGTAGGCGGCTGTACCCAGAAGCATGGCTTTTTCCGTTGCCGCCACTCGGCTGTCTTTCGTCAGACGATAAAGCAGTTTCAGATAATTGGGTATTAACATAAGAGCTTCTTTCATCTTGTCTTTAGCAGCAGCATCTTGCTGATTCATCTGCATACCTCCATATCTATTGGTTACTGTTAACCCTAATTCTTGGTTTAGAGTTGACAGTGTACTAAAACACTATCTTTTTGCCTCTTATATTTACACTGAGAATTATACCGACCGCCAGCATATTAGTCAGCATTGAACTGCCCCCATAGCTCAAAAACGGCAGCGGTATCCCGGTAATGGGCATTACACCTATGGACATGCCGATATTTTCAAATATATGAAACAGCCACATAGCTGATATACCCACCACCAAAAAAGTCCCATATAAATCTTGGGCATTAAAAGCAATAACTACTGCTCTCCATAATAGTATGGCATAGAGTATGATAATAAATCCAGCACCGATAAAACCTAGTTCCTCCCCTATTACTGCATAAATGAAGTCCGTATGATGCTCAGGCAAGAAATTGAGCTGCACCTGGGTTCCATGAAACAGTCCCTTACCGGTCAGGCCCCCTGAACCAATCGCCACCAGAGACTGGATGGTATTCCAACCGGCTCCGCGCCCTCCCTGGCCATCATTATAGGGATCAGCAAAGACAATTAAACGATTTATTTGATAATCGTCCAAGGGAAGCCAGGTGTTAAACTGGAAGTGTAAAAATAGTGCAAGTCCCACAACAACAGTTACAGCTCCAATAATCTTAAGCAGAATACGCGGGTTAGCTCCAGCTACAAACATCATCCCCAGGGTAAATGCTATATATACTAGTGCCGTACCGAGATCTGGCTGCATCATTATCAATAGAAATGGTATCCCCATAAAAACAAAGCAGGGAAATATCTCTCCCAAAGTATCTAGAGCACCTTTGCGTTTATTGAGAAAGTCAGCAAAAGCCAGTATTAACAATATTTTAGTAAACTCCGCCGGTTGCACCATAGGCAGAGGTCCAAATCCGATCCACCCAGTAGTACCCCGTACTTCCTTACCAAAAATAAGCACAGCCAGCAACATTATTATGGAAATTCCATATAGGTATTTCCAGTATTTTTCTAGTTGAGTATAGTCATAGCGAATAATCATTACCGCTAGCGAGATCCCTACCACCAACCAAAGAATTTGTTTTTTTACATAATAAAAGGAGTCAACACTTATAGTACTACTGGCGCTGAAAAGAACCATTATTCCAAACAGCAGCATTAATACCATTGCCATGACAAAAGATTTATCTAGAAATTTAAGTCGTTTAATATTCAAAACAAAATACCTCCTGCTCTCATTATAGAGGTATGAAATTTATAATGTCCAGCTTGTAAATGCAGGTAGAATTCAAAATTTTCACCATATAATAAACTATTCTAAGTTATACGGTCTGACAATATTCCAATAAACCTGTTTGCACAGTGAAAAAGAGGACATTTCCATGTCCTCCTGTCTAGACTATTCTATGTATGAAACGGGGCTTGCATAGTTACTTCACCTGAGTTAATCCCCTACTGCTCTTTTTAAACCCTTAATTGGAATATTAGCTATCAGAGCCACGGAATTGTCTTCACCTTCGATATTGACCAACAAACTTTCCAGGTCAATATCCATGTATTTCTGAATTACCTTTATCAGATCCTCCTTTAGAGCATTGATAAACTCTGGCGATACAGCAGTACGGTCATGTACCAGGACTAGCCGCAATCTTTCGCGAGCAATATCTTTGCTGGAGGTAGATTCTTTACTAAATAGTCTGGCTAATATATCTAACAAGCTCACCCCTCCTCTACCTGGCCAACTTGAGTATTTTTTTAAACCTATCTACTAGATTAGATGGGTCTTCTAGTGCATTAATGGGTACCTCTTCCCCAATTAGTCGGCGGGCAACCCGCCGGTAGGCTTCTCCCGCACGGGAACTATTTTCCAGCACCGCTGGTTCACCCCGGTTGGTTGAGACTACAATCGCTTCATCCTCAGGCACAACCCCCAGCAGATCAATGGATAATATGTCTAAAATGTCGTTAATATCCATCATATCGCCTCTTTTTACCATTTTGGTACGAAGGCGATTAATTATCAGTTTAGAATTGCTTAACCCGGCGGCTTCCAAAAGCCCTATTATACGATCGGCATCTCTAACGGAAGACACTTCCGGTGTAGCCACAACTATAGCATCGTCCGCGCCCGATATGGCATTTTTAAAACCCTGTTCAATCCCAGCTGGGCAATCAACCAGGATAAAATCAAAGTCTTTACGCAGTTCGTTGGTAAGATTTTTCATTTGATGGGGTGTAACTGCACTCTTGTCTTTTGTCTGAGCGGCAGGAAGAAGGCATAGACCCTCAAATCTTTTGTCCTTGATTAAGGCCTGTTTGATTTTGCAGTTGCCATTGACCACGTCCACAATATCAAATACAATACGATTCTCCAAGCCCATGACTACATCCAGATTTCTTAATCCAATATCGGTATCGAGCATAACCACTTTCTTGCCCAGCATGGCCAACGCTGTACCCAGGTTGGCGGTCGTGGTAGTCTTACCCACACCACCCTTTCCTGAAGTAATCACCAATACCCTACTTTTCATCTTTTAGCCCCCATTCATATTTTTAGCTTTTCGATAACTACTTTGCCAGCCCGGATCTTCGCCAATTCAGGATTATTAACTATTATTGCCTCTCCATCCGGAGGGCGAGTAATATGGTTAGCAATACGCAACTGGGTGGGACTAAGCCGGTAGGCTGCTATAATAGCCTTCTCATCGCCAAAAGCACCTGCATGGGCCAGGCCTCTTAATGCTCCCATAACCAGGATATTGCCGCCGGCAATAACCTCAGCCCCAGGATTTATATCTCCCAGAATAACCATATTGCCCTTGCTGAAGTATTTTTGCCCCGAACGCAGGTTACGACATATGAGAACCGTATCGCTTGAGTCAGGTATTTCTTCTTCCTCGCCTTGATTGATGGATATACGTTTTTGCCCTCTCGATGTATGCTCATTAATCAAATCTTTTAAATGAAAACCATGATCCAGCAGAATATCCTCCATTTCTCTTAATTGCCTTTCAGTAATACTTTTACTACCCACGTCGATGCTAACCCAGTTACCCATTAGATAGTTGTCTATAGCATGCAGGTTTCTTTCCAGTTCGGCTTTCATGTCCGCAAAACTACCCCAAGCCTTCAGGTCGATAACCAGTTCAGATTCCACTCCCTCTACCATTACCTCCACAGACATCTCCCAGCCCCCCATCTGTTCGCTAGAACAAGCATGCTCTTTACTAATAGTTCTAGTATTTACATTTTTTACCTTTAAGGAATAATAAAATAATAGAGGAAATACCCTCATATTTCCTCTATTAACGTCGTTCTGCTTAAAGAAAATTATTTAATTATTCGCCATTAGCGTCGACTTTTTCTTATTCCTTTATCTTGTTAACGTAGAATTAGGCGTGGCAGATAAAACCTTACCCTGAAGCACTTCGTTCGGGTTGAGATTTCCTTCAGCTGCTTTTTTCTTATCTTCCTCGACTTTTATAGCCGCATAATGATCTACTAATCCAAAATATTGCTCAAAAATTGCTTTCGCTACGTATCCAGCTGATTCACTACCATGCTGTCCGTATTCTACCACTCCGGCGAAGGCCACCTGAGGATTATCGGCTGGAGCAAAAGCAATAAATGTACCATGAAACTCACTGTTCTTGATGTCGCCTTCTCGACCGGTTTCGGCGGTTCCAGTTTTGGCTGCTACTTTAACCTCAGGAGGAAAGCTGGTGAATAGAAAACTCGCTGTTCCTCCTGGTTGAGTTACCGCCATCATTGCCTGTCGGGTAAGAGCCAGGGTATTGGCAGAGACCGAGGTTTCATGAATAAGTTTCGGTTCAACTTTTGTGATCAATTTTCCATTGGCATCTGCTATGCTTTTCAGCAGGTGCGGCTGCATCAGGTAGCCTCCATTTGCTATAGCAGCGGCGTAATTAGCTAACTGAATTACACTGTACTGGCTGCCTCCCTGGCCGATAGACATGTTAAAAGTATCGAAGGCCTGCCAGGCGGTGTCGAAATTATAATCTATATGATACTGGGCTTCTAACCTGGCTCTTTCGTTTTTCTCAGCCTTCTCAATTGATTTTTTTTCCGAAGCCTCGCTGGCATTGGCCAGGAGTCGAGCATATTTTTCATCCAGTTGTTCGCGGAGGGCATCATACTTCTGGTTTATTAAAAGCGAGTTTAGTTCTTTTTTCCAGGCGGGAGTGGGAACCAGACCAGTGGTTTCCCCGGGAAGATCGATACCAGTCTTTTGCCCCAGCCCGAAGTCTTTGGCAACCTTAATTATATTATCCTTGCCGGCCCGGCGACCGGCTTCCTGAAAGTAGGTATTACAGGAATCGGCCATACCGCTGAAGTAATTCTCACTCCCATGTGCAGCGGTGCATTTTATAAAAGGTGCAATCCAGTAAGCCCCTTTACAATCGACCTCATAATTGAAGGGGTCAATGCTGCCGGATTCAAGGGCTGCCATACCGGTTACCGGTTTGAAGGTTGAACCTGGAGGATAATGAGCCTGTATGGCGCGATTGGTAGCCGCCCCTGGTTCCAATGGATTATATTTGTTACCAGATGGAAAATAATAGGGCACTATGTCTTTATCCAGCTTGCCCTTAAAATCATCTGGTCGCAGCACTGGACTGCTGGTCATAGCTAAAACCTCACCGCTCTTTACATCCATTAGAACTGCAGAACCGACCTTGGCTTTAGAATATTTTTTTTGCAAACGGAGTAAATTGTCCTCCATGCTTTTTTCCATAACCTTTTGCAACTTGCTATCAATAGTAAGAGTAAGGTTATTGCCGGGACTGGGCTGGAGGGTCACCAGTTCTTCCACCGGTCTTCCCTGAGCATCCACCTCAACCCTCCGAGCACCGTCTTTACCTTTTAAATCCTTCTCATACTGCTTCTCAATGCCCGATTTGCCGATCAGGCTGTTAATGCTGTACTGGTCCCCGGCACGAGCAATTTCTTCTGCATTAATAGAATGAATATAGCCCAGCACATGTCCGGCCATCGTATCCTGCGGATAAACCCTTAACGGCTCAATGTTTATAGTTACCCCAGGCAAGATCTGACGGTTTTCCTCCATTTTAACCACCAGATCCCAGGGTATATCGCGCATAATAATTACCGGTTCAAATAACCGATATTTTTGAAGTTCTATCTTCTCCTTAATTAAGCTGGCAGTAATTTCGGGATAGTAGGGGTGCAATATTTCGGTAAGCTTTTTAATCATAACCTCCTGATTGCTTATACCCAGATAGCTTAGACTCAGTGTATAAACTAACTCATTAGCAGCCAGGTTTTGTCCATTACGATCATATATTTCCCCTCGGGGAGCTCGAATGGGGACCAAGCGAATTCTATTCTCACTGGCCTTGATCTGGTATAGGTCAGCATAGAAAATCTGCACAACGGCCAGCCTGAGCATCAATATGCCGAGCAGTCCGATCATTATGTAAGTATAAATTTTCAAATTAGATTTTAACTGACCCTGTTTCATTTACCTCTCCCCTGTTTCCTTAAGGAATCCCCGCTTGGATGATTGATAATACCATATGTAAATGGGAGTAGTAATCAGCATGTTATAAAGGGTTTGATATAGCATATTGATAAATACCAGGCTATTAATATGAAAGGTTGAAAAATTGATTAGTACCAGGACAAAAAGCAGACCAGCATTTATCAATGATCCTAGTATAACGCCAATTATCCCCACTGCGACGTTTTCCTCGAAAACTCTTCCCTCTAACCGGCCTATAATATAAGCGGTTATAGCTTTTGATATAGCATTTATACCTATAAAACGTCCGATATATAAATCTTCCAGCAAACCACAAAATAAACCGTAGTAGCTGCCCTTACGAGCTCCGTTTAAAAGAGCATAGAATATAACAAAAACCAGTACCATATCTGGTACTGTTCCTTTTATACTATAGCTGCTAAAGAATGTCGATTGTAAAAAAATTGCCAAAACAGGCAGTATTATCAGTAATACATAACGCACCGGGCCTACTCCCCTTCATTGGTCTTATCCACAGCTGCAGGATGAAACTGGGCGATAATCATTACTTCCTCCAGTTTATCGAATTGCACAGACGGCTTTACGGTTGCAGTCAGAAGCAATCCGTTAGCCTCCCTTTCGACCTTCTGGATAGTACCAATTTGAATACCCTTGGGATAAAACTCTGACAGACCTGAAGTTACCACCCGTTCTCCTTTTTTCACTTTGGCATAATAGGGTATATTAATCATCCCCAGGCTGGAGGAATTACCAGTCCCTTCTATGATTCCTCTGGTTTCTCGAGAATCTTGCAGGATAGCTCCAACCGCCATTTCCCGATCAGTAATTAGAACTACCTGCGAAGAATGCTGGCTGGTATTATTAACTCTGCCCACCAGACCATCCGGGTTAATTACCGGCATCCCCGTTGCAATTCCATCTTCTGAACCTTTATCGATGGTTATTACATTAAACCAATTATTAGCACTACGAGCAATTACCCGAGCGAGCTCTAAACCATATTGTTCTTGGTTGTCCTGACTAAAATTCAAAAGTGCCCGCAAACGTTTTGTTTCCTCTTTGTATTCGCGCAGTTTTTGGTTTTCCATACTTAAACTATCGTTTTCCAATTTGAGCTCTTTCAGTTGCTCATTCAGGTCCCGCTTTTCTGCCAGTCCTAAGCTCACTCCACTTAAGCCCCTTTTTATCCCGCTTAAACCATTTTGCAGGGGGGCATAACTATCACGAATAATTCTTTCTACAACGGTAATTTCGGACCTGGTACTGGAACTATACCTCATGACAATCAGGAAAACGATGATTAGCGCCAAACCCACCCAAAAACCCTTTTTATATACTAGCTTAATCAAAAGTCCTCACCCGGTTAAAATGTTTTTTTCATGGAGACCAGCAACTTTTTAAGATCCTCAATATTTTCCAGAACGGCCCCTGTACCTCTGGCAACGGCTAATAGAGGATCATCACATACGTAAACCGGCATATGAGTTTCTTTACTTATTATTTTATCCAGTCCACGGAGCAGTGCTCCTCCTCCAGCCATTACTATGCCTCGATCCATGATGTCAGATGCTAGTTCCGGTGGAGTTTTTTCCAAACATATTTTAATTCCATCCAGGATTGATTCAACTGTCTCTTTGAGTGCCCCTTGAATTTCCGTAGAAGAGATCTCTATGGTCTTTGGTAATCCCGTCACCAGATCTCGGCCTCGTACATCAAAATATTCTATCGGTCCTTCCCATAAAGCTGAACCAATACTAATTTTAATATTCTCCGCCGTACGTTCCCCAATCAGCAGATTATAAGTCTTTTTCAGATGGCTGATGATGGCCTCGTCCATATTGTCGCCAGCCACCCGTACTGATTTCGCAGTTACAATACCACCCAGAGATATAACCGCAACCTCGGTAGTCCCTCCCCCGATATCGACGATAAGATTGCCCGTCGGTTCATCGACTGGCAGACCTGCACCAATGGCTGCTGCCATTGGTTCTTCGATGAGGTAGGCTTCCTTGGCTCCACCCTGCAGAGCGGCCTCGCGCACTGCTCGTTCTTCCACCGTAGTGCATCCAGTAGGTATACTGATAACAACGCGCGGCTTTACAAAGGGGCTTTTCTTATCCAGGGCTTTATTTATGAAATACTTTAACATGGCCTGGGTCACGTCAAAATCAGCAATTACGCCATCTTTCATGGGACGAATGGCGATAATGTTGCCCGGTGTTCTGCCAATCATCTGTTTGGCATCTTCACCCACCGACAGGACTTTACCGTTATTACTCTGAATGGCTACCACAGAAGGCTCTCTTAATACAATACCTCTACCCTTTACATGCACCAGAGTATTAGCTGTTCCTAAATCTATTCCCATATCTTTTCCAAAAACCACTGTTATGTGTCCTCCTTAAGTTTATATTAAACCCTTTTCTTTTAGGCTGCAGTATTTGTCCTGTCCAATAATTAAATGATCAAGCACATCAATTCCCATTATACTACCCGCTTCAATAAGGCGACGAGTTATTTCTATATCCTCTCGGCTGGGAGTGGGGTCCCCGCTGGGATGGTTGTGTACCAGAATAATAGAAGCCGCACTGCATTTTACCGCAGTCTTAAAGACTTCTCTGGCATGTACGATGGAACTGGAAAGGCCCCCAACAGATACATCTTCCTTAACCAGCAGACCACCTTTGCGATCCAGATAGAGCGCACAAAAGTGTTCCCGGTCATAGTATCGCATCTCCTCCATTAATAAGCGGCTTACGTCGGCGGGCGAGTTAACAAAGTCTCTGATTTTAACATCCATAGCCGTCCTGCGCCCTAACTCTATAGCTGCTTTAATACTTATAGCTTTAGCCGGACCAATGCCCTTAACCCTGGTCATTTCTTCCAAGCTGGCTTCTCTTATATTGCGCAAACCTTTATAAGTCACCAACAGCTGCCGAGCCAAGTCCAGAGCACTCATATTTCTGGTACCATTACCCAGGATAATAGCTAGCAGTTCTTCATCAGAAATATACTCTTCGCCGCGGGCCTGCATTTTTTCTCGTGGGCGCATCTCGGCAGGCATATTCTTAATCCCAACCTTGTACTCCACCAGGCATCTTCCCCCTCAACAAATTAACGCCTTGTTTATACAAGAGCTGATAAAGTTTGCTTAAAGGTAACCCTACCACATTGAAGTAACAACCATCTATTTTATCTATTAGCAATGCTCCCAGTCCCTGTATGCCATATCCCCCGGCCTTGTCCACCCATTCACCATGATCCAGGTAAGCCTGTATTTCATTACTTGATAAGTAACGAAAAGTCACCCTGGTTAACTCAACCTCAGTAGCATGACTATTGTTGTTCTGATTGATTACACAAATACCCGTCAGTACCTGATGCTCCCTACCGCTCAGAAGGGTAAGTTTTTGAAATGCATCCTCCCGGTTAGCAGGCTTGCCCATAATCATTTCGTCCAGAACTACCACTGTGTCGGCAGCAATAATGATAGCATTTTCGCAGTGCTCTGTAACCGCCCGGGCTTTGTCCCAAGCCAACTGGCTTACCAGCTCCCGAGGAGAAGAAGTTAAAATCCCTTCCTCATCCACATCTGCTGGCAAACAGCTGAACGTTAGTCCAATTTGCTCCAGTAATTGCTTGCGCCGCGGCGAGGCCGAAGCTAGAATAATTTCCTGCAAATTCTTGTCCTCATAAAAACCTGCCTATGGGGCTGTCTTACTATAAGCGCCGGTAAAAAAACCAGGCTAATACAAATCCCAATATAGTAAAAAAATTAATATTCAACATAAAGCCAAAGCTCAATGTAAATACATGCAAATCCATAGTAAAGGTTGGTAACCCTACACTTTGGACTCGACCCAACAGCCCAAATGCTGGCATTATTTTAATTATAGCGTCCCCGATCCATCCACCAATAATTCCACCCAGAGCTAAAAGTAACAATAATAATTGCCAGCCGGGGTAAGTACGACTCCTGTTCGTCAAGATACTACCTCCAGCATACGTTTTTTCAAGTGTAGCATTACCACTATTTAAAAACAAGGTCGATAAAAAGAGAAAACTCTCATTAACGAGAGCTAGTTGGTTCCCTATTAATGACTAAAATGAACAGGGGGACGGTTCTCTTGTTCATCTCCTAACACATTAACTGGATGAACAAGAGAACCGTCCCCCTGTTCACTACGTAACCGTCTCCTGTTCATTTTTTCCTAACTATTAAACGCCAAGTTAAAGCTCAATACTTCCAGGTTAACTGACAAATCAACATTGCGCAGGGTGACTCCCGGCGGTACGCGCAGAACCTGTGGGGAGAAGTTTAATATCGCTTTAACCCCGGCGGCAATCAGTTTGTCAGTTACATCCTGCGCTGAATGGGCAGGTACGGTAATGATTCCTACTCTAATATTGTTTTCTATTATCCTCTGATGCATGAGTTCGAGTGGTTCAATTTGTACGTTCACTAGTTCCTGACCTATCCGGTCTTTGTTTTCATCCATAATAGCACTAACTGTAAAACCCCGATCCTTAAATCCCTGGTACAGAGCCAAAGCCGACCCTAACTTACCAGCACCAACAATAATGACGTTCCATTTCTGATCGAGGCCCAGTATCTTCATTAAATGACCAAAAAGCTCATCAACCTTATATCCTACTCCCCTAGTACCGAATTCACCGAAATATGCAAGGTCTTTTCGAACCTGAGCAGAACCTACCCCTACTCCGGTGGCAATTTCTCCAGATGAAATCGTATCTACCCCTTCATCGATCAGCTGTTGAAGATATCTAGAGTAAATGGATAGCCTCATTACAGTAGCTTCAGGAATTTTGTAGACCTTCAAACCTTTTCACTCCTTTTAGACCATTAATCTATTAATCATCTTAGTCCTATTATGTTATTTTATTTCTAATATTGCAAATCTTTGCAATTGCGCATCAGTATGCAAATAAATATCTGAAATCATTATACAACCTTGTGAAATAGCTATCAAATAAAATACAACAAATAAAAAAACCCTTGCCGGCAAAGCCGTAAGAGTTATTGGATACCTGGCTTAATTTAATTGGCTTATACAAAAAGCATTATCAGACGATAGAAAATTACTGACACCAAAGCCGCTGAAGGTATGGTAACAAACCAAGCGATAATTATCTGCCGGGCAATATTCCAGCGCACCCCTTTGAGCCTTTTAGCTGCTCCCACCCCCATAATGGATGAAGAAACGACATGTGTAGTGCTAACTGGTATGCCCATTTTGCTGGCCGCATATATGACCACCGAAGAGGTAAAATCAGCAGCAAACCCATTAATCGGTTCAATACGAAATATTTTCCCTCCCATGGTACGGATGATTCTCCATCCGCCAAACGCTGTACCCAGGGCCATAGCCAAGGCACAAGCTATTTTAATCCAGAGCGGCACCGAGAAAGTGGTGATCATACCTGCGCTAAATAGAGCCATAGTCAGAATTCCCATAGACTTTTGGGCATCGTTCGAGCCGTGGGCAAAAGAAGCCATACACGCGGTGAGTATCTGTAAACTTCTGAATTGACGGTTGGTTTTAGCCGGTGATGATTGTCTGAACAACCAGAATAATACTGTCATTACCAAGCTACCTGCTATTAGTCCAATAACCGGGGCGGCTAGTAGACCGGAAAATATTTTTAGAAAGCCGTCCCAATTTACTTCATTCGGCCCGAAGCCTGCGATGGCTGCGCCTATTAATCCTCCGATTAAGGCATGGGAAGAACTGCTGGGAATTCCAAAGTACCAGGTAAATAGATTCCAGAATATAGCCCCAATTAAAGCTGCTACCAAAACCTGAGGTGTAACGATCTCTGGTTTAATAATACCCTTGCCTATAGTTGCCGCTACCGCCGTTCCACTTAAAGCACCTAAAAAATTGAGACTGGCAGCAACCAAGATAGCAGCCCTTGGACTTAAAGCTTTAGTTGATACTGAGGTAGCAATTGCGTTGGCGGTATCATGAAATCCATTAATATAATCAAAGAGTAATCCACACAGTACGATAGCAATTACCCAGGATAAACTAAACATATTTTACGGCTACTCCCTTAATTACATTACTAACACTTTCACAATAATCCAGCGTGGTTTCCAGATGCTCATAAATTTCTTTCCATTTTATTATCTCAATAACATTCTCGGTATTTTCGAAGAGACGAGCTATTCCTGCTCGGTAGAGATTATCCCCGTCATGTTCAAAAGCCCGGATTTTTTCACAGGATTCAATAATATCCTTGTGATTAGCCCGAATATCTCTGAGACAGACTACTGCAGTTTTAATCTCTTCAGCGGCCTCTTCCAATACATTAACCAGATCCAGTACATACTTTTCTTTCGGCTGACCGGCTTTGTAAATCACAACTTTCTCCATAGTACCCTGAATATGATCCAGCACCCGGTTGAGCTCCTGGGCTAGCTTCAAAATATCCTCACGATCAAAAGGAGTTATAAAGGAGTTATTAATACGCTCAATGGTTTTGACAAAAATCCGATCACCATGATGTTCCACTTCGTTAATTCTATCCAGGTTCATGGTCGGGTCGCCTTGTTTTTCAAAGAAAGCCTTAAGAATATGAGCGGCTTCACATATGGCTTCAGAGCTATCTTCAAAATAATTAAAAAAGTGCTCATTCTGGGGCTTTAATTTGATACCCAAACTGATACCTCCTATTTGTTTGTATACAAATCCTTCGAGTTTATTATAGCAATGTTTTTATAAATGGTTTGTTAATATACTGTTAACTATTAGTAAAGTACTCTCTAGCCTCATCGAGTATGTAAAATGACCCGGTTATCAGGAGATAATCATCTTCACCCATAGTTTCTAGACCCTTTCTAACTGCCGCACTTATATTTTCTTCTTCATGCATTTTTTTATGAGGATATATCTGTTTCCAAAGCTCAGCTAATTCTCGCCAGTTAGTGCTCCTATCACCCGTTGGCCTGGTTATAACTGCCACCCGGGAATTCTCTCCGAGGGCTTTCAGGCTGCTCAGCCTATCCTTGTCATCCACCATGCCGCAGACCAGAACCCTTTCCTTATCCGGCAATAAAGTCTTAAGTGATTCAGCCAAGGCCATGGCTCCGTGGGGATTATGGGCAAGGTCTGCAATCACTAGCGGCTGCTTTTGTATCACTTCTAATCGGCCTGCTATCTTAAATTGAGAAAGAGCCTTTA
Source organism: uncultured Syntrophomonas sp. (assembly GCA_964510795.1). GTDB lineage: Bacteria > Bacillota > Syntrophomonadia > Syntrophomonadales > Syntrophomonadaceae > Syntrophomonas_B. The sequence continues at coordinate 43,146 of CAZEDT010000016.1, forward strand.
ACAGGTGCTCCTCGTATACTTTATAACCATGTTGCATTAAAATCTCGATAGTAGTGATCGCTGCGGCCAGGTTTTTTAGCTGGTAATCACCCAACAAAGAGAAAAATACCTTATTAAGATTAAAATACCTTGTTTGCAGTTTAATATACTGCCCCTGCAAATCTGGCAGCTGCACTCTCCTCACTTCCACATTGGAAGCTAATGTGATGGTGGCATTCTGATTAGCTGCTTCCTGGTACATTACTTTTTGAGCCTCGGCGCTCATCTCCCCTAGCACCACCTCAATACCAGGTTTGATTATCCCAGCTTTGTTAAAAGCAATCTCTTCTATAGTATTACCCAGAAAAGCCATATGATCAAAATCAATGCTGGTGATTACTGCCACCATGGGGTTAATGACATTGGTAGAATCATATATCCCCCCCATGCCAACTTCCAGTACCGCTATGTCCACCTTTTCATCACGAAAGTATAAAAAGGCTACCGCGGTGAGAATTTCAAATTCAGTAGGCTGATCAATACCTTCCATTAATAATCTAGGGATACAATCCTCTACCTGATCCAGGTATAACTTTAAATCCTGTTGGGCTATTTCCTGACCATCAACAGTAAAGCGTTCTGTATACGAATGTAGGTGGGGCGAAGTAAATCGCCCCACCCGGTAGCCCGCTATACTTAAAATATCTGCAATCATCAGGGAGCTTGAACCTTTGCCATTTGTTCCCGCAATATGCACCGCCGGCAGGTTTAGTTGAGGACTATCCAGGACCAGCAATAGGGCTCTTATTCTCTCCAAACCCAGCTTACTTCCTGGAGCCGATATCCGCTGCAATTGTTCCTCTACTAGGCTTTTAGAATCTGTATGCGTTGTAATATACCTTCTTTCCTCGTACTGGCCTCCTCAACCTTGGCCTTTTCTTTTTCTATTACCTCTGCCGGAGCTTTAGATACAAATGTAGGATTGTTAAGTTTGCCCTCTGCTCTAGTCAGGTCAGCCTCAATTGTTTTTAAATCTTTTTCCAGACGGCCAATTTCCTTGGCAACGTCAATAACCCCTTCCAGAGGAACATATATTTCAGCAAAGCTGGTTAAAGCTGATACCGCCTGCTTAGGCTTCTCCTCCAGGGTTCTGACCAAATCCATCTGGCATTTAGCCATGCCAGCAATATATGCTCCATAGTTTTCGAACAATTTCCAGTTAACATCACTGTCTACCAACATTATGGCTTGAATTGATGCCGCTGGACTCACATTAAATTCGGCTCTAATATTGCGCAAAGCCCGAGTTACAGCCATAACTGCCTGCATCCCGTCCAGCGCAGCAAACCATATTTGCTGGTCATTCTTTAATGGCCAGGGATCAATCATTATGCTCTCACTATGACCCGGCAGCTTCTGGTATATTTCTTCAGTAATAAAAGGCATAAAGGGATGTAATAATCTTAATATACCCATGTGCACATCCCGCAGTACGTTTTGAGCTACCAATTTCTCCCGTTGATTGGCGGCTCGCGATAACCTGGGCTTGGCTAATTCGATATACCAATCGCAAAATTCGTCCCAGATAAATTCATACAGTCCTTTGGCAGCCTCTCCCAGATCATAACGTTCCAAGAGCCGGGTAGTTTCTTCCGTCTTGATATTCAGTCGCGATAGAATCCACTGATCAGCCAGGGTAAGTTCATCAGCCTGGATTTCAATTTCTTCAAATTCCTCTAGATTCATCAGAACAAAGCGTGAGGCATTCCAGATTTTATTGGCAAAGTTACGACTGTTCTCAACCTTATCCCAGTGGAAACGCACGTCATTGCCTGGAGTAACGCCGGTTATCATGGAAAATCGCAGGGTATCAGCCCCGTATTTATCTATTACTTCAATGGGGTCAATTCCATTGCCGAGTGATTTACTCATCTTGCGTCCCTGACCGTCCAGGATCAGACCGTGAATATTGACCTCATGGAATGGTACCTGGCCGGTATGCTCTATCCCGGAGAAAATCATCCGCGCTACCCAGAAGAAAATAATATCCCGCCCGGTCACCAGCACACTGGTCGGATAAAATGCCGCCATGTCAGCTGTATCCTCGGGCCAGCCCAGGGTGGAAAAAGGCCAGAGCGCACTGGAAAACCAGGTATCCAGGACATCTTCATCCTGTTGTATCTGGCTGGAAGAACAAGCCGGACATTTATCCGGGTCCACTTTGCTGCAGATTATTTCTCCACAATCCTGACAATACCAGACCGGAATCCGGTGTCCCCACCATAACTGCCGGGAAATGCACCAATCGCGGATGTTTTCCATCCAACCAATATAGGTTTTGGTAAACCGTTCCGGCACAAAACGAATTTCTCCATTTAATACTTTTTCAATGGCAGGTTCAGCCAGAGGCTTCATTTTTACAAACCATTGCTTGGAAATCAAGGGCTCAATTACGGTATCACAACGCTGGCAGTGTCCCACCGCATGACGATGCTCATCAATCTTCATCAGGTAGCCTTGGGCTTCCAGCTGCTTTACAATTGCTTTACGACATTCATAGCGTTCCATGCCCGCATAAGGACCCGCTGCTTCATTCATGGTTCCGTCCAGGTTCATAACCACCAGCTGCTCCAGCTTATGCCGCTGTCCCATTTCAAAGTCATTGGGGTCATGCGCGGGAGTCACCTTGACAGCTCCGGTACCGAATTCGCGGTCCACGTATTCGTCAGCAAAGACTGGAATTTTACGCCCTACCAACGGTAAGACTACATTTTTACCAATTAGATGAATGTAACGTTCATCCTCAGGATGGACCGCTACACCCGTATCACCCAGCATGGTTTCCGGCCTGGTAGTGGCCACCACCAGAAATTCATCCGAACCCTCCACCGGGTACTTAATATGCCAGAGATGACCATCACTATCCTCATGTTCTACTTCTATATCCGAAATAGCGGTCTGGCATTTGGGGCACCAGTTGATTATGTAATTACCCTGATAGATCAGGCCCTTTTCATACAGATTGACAAATACTTCCCGCACCGCCTGAGAACAACCTTCATCCATAGTAAAGCGTTCCCGACTCCAATCACAGGACGAGCCCATCAAACTGAGCTGCTCAGTTATGCGGCTGCCATACAAATGCTTCCATTCCCATACCCGGTCCAGGAATTTTTCCCTCCCCAGATCATGACGACTTAAGCCTTCCTGTGCCAAGGCTTCTTCCACCTTAGCCTGGGTAGCAATCCCGGCATGGTCCGTTCCCGGCAGCCACAAAGTGCGAAAACCCTGCATCCGCCGCCAGCGGGTTAGAATATCCTGTAAAGTATTATCCAAAGCATGACCCAGATGCAATTGCCCGGTAACATTGGGCGGGGGCATTACAATCGAAAACGTTTTTTTACTATCATCATCGTCGGGGGCAAAATAGTTATGATTCTTCCAGAATTCATACCATTTACCCTCCACGTCCTGAGGCTCATAGACACTAGGTAAATTGCTGATAGACATTAAACTGACCTCCTCATAAGATCTAACATATATATAGCATTGATATACATAATCTAAATTCTACTTAATTTCGGTAGGTAAGTGCAAGTTCTAAAGTCACTAGAATACGAGATACTTCTTAACTTTTTGAATTGTTGTCAATTATCATATAATTCTGTTGAATTCTTATTGCTTCAAAAATGACTCACCACCTCAGTTTGCCATGTCCCACAATGAAGCCATTCTCATCCAAACAGGTACTCCCCTTCTACAAATTTGGTTCATATTCGACATTCAAATCGTTTTTTTTGTTGATTTTGCTCTATTTTTATCACATTGCTGCTCAGACGATAATTTCAAAAATGAAGCATTCCTGATTTATTTTTGAGTCCCTATTCCAATTATAGCCCAAAAGTATGCTCCATATATGAAGCATGGAAATTTCGCCTTAATATGGCACGAACATTGCTCTTTGGTATTGTAACAAAACTCATAAGAATCAAATCAGCACGTGATTAAACAAAGAAGGAGGTGGATAGGTGTATTGAAAAGAGAAGGGCAGTAAACCGCAGAGGATGTGATGTTGCTTCAATCTCAGGCTAATTATTACAACACGCCATGTCACACAGTATTGAGGAGGCTATATATGACTTACACTAATGTTCTTTTAAATAAGAAAGCTGGCATTGCTAGCCTGTATATCAATCGCCCCAAGGCTTTGAACGCACTTAACAAAGATACTTTGGAAGAAATAAAAAGTGCCGTTAGGGAAGTTCAACTGGATCCAGAGATAAAGGTGTTAATCATCAGCGGCACAGGTGAAAAAGCCTTTGTTGCAGGTGCCGATATTGCTTACATGCAAAATCTGTCTGCAGTTGAAGGACGCGCCTTCGGTGCCCTGGGTCAGGATGTCTTCCGGCTCATCGAGACCATGGAAAAACCAGTTATAGCTGCTGTGAATGGATTCGCCCTGGGCGGGGGCTGTGAATTAGCTATGTGTTGTGATTTCCGAATCTCATCACCCAACGCTGTATTTGGCCAACCCGAGGTGGGGCTGGGTATTACACCTGGTTTCGGCGGGACTCAGAGGCTACCCCGCCTGGTGGGAGAAGGCATGGCCAAACAACTAGTATATACCGCCAGCAACATTGACGCCAATGAAGCGTTTCGTATCGGTCTGGTAAACAAAATTGTACCCGCCGATACCCTGATAGATTATGCCTTTAATTTGGCTCAAACGATTATACGTAATGCTCCTCAGGCGGTGCGCTATGCCAAATTGGCTATCAATGAAGGAATGCAGACCGATATTGATCGAGCCATGACGATAGAAGCTGATTTGTTCGGGCTCTGCTTTTCTACCCATGACCAATCGGAAGGCATGGCCGCCTTCCTCGAAAAACGCCAACCTCTATATGAAGGTAAATAGAACAAATATTTCCATTTACTGTTAATAAGGTATTTAAAAATCTAGCATGGCTTGTCTAAAAAAATTAAAACCGGAGGTGCATATTAATGAATTTTGAACTTACTGATGAACAAACTATGTTTCGCAAGATGGTCCGCGACTTTGCAGAGAAAGAGGTAGCTCCCAGCGCCACCATAAGAGATGAAGAAGAAAGGTTTGATATGGATATTTATTACAAGATGGGTGAGCTGGGTCTATGCGGAATTCCCTGGGAAGAAGAATATGGCGGCAGTGGTGCCGACTACAACTTCTACGCCATTGCCGTGGAAGAACTCTCCCGGGTCTGTGGTTCTACCGGAGTAACTCTGTCGGCTCACACCTCCTTGTGCAGCTGGCCGATTCACCACTTCGGTACCCACGAGCAAAAGCTTAAGTACCTCAAACCTTTAGCTGAGGGAACCAAGCTTGGAGCCTTCGGTATAACCGAACCAGCGGCAGGCTCAGACGCCAGCGGCACCAAATGTACAGCTAAAAAGGACGGCGATAGCTATATATTAAATGGTACTAAGATATTTATAACCAATGGTTATTATGCGGAAACCTATATCGTAATTGCCCGCACCGGACCGAAAGAACTAGGCTCCAAGAGCATCAGTGCTTTCATTGTGGAGAAAGGCACCCCTGGTTTTAGCTTCGGTAAAAAAGAGAAAAAAATGGGGATCCGGTCCTCCGCTACCTATGAATTGGTATTCGAAGACTGCCGCGTTCCAGCTGAAAATCTGCTTGGTAAAGAAGGTGAAGGTTTTAAAATCGGCATGATGATTCTGGACGGTGGACGTACTGGCATTGCCGCCCAGGCCTTGGGAATAGCCCAGGGGGCTTTTGAATTCGCCAAGGATTATGCCCAACAAAGAGTACAGTTTGGCAAGCCCATCTCCGAGCTGCAGTCAGTTCGCTTCAAATTGGCTGACATGGCCACCCAGATTGAGGCTGCTCGCCTGTTGGTTTATCAGGCGGCCTATATGGAATCAAATGATATACCTTACGGCAAAGCCAGCGCCATGGCCAAGGTATTTGCCGGTGACACCGCTATGGCTGTTACTACCGAGGCCGTTCAAATTCTGGGTGGCTACGGCTATACCCGCGAATATCCGGTAGAGAGAATGATGCGCGATGCCAAGATAACCCAAATTTATGAAGGTACCAACGAAATTCAGCGAGTGGTTATTGCCAATAACCTGCTTAAATAGTTGCCAACCAATAGTAAATGAAAGGTGGTAATAGTATGAAGGAAGTTGTTATTGTAAGTGCTTGCAGAACCGCAGTGGGAAGCTTTGGTGGAGGTCTGAAGGACGTCTCAGCTCGTGAATTAGGAGCAGTAGTTATAGCTGAGGCCGTCAAACGGGCCGGTATTAAACCAGAACAGGTCGATGAAGTCATTATGGGTTGTGTTTTACAGGGTGGTCTGGGACAGAATGTTTCCCGGCAATCCTCGCTGGATGCTGGAATACCGGTTGAGGTTCCGACCTTTACCATTAATAAGGTTTGCGGCTCAGGACTGAAGTCAGTTGAGCTAGCCGCCCAGGCCATCAAGAGCGGCGACGCCGATATTATCGTCGCAGGTGGTACGGAAAGTATGTCAGGCGCCCCCTTTGTCCTTGACAAAGCGCGCTACGGTTATCGTATGGGCGAAGGAAAATTGATCGATATGATGATTAAAGATGGCCTGTGGGACGCCTTTAATAATTACCACATGGGCATCACAGCTGAAAACATCAATGACAAATATGGCAACACCCGCGAAGAACAAGATAGTTTTGCTTTGCGTAGTCAAACCCTGGCAGCGGCTGCTCAGGCTGCCGGAAAGTTCAAAGATGAAATCGTTCCCGTAGTCATAAAAGGCAAAAAAGGGGATATCGTCTTTGATGCCGATGAGTTTATCAAGCAGGATGCCAATGCTGCAGGTCTGGCCAAGCTGAAAGGTGCCTTCAAGAAAGATGGCTCGGTAACCGCTGGCAATGCCTCCGGCATTAATGATGGCGCTGGCGCTTTTGTAATCATGTCCCAGGACAAAGCGAATGAACTGGGCTTGAAGCCCATTGCCAAAATAGTAAGCTATGCTTCAGCCGGGGTCGACCCTTCCATCATGGGCATGGGGCCATTCCCCTCCTCCACTAAAGCCCTGGCCAAAGCCGGTCTGACTATAAATGATATGGATTTGATCGAAGCTAACGAAGCCTTTGCCGCCCAATCAGTGGCTGTTGCCAAGGAATTAAACTTCGATATGAGCCGGGTTAACGTCAACGGTGGAGCGATCGCCATAGGACATCCCATAGGAGCCTCCGGTGCCCGTATCCTGGTTAGCCTGCTGTATGAAATGAAGCGCAGAAATTCCCGACTGGGTCTGGCAACCCTCTGTATAGGCGGGGGAATGGGGACGGCTCTGGTGGTCGAAAAAATGTAAATCACTATTGTAAGGAATTTTTTAAGGAACGTTATTTCTAAAAATCCTCCGGGGAGCCCGGCTCCCCGGTAATAACTAATTGGAGTAGTAGGAGGGGATGGCGCATCTATGTTTTCGTTGGAAAAGAATATAATTTCCAGCTGCTCCTGGCGGTGACACCTATTGACGACCGTGGCTTCTTCAATTAAATGTGAAAAGGAATGATTATATGAATCAAGTATGGATTGATGAATACCAAAGGAAGTTAGTTACTGCTGATGAAGCGGTCAAATGTATAAAATCCGGAGATTGGGTAGAATATGCATTTGGTATCTGTTCAGCAAATGAAGTAGATGCGGCTCTCGCTAAACGCAAGGATGAACTCTGGGACGTAAAAATACGCTGCGATATAGGCAGCTACCAGCATTATACGGCTGAAGCGGACCCCAGCGGGGAGCACTTCGTGTGGAACAGCTGGCATGTAGCCGCCCATGACAAGAAATTCATAGGCAAGAATCTTTATTATGTTCCTATGAAGTTTCATGAAAATCCCAGGTTGATCCGCAAGGATGCAGTACCTCCCAGCGTTGCCGTAGTTATGGTTACACCCATGGATAAACATGGTTATTTTAACTTTGGAGCAGGAGCCCCTTCCACCTGGGCAGCTATGGAAAAAGCTCAATATGTCATTTTAGAAGTAAATAGCAATCTTCCTCGATGCCTGGGTGGCAATCAGGAATGTGTGCATATTTCTCAGGTAGATTATGTTGTTGAAAGCGGTAATTCCCCAATAATGATATTAGGTTCTGCCGAACCCGATGAGATAGAAATTAAAATTGCCAAGCATATATTAAAGCGTATGTATGACGGGAATTGCATTCAACTGGGTATTGGCGGAACTCCTAATGCGGTAGGCAACATGGTTGCAGAATCGGACTTAAAGAATCTGGGAGTTCACACCGAAATGTATGTAGATGCCTATTTAAAAATGGCTCAGGCGGGCAAAATTACCGGTGCCCGGAAGAACATTGATAAATACAAGCAGGTCTATTCCTTTGCCATGGGCAGTCAGGAATTGTATGAATACATAGATGACAACCCTGGTCTGGCAGCCTATTCGGTGGATTATACCAATGATCCGCAGGTGGTTGCGCAAATCGATGATTTCATTTCCATTAATGCCTGTATCGAAGTCGACCTATTTGGACAGGTATGTGCCGAGAGCGTAGGAACCAGACACATCAGCGGTACTGGCGGACAGCTTGACTTTGTCGAGGGAGCCTATAAATCCAAGAATGGACAGAGTTTTATCTGTCTTCCCTCTACAATTGAGCTGAAAGGCAAAACTGCCTCCAGGATAAAACCGATTCTTAGCCCCGGTGCTATAGTTACCGATCCAAGAACTGCTGTTCATATGATCGTCACAGAATACGGAATAGCTAGTATGAAGGGCAAGAGTACCTGGGAAAGAGCTGAAGCACTTATTTCCATTGCTCATCCAGATTTTTGTGATGACTTGATTAAAGAAGCTGAGAAAATGAATATCTGGCAGAGAAGCAACCGTATAAGCTATAGCAATGTCAGTTCTATAAGATAATTGATCTCTGCTTACAGGATGAACTGTTAGAAGTATATCATTGAAGGGGGTATATTTAATGGAATTTAAGAAAATAGCAGTATTGGGTGCAGGAACTATGGGTTTAGGTATTGCTCAGGTTATGGCTCAGACCGGATATGACGTGGTATTGTTTGAAATAGACAAGGCGATCGCGGAAAAAGCAATCGTCCAAATTGGCAAACTGATAGCCAGAAACATCGAAAAAGGCAAGGTTCCCGCAGGCACTGACAAAGACATCATGGCAAAAATAAAGGCCACGGCTGATCTTAAAGACCTGGCTGATTGTGACCTGGTTATCGAAGCTATAATCGAAAACATGGATATTAAAAAGGATGTCTATAAACAACTGGATGCCATTTGCAAACCGGCGGCTATTTTGGCTTCCAATAGTTCATCCCTCAGTCTCACCGAAATTGCTGCCGCCACCTCTCGGCCTCAACAGGTGGTAGGTATGCACTTCTTCAATCCGGCTCAGGTTATGCAACTGGTGGAAGTAATTCCGGCTCTGCAAACGAGTGACGAAGTACTTCAGACTATAATGGATTTATGCGTAAAAGCCGGCAAAAAGCCGATCAAAGTCAAAGAAGGTCCCGGCTTCGTGGTTAACCGCATCCTTATTCCGGGCATGAATGAAGCGGCTTTCATCCTGCAGGAAGGACTGGCTACCGTGGAAGATATCGATACGGCCATGAAACTGGGTGCCAATTGGCCGATGGGACCATTCGCACTCTGTGATCTGGTGGGAGCAGATGTCACTCTAGCCATCTGCAATACGCTGTATGATGAAACCGGGGATCCGAAGTATCGGGCCAGTTCAGTATTGAAGAATCAAGTTCGCGCTGGCTACCTGGGTAAAAAGACCGGGCGGGGCTTCTATAACTATAAAGCCTAGCTCTTACAATCCGCCAAATAGAGTTCCAAATCGCTGAAGCTTGCCAGTTCCGTTTCCCATATAACCCCTCTCCATCTGCCCTATCCAGGTGGTATGTGCTCAGTCTTTTGACCCTGGACTAGTATACCATCATACCACCTGGGCCTTAAGGGCAACAGCAGTTATAGATCCTCTTCGATACAGGCATACTTATTAGCTTTACGCAAGAAAGTAGCCTGACTTATACCCAGAGCTTCAGCTGCATCCCGTGAATTTTTATGCGCTTTGGTTACTCTTTTAATTAATATTCTCTCAAGCTTCTCATTAGCAGCCCGTAAGGTGATATTGTCTTCCAGGCTCAAATAATCACTGCCAGTTACTGGTTGGTTAACTTGGGTAATATCACTTAATTCAATCGAGTCAGAATCAGAAACAATCGCCAGTCGCTCCACCATATTCTGTAATTCCCTGACATTCCCCTGCCAATCATAGTTATACATCCAATTTTCAACTTCTTCGTTGAGATGTTTGTTCAAGCCGTATTTGGTATTAAACCGGCGCAGAAATATCTCCGCCAGGGGTAATATTTCTTCCCGACGTTCACTCAAGGCAGGAACATATATCGGCACCACGCAAAGTCGATAGAATAAGTCTTCACGAAATTTACCCTGTTTCAATAGATCCTCCACCGGTTGGTTAGTAGCTGATATTACCCGGCATCTCAACCGAATTGAGGTGGTACCACCTACCCGTCGGAATTCACCTTCCTGCAAAATCTGCAGGAATTTAGCTTGAAGCGATAAAGGCAGTTCAGCAATTTCATCCAGAAATACCGTACCTTCTCCAGCTAATTCCAGCAAACCAGGTTTGCCCTGCTTTTTAGCCCCGGTAAAAGCGCCTTCTTCATACCCAAATATCTCCGACTCAAATAGATTATCGGGTATAGCCGCGCAGTTTATCTGCAGAAACGGATGCGGAGCCCTTTTACCCAGCTCGTGAATCTTATTGGCAACCAGGCCCTTGCCTACCCCAGATTTTCCGGTAATAAATACGGAGCTGTCCACCTGACTGCACTTATTGACCATTTCAAAAACCTGTTTCATTTTTCCGCTTTTGGCAATATAAATGTTTTGATCATCTTGCTTTATCAACTGTCGTTGATAAAGCTTACGCAAATATGCTTCCTTTTCCAGGTCGTTGCGTAATCTCTTCATTTCGGTAATGTCTCGAGAGGTATATACAATGTACTTAATGTCCCCATTGTCATTCAAAATGGGTTTAGTGGTTATGAATAGTCTCCTGCGCATCCTGGTGATCATTTCAAAGTTAACCGATTGTTTGCTAAGCAAAAATTCTTTCAACTCAGGAAGTTCAACAGGTTTCAACTCAACATAATATCCTTCATCTACCAGTCTAGGTATGCTTTTACCGATAATTTCATCAGGAACTGCAAATTCTAAAAGGGCATGGTTTTTATTAATCATAATGACGTTACTTTGCTCATCAGTTACCAGAACTCCGTCACTTACGAAATCGATAATGGTTCGTAGCTCATCTACTCTAGTGAGTTGATTTTTATATGATTTATTTGTCAACACTACCCCCCCAAACCAGCCTTATTGCGAAATATGTCACAATATATAGTTTACTGTTATATGGGCATATGCGCAACTAATGCAGGTGCTATTTCACCAAAATTTAAGCAGTACTATTGTTACATTCATTTTCACCTCAAATATAAATAATAATAATTACAATTAATATTACATTTTATACTTGGTGTGTGGGAGGGCATCGGCGGGGTCGGGCCATGGAACAGCTCTTATGTCCTCACTTGTGCTATTGATGGCGTGGCGCAAGAATTTTCCCATGCCCCAAGTAAGACACTAAGGTCATATAATTTATCCAGTAGTCATCTGATGTAGTCAAACGGACAAGTGGAATACTAATAGTTTTTTTGCTCCTGATCTATAGGATTGCTTTTATTATAGGTTGGTTCCTGCTGGCGCGGTGGGTTGGGCAGTACATTTGGTAGCTAGACCCATACTTAATATCTGTTTGGTATGCGGACAGGATCCATTGGTGAAAAACCCGCCTCCTACCAACGAGAAATCTCCACATAATAGCGACCTTTGCGGGATATTCCTCCGATTACTTCTAATCGGAAGCGGCCCTGCCCACGTACTGAGACAAGATCCCCGGTTTTTATTGGGGCAGAGTATTTATTTACTTCAAGCTGATTGATTTTAACATGACCAGCCTCGATTAAGACATCTACATCCGACCGTGATAAATTATAGGCAGCTGCGACAGCCGCATCTAAACGTAAAGAAGCCAAACTTACCTTTATGGTTTGAAGTACGGGAGACTGAAAAATGAAAGCTTCCTGTTCCATCATCTCAACTGATACATTGCTGTGCTTGACCCTCAGCAGATTCTGACAGATAAAGTCGGTCAAGCCGATATCCACGAATAAAAAAGCGTTTGAGTCCTGTAGTACAATATCGCCCAGCTTTTCTCGCTTAATTCCCAGATTTAAAACCGCCCCCAAATAATCACGGTGACCTATGGACACGTTCTTAAACTCACTATAACTAATCCGCAGACAGGCTATCCCGGCCTGAGAATTTATCTCCCATTCTGGATATACAACCAGGCGCTTACGTTCCGCCGCCTCATAACCCCCCTGTAAATCCCAGCCCACCGCAGATTCATTCACTGCCACTGCCTGGGCCAGTTCCTGCTGGCGAAGGTCCAGGAAATCACTGGCAGCTGATCCATGAGCCGCCTTCTTGACAAGTTCATTAATCCGTCCTATCAGCCGTTTTTCATCGTCATTACGGGCTAATCTATTCAGATAATCGTTAATCTTCAACACCCCGACTTTATATAAATAAGGATCGGCACAATTTATTCGACACTATCCACTCAATCTTATATTTCCTTCTCATACTGAACTGTGGCCTTACCACCAAACATCACTTGCTGCACTCCATCTAAGATTCGGGTTCCCAGTTTAACCACGTTGGGATTATCCCGGCTGGGTCCTTGTTCCAGGGCTATAATATTGCTTCCATCCCAAAGTCGTCTATCCAAAAGATAGTAGCCAAAGGCAGCATTACCGGAACCGGTAGCAGGGTCCTCCAAATAGCCATACTTGGGAGCAAAAACCCTGGTTCTATACAAATTTGTATTATCAAATACTTCAGAACTAAATACCAGGATTATATCTATGTTGCTGTTATTGCAGAACGATTCAAGCGTTAAGCAGTCAGGTTTCATATCCATTATTAAATCAAAAGATCTGATCGGAACAATCAACGTGTTTAAGCCTCCATTAATTGCTCTAACCGGTAAGTCCCTATCAATTCCATCTAGTACAATGGCAAGGTTGGGGGCGATATCCTGAATGGAAAGATGGCAGGGATTATACTCAGGTACAGGAGCGGTAATAAAAACTGAATCTGAGTTCTCCAGGTCGTTGATTACCGGTAGCTCGCCTTTATTCGTTCTTATCGTAACAGTCTTTATCTCTGCTAAGTTTAAATCATTCTTGATTAGATCATACATGCAGGCAATGGTAGCATGACCACAGAATTCAACCTCGCATTCCGAGGAATAGTATTTTAGATTGTAAAAGCCCTTATCGACCGGAGTACAAAAAACCACTTCACTAACGACACCTTTTTCCTGTCTGGCTATGGCTTGCATTTGCTCTTCTGTCAATTCCTCAGCCTGGGGCAGATATACAACACCAGCCGGATTGCCCAACGATGTCTCACCGGTGAAAGCGTCAATTTTCTTATAATGTAACCCTCTCATAGCTAACCTCCTCATACATGCTGGTACACTATTTGGGGATGCCTCTAGCCCAGTTCCTCTGGTTACATTTGGGACAGGGCACTTTTTTATAATTTAATCCACCATTGATGCCTATAAAATTCTGCCACATGGTAATTTCGAAACATTCCCCACATTTATCGCAAACCCACTTATAGCTGATTGTACTCCAATGCAATAGCATAATAATACCTAAAACTAAGAAATTTAGACTTATTCTTAAAACTGTTTCATTGTTAATACCTGCTCCAATAAATACCATAATTAATGAGACAATGCTTACAGTTATGCTTGCTGCAAAATAACCTTTATTGCTCAAACCGAACCCCCTCCCCAAGCGTCTATTCTTTTTTATTTGATAAAATTGATATCCCTGGTTCCGTAACGTTGCCCAATGTTGTTACAATGGCTTTAAATCTTTATACGATACAATACATCAAATCCTTGTTACGTGACAATCTATAATTGCGTTGGTAAATGATGCTGGTACATTTGGATACAATCCGAATTCTGCTTCAGCACAGATATTGTATTAGCATTTGGTCTGGTGTAAATTATGGGGTAATCTTTTTCATCATATTGTTTCCTTATAGGAAATGCCAATTTCTCTTCATCAATAGAAAACTGAGCATCGACTCCCTTCTTATTTCCACGAGCATCTAATCTTATCCAACGCTGCAATGATTTAAGGTAAACAGCATTTAGTGCATGTATGCAATAGCCGGTATCGGGTGTATCACCCAGAGTAACAAGCTGATAACAAAAGCCAGTAGGAATACCCTTACTTCTCAAAAGGGCAGCCAATAAGTTGGCTTTGGCATAACAAATACCCTCTGCCAAGCATAGCACTTCTGATGCCTGACAGGTAACACGTGAGCTATGTATATCCCATGAATGAGCAATACGATCACGAACATATTCAAAGGCCAAGCGGACTATTTCAATTTCATTGAGTGAATCCGTAAATAATTCATCTGCTTTCTTTATAATTAGCGGATGACTATAATCAACTACGTCAAGTTCATGTAAATAATCCTCAAGACAACGAGATTCACAAATTAATTTCATACCCTTCTCCCCCATAGCTTAGTTATTAATGCATAATTATGTTTTTGTTTGCATTATTATACTACATCAATCATAAATAAGTATTTCAAGAATTGTTATTTTTACTGCTCATGCGTACTTTTCCAACTGCGCAAAACTATTATTCAAAGGACAGGTTCCTTAGCTCTTTGTTTACTGGTTGTAAATAGATTAGTTCGCTGGCCTCGGAGACCCGGAATATGGTAAGCTATTGGCATTAATTAAATGGAGGAGCACAATTATGCAATCCATTGAGCGTATTCGGCTGGGTGAGTTTCCAACACCTTTACATGAATTAGAAAATTTAACTTCTTACCTGGGAGGTCCGCGTATTTTTATTAAGCGTGATGATCTGACCGGCCTGGCCTTGGGGGGTAACAAGGTGCGCAAGCTGGAATATATTCTGGCCGATGCCCTGGCACAGAAAGCTGATGTGATCATTACTATCGGAGCCACCAGCTCCAACCACGCTCGCCAAACTGCTGCGGCAGCAGCTGTTCTGGGACTGGAATGTCAGTTGGTATTGATCGGACAGGAACCGGAGCAGCTGCAGGGCAACTACTTGCTGGATCATCTCCTCGGGGCTGCCTGTTATTGCGTTAGAAACCAGGATGTTAATGATACTGTAGCTAGACTGGTAGAGGAAAACAACCATCGCCAAAAAATATCGTATGTAATACCTGCCGGGGGACATACGCCCCTGGGAGCCATAGCCTATATGGAGGCATACCAGGAAATCAAAGATCAGAACCCGCCTGAACTGGCGGCTATTATTACCGCTATTGGAACTGGAACCACTTATGCCGGTCTGCACCTGGGACGTAAAGCCAGTCAGGATGATACTCGTGTTATCGGTATCAGCGTGGGAGGAGAACAAGCCTGGTGCCATAATGAAATTCTGGAGGTTGTCAATCAGGTAGAAACCCAACTAAAAATGCAGCCTTCTTCATTTAACGACCTCAACGTGAATGCCGATTATATCGGACCAGGCTATACCAAACCCTACCCGCGTTTAAGGGAAGTAATAGAATTGCTGGCTCGTAAAGAAGGTATTTTGCTTGATCCAGTCTACAGTGGCAAAGCTATGGTGGGATTAATTGATCTGATTGAAAAGGGTGAGTTCCGTCGGGACCAGAATGTACTGTTCCTGCACACCGGGGGAGCCCCGGAACTGTTTGCTATGAACAGGTTTCTTGGTTACGAATGATAAAGCAGAAAATAATTGGGGACAGGCACTAACTTATTTAAACACTAGCTTATTTTTAGCACGTCCCCCTGCTTATTGTGGTTGCAGCACCTTACATCGAAGGAGGTTTTAAAATATGAGTAAAACTAAGATTGGACGTAATGATCCCTGTCCCTGTGGGAGTGGCAAAAAGTATAAAAACTGCTGTATCGCCATTAATTCTGATGCCGGAGCGGATCTTTTTACTCGCTATAACCAAACAATTGCGGATGTAAAATTGAAACTGGATGTGGAATTTAAGAGCGGGATTAAAAAAATTAGAAAAGATGCTCAGCAGAGCTTCTTGCGTTATAGTGTAGAAAATCGTTTATCAGCTGATCATGAATCTATTTTTTCCGATTGGCTATGGTTTGATATGAGCGATAATGAGGGTGACACGCTGGCCCTGGATTATCTAAGAAACCATGCCAATTTCATGCCTGCTCCCCTATACGAATGCATGTTTGCCCTATCCGAATCATATCTTTCCGTTTATGAGCCCATTACCAGCGGCGATGTATGGTTGGAGGTAAGGGATATTTTCACCGGACACGAAGATCAGATTATTCTTAAGGAAGCTCTGGATGTGGATATTAGCGAAAAACCCTTGTTATTACTGGGACGCGTGGTGTCTTTGCCAGAGGGCCGAGTCTTTTCCGGCATGGTCCTGATCATAGAGAATAATGACGGACAGGCTGAGTATATAAGGTCGCATATCGATTATGTTAATGAGTTGAAAAGGGAAGCTGAGATCACAAATATGCTCAAATCCAATGCCGACATAGTTTATGGTCTGTTTGATTATGCTTATCGTAAGAAACATATTTCCATCAACGATATTCGAGCGCTAAAATTAGATGCGGAAAAGCGCTCCTCTCTCCAAGAAATATTAGATAAGTCAGAACTCCTGACTTTCGTACATGATACCGAGGGCACACGCTGGTATCAGGATATCAATCCAGAAACCTATAAAAGAATCGGGTTGGGAGAGGACTACGCAATTAGCTTTGTAAGTATCCTGGAAGACCTTGATAAATGGAATAATATCCTGGGAGACACCTGCCCCGCAGTGATAGACTGGCAACTGGTTAATAGCAGGTTCCTACGCCAGGCTCCCCCTGATGAACTCCTGGCTGTCTGGTATGACGCCATTCGCGATCAAGAAACTGAGCGGTGGCTGCACACCCCCCAAAGTGAACTGGATGGTAAAACGCCGGTGGAACTAATTCAGGAAGAAGCTGGCCGGGATAAGGTTCTACAATTATTGGATCTTTTTGCTGCTCGTTTGAAGGAAGACCATGAAGGCGGAAAATTGATAGACTATATGCGGGCTAGGATACAAGCATAAAATAGTAATAAATGACAATGGATGTAGATTAATTAGAAATGTTATACTTTCCGATACGGCAAAAAATTAAATCAGCCATTGGGTTGATTCGTACCTATGGCTGATTTACTCAATTTTAGCTAAAATATGATTGGTGTAATCTACGTACTTTTACTGCTCATCTAAGGTAGTTTTAGAATCTTCATTTACTTCTTCGTTTCTGGTTAGTATCTCCTCCAAAGCGGCCTTTACTTCTTCTACGCCTTCACCGCTCTCCGCCGAGAAAGGAATGGGGGTCTGACCGGGTAACAAGTTCAAAGTTTTGTTGATAACTGCTAAATTCTTATGCTTCTCATTGCGGGAAACCTTGTCCGCTTTGGTAGCTACCAGTAAAATAGGCAGTTCATGATGTTGCAGCCATTCCATCATAATAATGTCGTTTTGGCTGGGGGCATGACGGATATCAATAAGTTGAATTACGCCCTGAAGTTGCTCTCGGGTACTCAAAAATTTCTCTATCATTTTGCCCCATTTTTCTTTTTCTGCTTTAGACACCTTGGCAAAACCATAGCCAGGCAAATCCACCATATACCACTCGTTATTTATTAGGTAGTAATTAATCAACCGCGTTTTTCCGGGAGTAGAGCTAGATTTGGCCAAATTCTTACGGTTGACCAATTTATTTATTAAAGATGATTTACCCACATTAGATCTTCCTACCAGGGCTATTTCCGGAAAATTGTCCTGCGGCAGGCCTTTCGTATCTACGAAAGAACTAACAAATTCGGCTTTTTTTATTTGCATACTTCTATCATTCCTCTTTATGATAATACTACCTAAGAATAGCTTTATATTTATTTTCAGTCAAAGATGTATCTCATACTATAAGAAAAATCAGCTTACGCTGAGCATTAAGTCACAGCGGTCGCTCCTTGCCATCCTTGGCACCGCGACACTAATCCATCCTTGGACGTCGGCTGCCTGAGTTTTCTTACCTATCAACCTTAATATTGATCTTCAGGTCAAATCTGTAGTACCCGAAGGGTGTTCCCTTATTGCGACCACAGGGAGCATATGTATACCCGAAGGGCGCAACCTATAAAAATATTATACATTCTCCTATGGTAAAACTAACCCCTTCCCAATGTTCCAGGAAGGGGCAGTGAATATTTCTTTGATTTAGTCTATGAATTACTCTTTCTCTATGACTGGTGAAAGAGCTTCAGCCAGTACTTCATCCATATGACTAACCAGAACAAACTTCATCTTTTTTCTGATCTGTGCCGGTATATCTTCTAAATCTTTCTTATTCTCCGCAGGCAAAATTATAGTATTAATACCAGCCCGATGTGCTGCCAGTGATTTCTCCTTGAGACCACCAATAGGCAAGACTCTACCCCGCAGGGTAATTTCTCCGGTCATAGCAATATCATTCCGTACTGGGCGACCTGACATTGCTGATGCCAGAGAAGTAGCCATGGTGATTCCGGCTGAAGGACCGTCTTTGGGAATAGCCCCTTCAGGGATATGAATGTGAATATCATATTCCTCCATCTTTTCATAAGATATTCCCAGTTCATCCGCTTTTGATCTTACATAAGTTAGGCCCGCCTGGGCTGATTCTTTCATTACGTCGCCTAGCTTACCGGTTAACATCAGTTTGCCTTTGCCCCTGACCAGCGCCACTTCTATAGAAAGAATATCACCGCCAGTTTCTGTCCAGGCTAGCCCGGTAGTAACACCGATCTGGCTCTCAGTTTCAGCACTGCCGTAATGGAATTTTTCTACTCCCAGGTATTTATTAATATTGTTAGCCGTTACATTTACATTGGTATTCTTATCCCGGACCACTTCACGGGCAACTTTTCGGCATATGGAAGCAATTTGCCGTTCCAGACTTCTTACGCCCGCTTCCCGGGTATATTCGCGAATAAGCTTGCGGATAGCTCCTTCAGAAAAACTGATGTTGCTTGCTTTTAGTCCATGCTCCTTAACCTGCTTGGGCACCAGGTAATTCAGCGCAATCGGCACTTTATCTTCTTCTGTATAACTCGATATTTCTATAACTTCCATTCGGTCAAGCAACGGCCTCGGTATATTATGTACCGAATTAGCCGTAGTAATAAACATGACCTTGGATAAATCAAAGGCTGTTTCTAAATAATGATCACTAAAAGTCGAGTTTTGCTCGGGATCCAAAACCTCCAGTAAAGCTGAAGCTGGATCACCACGGAAATCCGTGGTCATTTTATCAATTTCATCTAAAAGAAAAACTGGATTTCTGGAACCGGCCTGTTTCATGCCCTGTAAAACTCGGCCTGGCATGGAACCAACATAAGTGCGACGATGCCCGCGGATCTCAGCTTCATCCCTGACTCCTCCCAGTGACATGCGTACAAACTTGCGACCCAGTGCCCTGGCAACTGATTTTCCCAGAGAAGTCTTGCCCACTCCTGGCGGCCCTACCAAACATAGGATAGGTCCTTTCATTTTCTTGGCCAGTTTTCTTATCGCTAAATATTCCAATATGCGTTCTTTAGGTTTTTCTAAACCATAATGATCTTCATCCAATATTTTTTCGGCCAGCTCCAAGTCCAAACGGTCACGGGTTTCTATCGACCAAGGTAAGGATAGTACCCAATCTAAATAATTTCTCACTACCACCGCTTCAGCTACCATGGGCGGCATTTTTTCTAAACGTTCTAATTCCTTGTTTACTTTCTCTAAGGCCTCAGCAGGAAGATTAGCCTTCTTAATCTTATCCCGCAGTTCCTCTACTTCTGCAATTCGTTCGTCCTTTTCCCCTAGTTCCTTTTGGATGGCTTTCATCTGTTCCCGCAAATAATATTCTTTTTGGGTTTTTTCCATCTGTTTGCGGACTCGAATATTTATCTTTCTTTCTAATTCCAGCACTTCCATTTCTTTGGCCAGATAATCACATAAAGTATTCAAGCGCTTCGAAATATTAAGGGCCTCAAGTATGGCTTGTTTTTCATTGATACGCAAGGTTAGGTGAGAAGCAATTACATCCGCCAAGCGAGCTGGTTCCTCTATGCTTACCACGGAAGCAACCGTCTCCGGGGGAATCTTCTTGCTCATGCGCACATATTGTTCAAACTGATATATAAGGGTCCTGGTTAAGGCCTCCAGTTCGGCGTTCTTCTCAGCTGTCTCACTTCTATATTCCTCAATCACCACTTTTATGAAGGCATCATAGGGTATATAGTTTAGCACTTTAGCTCGACATATACCCTCCACCAGCACACGCATGGTTCCACCTGGCATTTTTAAGATTTGTTTAATTTCGGCTACCGTGCCTACTTCATAAATATCTTCTTCATCGGGATCATCATTCTGGGCTTCCTTCTGGGTAGCCAGAAAAATTTCCTTATTGCCCAGCATGGCTTCCTCTATGGCATTAATAGACTTTTTACGGCCTACATCCAAGTGTATAACTGTATATGGAAAAACAAGTACCCCTCTGAGGGGTAACATAGGTATTTCTCGATAATCAACAACCTGTTCCTCTGACAAATAAACACCTCCTAAGCAAGTTTATTCTACTATATGTAGTGCTGCTACGCAAGAACGCCACATTTTTCAATATGGAAATAATATCCGAAAATAAAATGGTCTATATCAATTGTTTATTCTTTTAGCAAGGCCAAGGCTAATACTTCTTTAATATCTTTGACCGGTTTTACTTCGATTTCGGGAAAGCTTTCAAAGATGCTCAGCCAATTATCCTGCGGTATTAGAACCTTTTTAATGCCGACACCTCGAGCCGCTTCTACTTTGCTAATTACTCCACCAACTGGCTTAACCCGACCATGCACCGATATTTCACCGGTCATAGCCACAGAATTATCTACTCTCTCCTGCTTGATGGCTGAATAAATGGCTGTCGCCATAGAAACCCCGGCTGAAGGACCATCTACCGGAACTCCGCCCGGAAAGTTTACATGAATATCATAATCCCCTGTATTTAATCCAAACTCACCCTTTAAAACAGTCATAACATTATCAACAGCAGCTTTTGCCATACTTTTGCGCCGATAACTTTTATCACCAGCCCCTATTTGTTCTTCCTCTATAACGCCGGTAACCGTCCATTTGCCATTGCCCTTATCGACTGGAATTGCTGAAGCTTCAACTTCTATTAGAGTACCTACATTCGCTCCATGTACAGCTAATCCGTTGACTACACCTACTAATGGCAGATTTTTCGGTTTAATGTCCAACCGTGGAGCATAACGTCCATTATTAACTACTTTCTGAATAATATCCTGATCAATACTACTCTTCTTAACTACTTGGGCAATACCTGCCGCCAATTGAACCAGATTTACAGCTTCTCTGCCGTTGCTGGCATATTTACAGATTTCTTCGAGGGCTTCGTCCTGTATTTCCATTTTTATCTTGTGAGAAGCATTAATTGTTATTTCAGCAATAGCCTTTTTATCCAAGGGCTTAAAGAAAACCTCCAAGCAACGGGACCTGATAGCTGGAGGTAATTCTTCAGGCATACGGGTAGTAGCCCCAATAAGTCGAAAATCAGCTGGGAGACCATTTTTAAATATGTCGTGAATATGGCCGGGTATTACTTTATCATGTTCAGCATAATAAGCACTTTCCAGCATGACTTTACGGTCTTCCAATACTTTAAGCAATTTGTTCATTTGCGAAGGATGCAGCTCACCAATTTCATCCACAAATAATACTCCACCATGAGCCTTGGTACAGGCACCTGGTTTGGGCTGCGGAATTCCTGCCGCCCCCATAGCGCCTGCTCCTTGATAAATAGGATCATGCACTGAACCTATTAATGGGTCAGCAATATTACGTTCATCAAAGCGGCAAATAGTTGCGTCCATTTCTACAAAGTTTGCATCTGGTTTAAAAGGAGATAATGGGTTGGCACGAGCTTCTTCCAGTACCAGTCGAGCCGCCGCTGTTTTACCCACTCCTGGTGGGCCATAGACTATTACATGTTGAGGGTTAGGTCCACAAAGAGCTGATCTCAAAATACTGATGCCTTCCTCTTGTCCAATCACATCTTGAAAGCTGGTAGGGCGGCTTAAGCTGGACAGGGGTTCAGTTAATTTTATATTTCGCATGTCCCTGAGTCTGCTTTTTTCCTTTTCCGACTCCCTCACCATAACTGACTTGCCTTTTTGCTGACCTTTGAGAAGATTCCAAAAGTAAATGCCGATAACAATGGCAAAAAATAATTGAATTAAATATAAAATTCCTCCATATTGCATAAAAAAATCATTCATGATTTATTTCCTTTCACTATCCATTATCCATTTTTTTTATTATGCCCGTCCATACTGATTTACTGCAGAAAATAAACCAGTAAAAAAAGGCAGCTTTCGCTGCCTTTTTCCAATCAAATTAAAACGCTTGAACACAACAGCAATTCCATTAATTTATCTGCAATATATTATCTCTTTTCTATTTTTTCTAGCTTTTTTATTATAGATTAACTATTTTACATCTTTATAATATTTAATTTTTAGAGGATTTTTGACAATGACGTGGAACATTTAATTGAAAAAATGAATATTTTGGATTATTTTCTTAATTATTGTTAAGATGGTCTATTTGTAGCGGTGTATTAATCTTCATGTTCTTAAAAATTATCAACCTCATGATTTGTGAGCTCCTGTTAGCAATAATTCTTTTACTCAACTTGCTTATTCAGTCCAAAAAAAGGGGGGAGAATGATTTGGCCTGATATTATTATCAACCGGCTGAAATAGTTGCTGTAAATTGTTGCTTAATAGAACTCCGATATAAATTTGGGTCCTTTAATATTATTTGCAAAGGAGATTTTTTCAAGTGAAAATTGCCAATAGGTTAGCGGTTTTTTTTGGAGTAATAATCTTGGTAATCGGTTGTATATTGGGCTCAATTAGTATAGCCAAATCCTATATTACAGTTGCCGAGATTAATGACAATCTTTTAGACTCAAAGTCAAACGATGGAGCCACGATTCTAGCTAGAGAGGTAAATTCGCAAATAGAGGTAATGAAGACTATAGCTAACCGCAGCGAAATAACAAGCATGCAGTGGGAAATGCAGCGACCTGTTTTACAAGAGGAAACCAGAAGGCTTGGCTATTTGAGAATGGGGGTTGCTAAATTTGACGGTAAAATAGACTATCTGGATGGTTCTTCTGCCAATATCAGTGATCGGGAGTATTTCCAAAAGGCACTTCAAGGAAAAACCTGCATTTCTGACCCTCTGCTTAGCAAAGTTAACAATACAATGGTGACTATAGTCGCCAGCCCGATAAAAAATAACGGGCAAATTACAGGCGTCTTGACGGCAACTCTCGACGCGAATTTCATGAGTAACCTGGTCAAAGGAATCAAGTTGGGGGAAAGCGGTTATGCCTTCATAATTAACCGTGAAGGTACTACCATTGCCCACCCCAATAATGAACTGGTTATAAAGCAATATAATATCATTAAAGCAGCTACACAAGAACAAGGTTTAAAGGAACTGGCTGCTCTAACCCAGAAGATGATTAAAGGTGGCTCTGGCAGTGGTGAATATAGCTACCAAGGAACTAAGAAAGTATTAGCTTACTCATCCGTAGCAGGTACCAGTTGGTCATTAGCGATTGCTGTAAATAGAGATCAATTATTGGCAGGTACGAATTCCTTAAGAAATCAATTAATAATGGCTACCTTAGGTTTAATTCTATTAGGACTTTTTTCTGCCCTTCTATTGGGTCGAAAAATAGCTTTGCCATTAGGTATGGCTGTTGAGCAAGCCGAAGACGAAATGGCTAAAGGCAACTTTAGCCGTATAGCAGGTGAGGAATGGACCGGGCGGAAAGATGAGATAGGTGCCTTGGCCAGATCATTCAATGCTATTAACCTTAACTTAAGCGGTATGATGCAGCAAGTTATGGCTGCCGCTCAAGTTAATACTAAAACTAGCGAGGAACTGCTGGACCAGGGCCAGAATATAGCTTCTGCTATGCAGCAAGTATCTGCTTCTACCGAGGAGATTGCAGCTGGGATGGAAGAGGTATCAGCAGTCACAGAAGAAATTACTGCTTCTGGTGAAGAGATGCAGGCGGTTTTCCATCAACTAGAACAGGATATGGAACAGGAACTGATTAAAGCGGAAGCAATTGAGCATCGAGCTCTAAAGGTACAAACTGATGCAGTAGCCGCTAAAAACCAAACCGCTACCCTCTATGGAAGTATAAGGGAAAAGGTGGAACTTGCCATGGGCCGAGCCACCGTAGTTGAAGAGATATCAAATCTGGCTCAGAATATAGCTGGTATAGCTGAGCAAACCAATTTATTAGCGTTAAATGCAGCTATTGAAGCGGCCCGGGCAGGGGAGCAAGGCCGAGGATTTGCCGTAGTAGCCGAAGAGGTACGTAAGTTGGCTGTAGATTCCGCAACTACCGTGGCAGATATTCAAAAACTTACTTCCCAGGTGCAGCAAGCTGTAAAACAACTATCTGATAATAGTGCCGAAGTACTAAGCTTTATAAATGAACGGGTTCTCCCTGATTATACCTATCTGGAAACAGTAGGCAAACAATACCGAGATGACAGTAATATAGTGGTACAAGTTTCAGAAAAAGTTAAGGCATCTTTAGGTCGGGTAGGTTCCATGGTGGCCGAGATTAACAGGTCCATGGAATCCACCGCAGCAACCATAGCTCAGTCTACAGCCGGAAGCCAGGAAATAGCCAAGGGATCTGAGGCAGCTGCTCAGAATGCTATACAGATTAATGAAGCTGCTTCTAATATGGCAGAAAGTGCGAAACAGTTAAATGAACTGTTATCGCAATTCAAAATTGTAGCCAGATAATTACCCATGATACAATTACTGATGCCTTGATCTTCCCGGCAACAGCTTGGAGCTTATCGACTTTGTCATCTAGCAAGAAAAGAAAAAAGGCAGCTTACGCTGCCTTTTACTTTTATTGTTAGATTTTTTAGTTTACCTTACGTTTGGCATCCACTGTTACCAGCAGGGGCTTCTCTTTCTTTTCTATCACGTCTTTAGTAATTACTACCTTAGTGATATCCATTCTGGAAGGAACTTCATACATGACCTCCAGCATAACATCTTCAACGATGGCCCTCAATCCTCTAGCACCGGTGTTACGATGCAGGGCTTCGTCAGCGATAGCCAGCAAGGCATCATCCATGAACTCCAGGTCAACCCCGTCCAGTTCAAAAAGCTTCTTGTAC
>CAZEDT010000017.1:0-63121 GCA_964510795.1 uncultured Syntrophomonas sp.
CGGAAAAAATATAGGCATGGGTAAGCCGGTCTTCCTTGATGGCATTTTGCAGGGCTAAAACCGTTTGCTCCTGCCCTACTACTTCAGCAAATGTCTGTGGCCTCCAGACCCTGTATAAAGCAAGGTATGCCATTTCTGTACCCCCTTCTGGTACTATCTAATAATCTATTTTATCCTATTTTTTCCCTGAAAAACAGCTAAAGAAAACCCGACTTAGGTTAATCTGGCGACAGCAGCCGCCCTTTGCCATCCATGTTACCATGTTTACACTTATATCCACATAAAAATACTTTTTGATCGTATAAAAAATGCAGGGACAGGCCCTGCTTTTAGTTTTAAAATATAATTGCCGTGCACCTGGCTTCGAAACTACCTTCCAGGCGTTACTTGAACAGTTAGCTCCATTCAGGCGACCCTCCGTCACACGTGATGGGCCTCTTAGTGCTGCTTCCTTCCGGACCTGACACGGTTCAAGGTGTCCCGTTGCGCAGGACCCAAACTTCTCAGCCACTTATTCAAGCCAGACCCTACAAGGATAGCCCCTCGGCTCAGGATTTCAATCCTGCTGTAGCGGGTTGCAGGTTACAGGGCACCGCTAATTCCCCATCTAGCACGGCAAATCTTTATTCAGCTCTCGGCTCTTCTGAAAACTCAACCGCAGGGTTATACCCAGCAGTCGCGCTTTGCTAATGGCTAAAATAGAAAACTTTGTATTTTGTACCAATAGCTGATTTTAAGCGATTAGCACTAAATATCTTGATCACCCTGCCATTTGCCTGTTTATTGTACATTCTTTTAGGGGGAATTGCAAGAGGCTAAGCTTTTTATCCTTACCGAAGCGGTGTTATGGTAATCCTGTTATATAATATTGGCTACGGATAGTCTTAGGGTTGGTTGCCATAAAGTTCACTTTCTTTTGTAGCTTGTTTGCTGTCCAGGGAATGGATTTCCAGCATCAAAAATACCGCCGTTACTATAGCTGCGATTAAATCAGAGGCAGAAGCCGCATACCATATCCCATCCAATCCTAAAAATCTGGGTAAAATCAGCAATAAGGGGATAAGTAGAATAACCTGCCGAAGTAAACTCAGAATCATGGACTTGCCTGCTTTGCCGATCGCTTGAAAGAAGTTGGCGCTGACCACCTGAAAGCCTACCAGCGGAAAGGCCAGTACCAGCAGCTGCATGCCATGACCCCCGATCGTCAACAATTCTTTATCTTCTGTAAAGGACCCCAATAATTGAGCCGGGAAAAGCTCCAAGCCAATAAACCCAAGACTTACTATAAGTGTGGCCACAATAATAGCCAATTTTAAGGTTTGCTTAACCCGCGCAAACTGCTGCGCACCGTAATTATAACCTATTATAGGTTGGGCCCCCTGGTTAATGCCGAAGATAGGCATAACGATAAACATGACTATGGTGGACATAATTCCATAGGCGGCTATAGCTGCATCTCCGCCATAGTGCGCCAGCTCCTGATTAAATAATATGGTGATGACGCTGGCCGCAAGCTGCATAAAGAAAGGAGCCATGCCTATAGCAAATATAGCTTTTATTAAATTGGGACGCAGAGACATATGCCTTAGTTTTAGTTTAAGCACACTGTTTTTTCCTCGGAAATGCAGCAATACCCAGCAAGACGATATTGCCTGTGATATTATGGTGGCTACTGCCGTACCCTGCAACCCATAGCCCAGCATATATATAAATATAAAATCCAGAACAATATTTATCCCTGCATTAATCAGTAAAGTCATCATAGCTATACGCGGACTGCCTTCTGCCCGAATAACCGCACTTAAGCCAAAGCTAATATACTGAAAAATAGATCCATACAAAATTATGCTGATAAACTGCCGGCCATATGGCAAAGTGTCTGGACTGGCTCCAAAATGGGTTAATAAACTATCCAGAGTCAGCAAAAGGATTCCTGATACCAGGACCGAGATTATTAAAAGCAAGCTCAAGGCATTACCCAGGATATTTTCTGCTTCCTCTTTTTGTTGTTGTCCCAGACGTATGGAAACCAGCGCACCGGCTCCAACCCCTACCAACATGCCAAAGGCCATGATTATAAAAGATATCGGCATAGTTACTGACATCCCGGCAATAGCATCGGCCCCCACAATATTGCCTACAAACAAACGATCAATAACCATGTATAGAGAATTCGCCATCATCCCAATTATAGCCGGAATGGAGAAATTCAAGAGCAGTTCCGAGACAGGTTTATTAGCTAATTGCAGAGTTTTCTCTTCCATTATTACTCCTATATAACTTTAAAAATAGTATCTATACACTACTACACCCTTACTGGCATAGCAATTCATTTATATTTACAACTAACAAACAACCTCTGATTACCTATTTTTGGCATAAATTTAGGGGGCTTTCTACATTTCTGCAACCCCCCTTAGAATTTGGATCTATGAAGTTCCGGCCCGATTATGGCGCAGGGGCTTTTATCCGTCGTATTTATTTGGTTCTAGGCATCATCCGGCTATTTATATCCTTCATTTCTGCAGTAAAACTTGATATTGGTTTGCCTTGGGCCAGTCCTTGAGAAACCTTTTTGATTCGAGTAACAGTATCTACATCAGATGTTACAACAACTGTATAGCTGGACTCCATCTTCTTTACTCGATCCAAAACCATTTTTTCAAGATCTGCTACTTGCTGTTTCCCTAAATTGGAGTTCACATCTAAGCCGATATAGATTGTTTTCACGGAAACAAAGGCAGTGGCCTTATTAACGCCGGAAACTTTACTGGCTTCTGCCGCGCTCTTTTCAGCCAGTATTTGGCTGCTGGTTCGAGCAGATGTAGTTATCCGGGGCTGCTTGTCTGGCTGCGGGGCAGGCGTCGTCATTGGTTTCTTGGCAGCTGTACATCCGCCTGCTACCAAACATACCCCCAGCAATAACCCTAGCATTAATGCTGATATTCTTTTTGATAATAACAAAGTAAATACCTCCTTCTTCAGCTTTTACTTGTATTATCCGTAGAATATTAGAATCTATGCGAGATATGTAACACCGGATCTTATTCTAAAAAGTACCATACCTATAATCGTTTTATAGCTCCAAAGCAAATATTCTAGCCAATAAGCTCCCAACATAGAGCAAGCCGCCACGATACATGCTTTACATGTACCGTGGCGACTAAATCTTGTGATTGCTATATTTTAAAATCAATATTTATATTACTGCTTACTCACCTGTGAAATTGGGCTCACGTCTTTCCAGAAAAGCTTGCAGTCCTTCCTGCGAATCCTTGCTGTTCATCAGTGGCCTAATTTCCTCGTATAGACTGCTTAGAGCTGCTTTATCGCCGTGTATCCTGGCTCGGCGGGCTGATGCCAAAGCTGCCTGTACGCCTAATGGGGCCGCCTTGGAAATTCTTTCGGCCATTGCCAAAGCACGCTCAAACTGCTGCCCTGGTTCCACTAAATCCTGAACCAGCCCAAGGCGGTAGGCCTCAGGTCCGCTCATCTCGTCACCAGTCAATATGTAACGCATGGCGTTGCCCCAGCCGATTTCCTGGAACATACGCACGGTTCCTCCGCCTACCGGGAATATAGCCCGTTTTACTTCCAATTGGGCCAGACGCAGGTCATTAGCCGCTATGCGCACATCTGCTGCCAGCAACAGCTCAAAACCAATGGTGTAACAAATACCCTGGCAAGCCATGACGACCGGTTTCTTACAGCGATTATCTTCATCCGTACCGAAGGGATCGATCATATCATCCTCCAGATCCAGCCATTTACCGGAGGCGAAAACCGGTGCCCATTGGGGAAGATCCAATCCCGCAGAGAAGTGATCGCCATGCGCATACAGCAAGCCGCAACGCAGATCCTTATTCCGGCTGAGTTCCCCATATGCGCGCGCCAGGTCGTAGCACATGTCAAGGGTAAAAGCATTGCGTTTTTCTGGGCGATTAAAACCCATCAGCAAAACATGTCCACGAGTTTCTACCGTGATGTCTCCAGTACCCATTTTTATTCCCTCCTACTCTTTTACTTTTGGCTAATTCTCCAAGGTTTACATGAGATCATATTTACCAAGTCAATGTATAGACACAAATCCACACGAATGACTAAAAGTCCCTTTACGTTAAGCTCTATAGTTCATATTCTATTATATGGTGTTATTTGTCAACCAGCTAAGCTCCTGGCCTAAAAAACTTAACATAACCTAAGTTAAGTAACCCGCAGCATAACTTTATGAAAAATCGTACCAAGCTGCCGGTAAAATGTGGTATAACGTTATTATATATTACTATACTAAATATTTTAAGGGGGAGATTTACCGTGGCAAAAGACCTTGTTTTATTTGAGAAAAGTGACGGCATAGCAACCATTAGCATTAATCGTCCGGAAGTATATAATGCTCTAAATGGGGCGTCTTTCTGGGAATTAGCCGATATTTCCCAGGAATGCTTGGCTGATGATAGCATCCGTGCGGTGATTTTAACAGCGGTAGGTGACAGAGCTTTCTGTATGGGGGGCGGAGTTGACCCATCAGACAAAATTGAAAATGTACAGGAGTCTTTCGCCAAAAACACCATGCCCCTCATGCGTTTTGTAAGTGATCTAAGAAGGATGCCTAAACCAGTTATAGCGAGTATTAACGGCATTTGTGCCGGTGTTGGCATAAGTTTGGCAGCCGCTTGTGACCTCCGCATTTGTCACAACCAGGTTATCTTTAAACAAGCCTATACCAGTCTGGGTATCAGTCAGGACGGCGGTTGGACTCAGCTCCTGCCGCTGCTTATAGGACTATCCCGGGCCAGTGAAATGGTATTTCTGGATGAAGTGATCAACGCCGAAAAAGCTCTGCAATGGGGCCTGGTAAATAAAGTAGTGGCTCCCGAAGTGCTGGCTGAAAGCACCCTGAAATATGCTAAGCAACTGGCCAACGGAGCTACTCAGGCATTTGCTAATTCCAAAGCCTTGCTTAATAAAAGCGTGCTTCCTCATTTAGAAACCCTGATGGAAGAAGAGCGGCAGGCCCTGATGAGAGCTGCCCTTACCGAAGACTTCCGTGAGGGTGTGCAGGTAATTCTCAAAAAGAAAGCCGCTCCTGAATTTAAAGGTAAATAAGGCAGGCTCGGGGCCAAGCTTTGCTTCCGGATAAAACTGTCTCAAACCCGGCTTAAAAGCGGTCCTGGTATTAACCAAAGACCGCTTTTTTACCGTATCAGACCCCCATGGCGCACAGCGCCACCACTGATGGATGAATAACTTTTTTCAGGGTACTAATGATGCTCCCGCTGGTCGCTTTTAAGGTAGCGGCGTAAGCCGAGTTTTCTTAAGTTCTGCGATTAAGTGCCTTGGGGTTGGTTATACCTGGCGGCGAGCTATACTCTCCAACTCCTGGGCCATCAAGGTAATTTCTTGAATAGTCGCAGAAATCTCCTGCGTCGCCGCCGCCTGCTCTTCACTGGTTCTCATGTTGAGACTGGAATTTTTTATGGTTTCCTGTACTTTGCTATCTATTTGTCTGGTTAGATTCTGAATATTGGCTACGGTATCCTTGGATTGATCAGAAAGCTTGCGTATTTCGCTGGCTACCACACTGAACCCGGCCCCGGCTTCACCCGCTCGAGCTGCTTCAATAGCCGCGTTAAGCCCCAGCATTTTAGTTTCATCAGCAATTTGTCTAATAAAGGATAATATTTCATTGATACTTAATACTACTTCTGACACTTCCGATATATTATGGTTCAGACTCTGCTGGTTAACCATAATCTCGGAGGCAGAGGCAGCTACTTCCTCAATGGTGGCTGCAATTTGCTCCAAATTTTCATTTAGATTTCCGGAAATATCTTTTAGCGTGTGGGCGGTATCTTTCGGAGTGGCAATACCAAAACTCCCAATGGCTTGACTCTTATCGTTATCGTTAAATAAAGGGTAACTAACTAAACTGACAGGTTGTCCATAAACTTCCTTCGGTGTGTTTTTCATAGCAATGTCTTTCTTTTTCATCGCCTGCAGGTTAACACTATCTTCACTCAGCATTTTTCCGACTTGTACATCCGGCAGGTCAAATTTTGAAGACCCCTGTCGGCCGACAATCTTCTCTTTATCCGTCATATAAAGAGCGGCACCCTCGGGGAACATTTCCGAAATCATGGGAGCAAAGTCTGCAAAAGCAGTAGCTATGGGATGATTGTTAAGCGCAAAAATCGAGAACACTCCAACAACTTCGCCATTATCGTCGACAAAGGGAATCGAGCGGTTTATTACCCGGGAGCCAAAAACTATGGTTTCCAGCGTTTCGGTTTGAGTTTCTCCCGTTCTAATTGCCTTAAATGAACCCCGATCCCCCCACGCACTTAGCTTCATTCCCTCCTGAAAAAAATCCAGGCTAAACTGCGGAGTAACTATTTTTTCCAGTAACGTTTCGCGGTCACCTATAGCAAAGCCCAAGCCTGGCACCAGTTCCAGGAATAAAGGTACTACTTTTCTAAACTCTTCTACCTGCTTTTGGGTTAACATTTATTTTTACCTCCTTCAAACATTACAAAATTATATCTACAGCTATTACAAGGCCTCAATTTTGTATTTATATCAGCCACCCAACGACCAGTATTGGTCAGTCAACTATTCTTTACTGCTCTAATTACCATGGAGCTTTTTTAAAAAATAACTTATCTTATTTTGTACTAAATCCTTCCTTAAATGGTATTCGACATTATTGTGTAAATAACCTTTATTTGCCTCTTGATTTTGCGATTATTTATTAATATATTTGATTGTTTCTACAAATAATATATTAATATTAATAGTTGCACTTTTCACTCTAACTAATCCATGCTGCTAAAAATAGCAAAAGGGCTTCAGCTATTAATCTGAAGCCCTTTTGGGAACAGTTGAAAACACTCAGTTTTTAACCGCATAATCAATAATGTACGTTAATGTACTAATTCATTGCTCCTGCCAATGATACCCTCGCCGCCAATTCTAATTGGTTTCTACCGACATTAAATGGTTAACACAATTCAAAAATACCGGCCGCTCCCATGCCACCGCCGATACACATTGAAATTATTCCATATTTGACATTTCTTCTTTCCATTTCATTCATAATCTGTACGGTTAATTTAGTACCAGTACATCCAAGGGGGTGCCCTAGTGCGATAGCGCCGCCATTGACATTGGTTATTTCCTGATTCAGACCTAATTCTCTGATGCAATAAATAGACTGAGATGCAAACGCTTCATTAAGCTCAATTAGACCTATATCCTTAATCGTTAAGCCGGCTAGTTTTAGCGCTTTAGGAATAGCGAAAACCGGGCCGATACCCATAATGCCTGCTGGACAACCTCCCACTGCAAAGCTTACGTAACGCAAGCGTGGTTTGAGCCCCAGTTCTTTCGCTTTGTCTTTCGACATCACTACAACTGCTGCTGCACCATCACTGGTCTGGGATGAATTCCCTGCTGTTACGACTCCAAACGGTGAAAAAGCCGGTTTTAGTTTAGCTAACGATTCTACCGTTACACCTTCTCTGGGGCCTTCATCAACGGTAAATAGCCTTTCCTTTACGACCACTTTATGATCGGGACCAATGGCTGCTTCTTTGACAACCACCGGAGTGATTTCCCCTTCGAAAACACCATTTTTTATTGCTGCCATGGCCTTTTGATTACTGGCTACTGCAAAAGCGTCCTGTTCCTGTCTTGATATGTTGAATTGTTTGGCAACATTTTCAGCTGTTAGTCCCATACCTAAATATAGATCAGGCCATTGCTCCAGTACTTCTTGATTAGGAACGGGCACCTGTTTGGAAGCTACCATACTCATGCTCTCTATTCCACCTGCCACAATAACTTCTGAGGCCCCCAGCATAATGCGCTCAGCTGCCATGCTGATGGTTTGTAACCCAGAGGAACAAAAGCGGTTAAGCGTCATACCACATGTACTATCCGGCAATCCGGCATACTGAGCAATAATTCGTCCAACTTGCATCCCCTGAACGCCTTCAGGAAATGAGCATCCGATTATGACATCTTCAACCAGGCTCTTGTCGAAGCTGGGTCCCAGCCTATTGATTGCCTCCTCTACTACTAATTTACCGAGATAATCAGGTCTAGTATCCTTTAACGTACCCCGCGGCGCCTTCCCTACAGCAGTACGGACTCCGGAAACAATAACTGCTTGTTTCAAAATTACTCCCTCCTTTAAGCTTATTTAATTTCTCAGGGGTTTGCCGGTCTTTAACATATGTTCCATACGGGCCTGGGTCTTCTCTGTATTCAGCAATTGGGTGAATACTTCTCTTTCCAGACCTAGCAGATATTCCTCATCCATTAAGGTTCCAGGTTTCAGATAACCTCCCCCCAGAATAAAAGCGATACTCTTGGCTA
Source organism: uncultured Syntrophomonas sp. (assembly GCA_964510795.1). Classification (GTDB taxonomy): domain Bacteria; phylum Bacillota; class Syntrophomonadia; order Syntrophomonadales; family Syntrophomonadaceae; genus Syntrophomonas_B. The sequence continues at coordinate 8,377 of CAZEDT010000017.1, forward strand.
CAAGATAGTCATGGTCGGAAATGAGGCCTGCTTTTTTCATGTTGTAGGCCATCATTGCAAATACGTTAACACCGTCCTCACCAATTGCGGGAACTTCTATCGGGGCAGGCGGATTGTAGCCCGCTGCCGCCAGGGATAAAACCTTCTGTTTGGCATCATAAATCTGGTGATCCTTATTGATACTAATTCCATCAGTTGGTCTTAGATAACCAAGTTTGGCAGCTTCCTTGGCACTAGTGGTTACCTTGGCTTGCATAATGTTTTCGAATGCTTTTTCAGCAAATGCAGCCGGATTCACCTTAACCCCGGCAGGGATTCTCTCCATCTGTCTGAGCAGTGCTTCCTTGGTGCCGCCGCTTCCCGGTATCAAACCTACGCCAACTTCAACCAAACCCATATAACATTCTGCGTAAGCCTGTATTGCAGTCGAATGCAAGCATAGCTCCAATCCCCCGCCCAGGGTCATTCCAAACGGAGCCGCGACAACGGGTTTTTCAAAGTATTTTACTGCCATAAAGGTATCCTGCAAGCCTTTGAGACTTGCTGCTGCTTCTTCAACTGTACTGCTTTTTATAACTGAAAGAAGAAATGCCAGATCTCCACCGACACTGAATTGAGGACCAACACTGGTTATTACCAGACCAGCATACTTCTCTCTAACTGCCTCCAGAGCCTTTTCGAGCATGGGCTTACACATCTCTGACAGCGTATTGGCCGGTGAATGGAATTCCAAACAGGCGACACCATCACCTATATCTATTAATGTGGCATGAGCGTTTTGCGCAATTATCTTATATGGTTGTTTTAACATGGTAAGTTGAATTATTTCTGAAGCATAAGGAATGGGGACATATTTCTTGGTTAGCATACAGTAGTAGGAAGGGACTCCCTCAACAACTGCATAGAACTGTTTGCCGCCGGCTGCCAGCATTTCCTTTACCCAGGCAGCTACTTGAATGCCATCTTGTTCCATTTTAGCTACAGAAGCCTCTACTCCCATGGCATCCCAAATCTGGAATGGGCCCATTTCCCAGCCATAGCCAAAGCACATAGCATTATCAATATTGAGAATATTATCGGAGATTTCGGGGATCTTGGCAGCGGAATAGCTTAAACAACCTTTAAGATCTTCCCATACGAATTTAGCCGCGACTACATCCAGCTCCAGAATCTTTTTCATACGTTCAGCGGTTGATTTTACTGCTTTCAATTCCTTTATGCCAGAGACTTCAGGCTTCTTGGCAGGCTCATATTCCAGCGTGTTAAGGTTTAGAACATAATTGTCTTTCTTACCAGCTGCATTTTTTACCTTTTTGTAGAAACCGCCTCCCGTTTTGTTACCCAGCAAGCCTTTCTTGGCCATTTCGAAAATATATTCAGGAGCGACAAAGCTTTGTTTTTCCTGTTCATCATCAATATTGTCACGGACGATGGCCGGGCTTGCCACACAGAGGTCAACCCCTACCATATCGGTTAATTTATAGGTAGCAGTTTTGGGTTTACCAAGCAACGTACCGGTAAGACTATCTACTTCTTCGACCCCAAGTCCAAAATCACCAGCTAGACGCAAGGTACCTAAACTACTGTATAGACCAATACGATTGGCTACAAAATTAGGCGTATCCTTGGCATATACAATACCCTTACCTAAAGTTTTTTCAGCAAAAGCGGCCATAAAATCAACTATTTCAGGTAATGTATCATTTCCGGGAATAATCTCAAATAATTTCATATAACGAACGGGATTAAAAAAATGCGTACCCAGGAAATATTGCTTCATATGAGTGGGCAGACTCTGGGCTAAGTCATTTATCTTAATACCTGAGGTGTTTGAGCTAATAATAGTTCCAGGCTTAAGATACGGAATTATTTTTTTGTATAATTGGCTCTTAATCGGCAGGTTTTCTATTACCACTTCAACTACCCAATCAACTTCCCTGAGCCATTCCAGGTTGTCCTCGAAGTTACCTGCGGTAATCAATTTAGCATCGTCTTTAGTAAAAAGAAGGGCTGGTTTGGACTTAAGTATTAGTTCTTTATTACGATTGACAATACGATTCCTTACTATTGGATCTTCCAGGGTAAGATTCTTTTTGCTCTCCTCTTCAGTAAGTTTGTCAGGTACTATATCCATCAGGTAAGAGGGTATTCCCACTCCTGCCAGGAGAGCGGCTATGCCCCCGCCCATAATACCTGACCCCAAAACGGCAACCTTCCTTATTCTTCTATTCACACTTTCCCCTCCTCAAGCGCATATTGATTTAATGGCATTTTAAATGCTCCTCTATATGTTTAGCCTTTTATATATCCCCCCACTGCTCCAGCGTTGGCTTACTTTATTGGCTTAATTCAGCAGGAGCTTTTAACCCAGGCTTTCCTCGGGAATATCTATGGCTGTGCTATCACCCATTTCAAAAACCCTTTTTATGGCAAAGATTTGAGGCAGCACGTTCATAATATAGAATTTGGCACTGGCAATTTTCCCCTTATAGAAATGGACATCATAGTGATCTTCACCCAGCTCGCTTAATTTCCGGCTCGCAACCACGCCTTGATCCATAATCAACATGCCGCAGTAGAGCATAGCGGTAGCATGGAGTATACGAGTCGCATACAAGGGCATCATGGGGATGTTGCCGCTAATCAAATAACCCTGCAGAATGCCTAAAATTGCCTGGAAATCAGCAAATGCATCCCCCAGCACTTTTAGTTCTTGTACAAATTCCTTAGCATCTTTATTTACTTGCAGGAACATCCCGATTTCTTTCATTAAACCATTCATTGCTATCCCATTCTTCATGGTAAACTTGCGTCCAATCAGATCCATAGCCTGAATATAATTAGTGCCTTCCCATATAGAAAACACCTTGCTGTCGCGCGCCAGTTGAGCAACCGGATATTCTTCAATGAACCCATAGCCCCCATAGGTTTGAATGGCTTCTCCGATTAGCGGCCAAGCCATATCTGAAGCATATGCTTTGCATAGAGGTGTGCTAATATCAACTAAATTGCTGGCATGTTCTCTCTCCTCTGGATCCGGACTATCCTTGGACATATCAATTAGAAAGTAGGTCTTCATAATGAGGGCCCTTATTGCTTCCACGCAAGATTTTTGCAGGAGCAGCATTCTGCGAACATCTTCATGCTCAATGATTCTTACCCTGGCACCTTTAGGATTGGTTATTTTAGTTCCCTGGACCCTCTCTTTTGAATAAGCCAGCGCATTGTAATAGGCTTCAGAGGTAACCGCCAGCGACAGGACACCTGTACCCATTCTGGCTTCATTCATCATTTCGAACATCTGAGCCATTCCCTGGCCTTTGCCATCATCTCCAATTGGATCACCGATAAGATAACCGTAACAATTGTCATTTTCTCCAAAGACCAGTGTACAGGTCGGGGAACCCTTGAGTCCCATTTTGTGTTCTATTCCAGCAGTAGTAACATCATTCCATTCTCCCAGCGACCCATCATTATTAACCATATATTTGGGTACGATAAACAATGAAAGTCCTGCGGTTCCTTCCTTGGCTCCTTCCGATCTAGCCAAAACCAGGTGAATAATGTTGGTGGCCAAATCATGATCGCCAGCCGAAATGAACTGTTTGGTACCTTTAATTTTATATACTCCGGAATTATCGGTTGCATAAGCCTTGGATAGTACAGCCCCTACTTCTGAACCCGCCCCCGGCTCAGTAAGGTTCATGGTACCGCCCCATTCACCCTCAAACATTTTGGGTAAAAACTTTTTCTTTAATGCTTCACTGGCATTATTTTGAATAACACCTGCAGCACCTGATGTCAGGCCCCAACACGAGAGCACTCCTGCCGATGCTGCAATCATCATTTCAGTTAGTAGCGCCATCATGGTTAGCGGCATACGCCCTTCTGCTTCCCGGTCAGATGTCTGTGGTCCTAACCCGGCATCCATAACTACACGGTGGCAATTTTTAAACGAGGGTGGAGTTACTACTTTGCCATCGATAAACTGTACTCCGATTTTGTCAGCTTCTTCATTGGCTGGACCTAAAACATCTCGGCAGATTTTATAGGTTACATCTATATAAGAATCAATGTCTTCTTTGGTGTAATAGTCTCGATACATATCAAATCCAAGTAATTTGTCCGTATCCAGCCATTCTTTATAGATAAATTTAATATCCCTGGTATCAAAAAGAAAATTATTAGCTGCCATATAGCCATCCCCCCTATTACTATTTTTTATATTTTATGGATTTATTTGAGAAATAGATGTGTTTTTTATAAGAAATATATTTAATTATTATTTCTTTTAGAAATGAGACAAAAAATATCTTTCTAATACAGCCATCCAATTTTGCGAGCTTCAAAGGTAAGTTCATCGCGAAAATCCGGATGGGCAATACGAATAAGTTCCAGCGCTCGTTTGGGCATTGATTTATACCGCAAATTTGCCACCCCGTATTCCGTGACAATATACTCTACGTCTGTTCGCGGTGTGGTAACGATGGTTCCCGGCGCTAACAGCGGAACGATTCTGGACTTCATTTCTCCATCCTTCATATAGGTGGAGGCAGAGGCCAGGAAACTTTTCCCGCCATTAGATATTTTGGCCCCCCGAACGAAATTCACCTGTCCTCCCGAGCCAGTAAACTGTTGATGGGCCTTTGATTCAGATGCCACCTGTCCTGAGAGGTCGATTGAGAGGAAATTATTAATAGCCATAACGTTGTCATTTTGGCCTATTACATAGGGATCATTAGTGTATTCTGCAGCATAAAAGATTATATCTTCATTATGATTCATAAAGTCATACAGCTTCTTATCGCCTACCCCTAAACAAGCTATCACCTTGCCCGGGTTTATTTTTTTCTTCGAACCATTAACTGCACCGGATTGCATTAATTCCATGAATACGTTAGCCATGACTTCGGTATGAACCCCCAGATCCTTTTTCTGATGTAAAAAGGATCCTATCGCATTAGGCAGCCCTCCAATTCCAAGTTGGATAGTGGCTCCGTCGGGTATCATATCCACTATATAACCAGCTATGGCTTTTTCGACATCGGTTATAGGGATATCTGGAACATTGAAAATGGGGGTTTCTTTTTCAATTATCAGGTCTACCTCGGACACGTGAATCGTCCAGTCACTGTTACACCAGGGCAGACAAGGGTTTACTTCTACAACTAAATGCTCAACTTTCTGTGCAATTCTTGAAGTCAACAACCCCCTGCCACACGAAAGATTAAAATAACCATTTTCGTCTGGCGGAGTTACTGCCGTAGCCAGTATCCTCGGATTAAGGTAATCAAGGGTTCGGTTGGCATCAGCCAGGTGTATAGGTATATAGTGAGCTGTTCCCCACTGGTAACACATTCTTTCCACAACGCCCCCAAATACCGTTTCAATATGGCAATGTCCTTTAGAAGCAGGTGTCATGAATTGATATAGGCTCATAGCCAATCCTTCTATGACGGTTACATTCTGCAGTTCTGTTAGCCGGTTATCGAAGGCTTTGCAAAACCCATCAGGAACGTTTGATCCACCGGCAACACAAATATCGTCATTATCCCTGACCTGAGCTGCAGCATTTTCAGCACTGCAAAGCTTACAGTTATATTCCTCTTGCCAGGACCCCTGGTTGGCATCCAACATATAAATACCTCCTTCTTTGGTTGGCACGATCAATCCCGTGCACAATCTTTAATTAAACCCCGTGTTCCATGGAGATAAAAACATGTGCTTTAACTACACCATGAGGATCGCTTGTGCTGGGAATAGTCATAGAATCCACGCCCGGCCTTCCGGCCCAGCCAACCGGCCCGAACATACTGTTTTAAAATAGGGGCTGGTCTATATTTGGGGTCTCCGGTCTCTCTATAAAATATATTTGCAACTTCAAGACCAGTATCCAGACCCACCAAATCAGCCAGCGCAAATGGGCCCATTGGCCAACCGGCCCCGAGTCTCATGGCGATGTCAATGTCTTTGACAGTAGCCAGACCCTCCATAATAATGAAACAGGCTTCATTAATGGCCGGAATAAGTATGCGATTTACAACGAAGCCGGGCCCTTCATTTACTCGAATAGGCTTTTTATCAATTTTTTTACTCAATTCCATGATTACATCCACTGTATCTATGGATGTTTGTAACGCTGGGATTACTTCGATTAGATTCATAACCTGGGCCGGATTGAAAAAGTGCATGCCTATGAATTTTTCCGGCCTTCCACTGGCAGCTGCTAGTTCCGTAATGGATAAAGAAGAAGTGTTGGTAGCAATAATAGTTTGGGGATCACAAATTTGACCAACCTGCTTAAGAACCTCCTGTTTAATTTCAAGGTTTTCGACAATGCATTCAATTACGACATCCACTCCAATAATGTCATTCAGGTCAATCGTAGCTTTGATTTTTTCCAAAATTAGAGGTTGGGCATCCCTTGTTATTTCACCTTTTTCGATCGCTTTAGCAATATGCTTTTTGATTCTTCTGGTACAACTATCAACCAGGTCTTGCTGGGTGTCGTACAGTACAACTGAAAACCCTCTCTGTGCGAAAACCTGACAAATGCCTTCACCCATAACCCCACTGCCGATCACCGCTACCTTCTGAACTTCCATGTCCTCACCTCCCTTAAGCTCCTTACTTCAATATAGGTAAGTACCTGAATTTTGATAATCGGGAGATATCATGGTACAAATAAGGAAAACACCTGAGAATAATCACAAAAATACCTGACCACAAAAAGCCAGTACCTGAGTGGTTCTTTTCCCACCAGTACTGGCTTTTAATGTCGCTATAAAATTGTAAACCCTTATATTAATTTCCCTCTATGTATCATAGTTGTGAAATATATATACAAAGATTGTAAATTTATAATCCTAACTATAAAACAATTTATTCATATGCGGTTATAAGTCCAATCCGGATAGCCAGACGCACCAGGCTGGCCAGATCATGTATGCCAAGCTTTTTCATAAGCTGAGTACGATGAGTTTCAACTGTTTTAACACTAATACCTAGTTTTTGAGCTATCTCCTTGGTTGTAAAACCTTCAGCTATTAATTGCCATATCTCTCTCTGCCTAGATGTTAGCTGTTCTGATGAACCCTGGTTTTCGTTAATACGCTGCACATAGTCTGCAACCACGCAATGCGAAACTGCCGGGCTTAAAAATGTATTCCCGCTCATTACTGACTTTATCGCCATTTCAAGCTCTTCCGGAGCGGCATCTTTCAATAGATATCCCGATGTGCCGTAGCGTAGTGCCTGTAAAATATACTCCTCATTCAAATACATGGATAAAATAATTACTTTTACTTCAGGGAATTTCTGCTTTATTCGATAGGTAGTATCCAAGCCATTCATTTCTTGCATAGCAATATCCATCAGAACAATATCGGGTTGGCACTGGCTGATGATTCTTAGTGCCTCACGTCCATTATCAGCCTCAGCAATTACTTCTATTTTCGATAACTTTTGTAACAAAACACTAATGCCGGCTCTTACCAGTTTATGATCGTCTACAAGTAAAACCTTAATTGTATCCACTCCCTGCCTCCTTCCCCTCGGCCGCTTCCCCTAGAATTATTGAGGCCAATCGAACATAGCGTGAATCTCGGTTCCGTGAGCAGCTAATGAGTTTATTTCTATTTGACCACCAATTAATGCTATTCTTTCTTTCATGCCCAATAAACCCAATCCTTTACCCCAGACGGCATCTTGTTTTACGGCCTCAGCATCAAAGCCCAGGCCATCATCTCGCACAAACAGGTGTATCTTATTGTCCTGACTTATTAGTTCAACCTGGACATTGACTGCTTGGGAATGCCTTACTACATTTGTAAATGACTCTTGAAAGACCCTATAACAGGTTGTTTCTAGCTGGGAAGGCAATCTTATGTTGGATAAGTTGGTTATGAACTTGGCTCCCAACCCCGATAAACGAGAATGATAATCCACATGCCACCTTAACGCTGCCACCAGGCCTAAATCATCGAGCAATGAAGGACGTAGGTCGAGTGCCAGCTGGCGGATTTCTTGCAAGGTATGGTTAACAATACTTATACATTCCTGTATTTGTTGGGCCGATTCTGTTCCTGCAGGCTGTAAAACTTGCAGGTTGATTTTAAGCGCAGTTAGCGCCTGCCCAACTTCGTCATGGAGCTCGCGCGATAAACGCCGTCGTTCATTCTCTTGTGTTTCCATTAGTTTCCGGGAAAGAGTCCTCATTTGCTCCTGACCCGTTTGAACCTGCTCAAATAGTCGTATTTTTTGTATAGCGATCCCAATCATCTTGCCAATGGCTTTGAAAAATACTCTCTGGCATTCCCAAAACTCCCCAGGTACGTCGCTAAATAAGTGAACGACCCCCTGGAACTCATTTTCACCTTGAAGCGGTATACACACATGACTATGAACCGTCCTCGATGTTATTCTTTCTTCAAGGTTTACCGCCATACCTGATTGCATAATATAAGGATTAGAAATTGTTTTATCATCCATAAAAACTTGACCTTCCACGAGAAACCTGATCGGAATAGAATTTAATTCATTTAATAAGTTAATATCAAGTCCCCAACAAGTGTAAGGCTCCAATTGTTTACAGGTTTCGTTATACATGAAGATCGCTCCCGCGGCTACTTTTAGCGTATCATTCAGGAGCATTCTAAGGGTTGTCAGTAATTCATTTAATTCCAGCGAGCGACTGGCTGTTTCAGCAATAGTATTAAGAAATACCAGCTGTCGATTCCTCATAAGAATATCTTCTTCAGCTTTCTTCCGTTCCGTTACATCCCTGATAATTCCACAAAACCCTATAATCAGTTTTCTATCGTTATACATGGGAGATATGGATAGTTCAAAACTAAAGGGGGTGCCATCAATTTTTTTCATTTGTCCTTCAAAAAAACCTATCGGCTCCCCGCTTGTAAATACGTGGTTATAAACCTGATAAATATTAGCCCCAACTTCTGGTGTGCAGAACGAACGATAGCTGGTTCCCAGCAAGGCCTCTATTTTATAGCCTAAAGTTCTGCTCAGAGAGTTGTTTACGCGTATTATATTACCTTCTAAATCAACTTCATAATATGCATCGGTAATAGAATCAAGAATATTGCGATAGTTTTCTTCCCGACGTTTGGATTTTTCTTCGGCAAATATTCGAAAGAATGCACCTCCCAAACGTAGTGCCAGCGATTGCAGGGCTTGGCGACGGATGAAATCAATTTCCTCCAAAGAATAGGAGGCTGCTGCCAAACACGCTACGACCTGGTTTCTGAACAAAACCGGGGTTACCGCGATGCTTTTCAGACCATTAAGCTGAAGAACATTTGATAAAAAGGAGGAGCTTTTGTCTGAACTGGAAGCATAAAGCGATAAACCACAATTTAGTTCCTGCATCCATTTAGATACGGGTCTATCCAAACCGTTGAATAGTTCGAACCAATCACCAGGTAGGCCCTGGCTGTAAATGAATTGAGGGTTTCCGCTCTTAAATATGCATATTCCTCCACATTCCGTATTAGTTAGCCTGAGGGCTGTTTCCACACATAAAGGCATCGCCTCTTCAATTGTTGAAATCGTGCTCAGGGCAAATCCCAGGTCCCTTTCAGCCATAAGGAGGGGTTCATACTCTGCCATTCCCACGAGCCTCCTCATCAATAGCGCTAAGTTTCATAAACTATATTATGTTGCAGCACAGGCTTTTCCCCGTGCCTGTGCTACCAATATCAACACGCTGTTTTTGATATGCCAAGCTGCTGTTCTCTTTTTACTAATTCAGATCTAATAGTGGGCCCATAGTTTTTTTAAGCACCTCCATGGTTTTGCCGCCTCCCAGTAAAACCATGGAATCCCGGACATATCGCTGTACATCATATTCCATCGCATAACCATAGCCTCCAAATATCTGCAGACATTGCAGACATACTTTCCTGGCAGTATCAGTGGAATAAGTTCTGGCCATGGCAGCTTCCAATAAACAGCTTTCATCATGATCGGCCAGCCAGCTGGCCTGGTAAGTTAGTAGTCTCGATGCCTGAATACCGATTGCCATGTCAACCAGCATATTCCGTATCGCTTCAAAATTAACTATTGGCTTGCCAAACTGTACCCTTTCTTTAGAGTAATTCCTGGCATATTCATATGCTCCTTGAGCAATACCCAGGCTGCAAGCAGCTATTTCCAGGTGTTCGGACTCCATTATTTTCATGTACTGGTCCAAGCCTCGATTTAATTTATCAAAACCGCCTAATAAATTATCCTTAGGAACACAGACATTTTCAAAAATAACCTCACCCAGGCTTAAACTTTTAAAGCCTACGGTTTGGGTTCTGTTAATGCTGATACCAGGACTTTTCATGTCTACAATAAAAAATGACCAATCTTTTCGGTTATCTTCATTTGTACAGGCGAGAGTTAAAATGAAATCAGCCTGGTCTGCCATCCTGACAAAGCTCTTGGTTCCATTTAAGTTAAAGTCATCGGAATTTAAAACAGCTGTTGTATTGATGGAAGGTGTACTTGTATAACCTGAGTCAGGTTCTGTAATCCCATAGGTAAAAAGAACTGTGCCCTCCGCAATTCCGGGCAGGTATTTTTTCTTCTGCTCCTCATTTCCCAATACCGAAATGTTTTTACCTCCACAAAAAGCAGTACCAATAAATGCCCCTGCCAGAGCAGGATTAATCGCAGCTACTTCTTCTACCGTAATCACTGCCGCCAGGGTATCTATCCCCACACCCTCATATTCCTCACTTACAGTCAATCCGCAAGCACCCATATCCGCCAGCGTTTTTAGCAATTTTTCGGGAAATTCCTCTCTGTCATCCAACTCTCTGGCTGCTTCTCGGGTACACTCTCTGGCTATGAATTTTCTAACCGTGTTTTGAGCTGCCTTTTGTTCTTCGCTTAATTGAAAATCCATTTCCTCTCTCCCTCTATTTCTCGTATTTCCTTTTTCTAGAGACCATTAGCTGGCGTAATTAATAAATGTTTTTTCCAAAAAGCTCTCTGCTTAGCCCAGTAAGGTCCGCCCACTTCAGGGGTCCACCTTTTTCCGACGGGAATCCCAAGCCCCAAATTACTCCCACATCAACCAGCCTGGGGCTATCCACTATCCCTATATCCACAAGCTCTTTACCTTTAATGACATATTGACTGTATAAAACCCGCTGAATTTCTTCCATTGGCATCTCTGCCGGATCTCCTTGGAAGCCGATCAAAGGCAATACGCCCGGATCAACACTGCCGTCCGGCAGGAAGATTCCCTTCCCTGATTTTTTTAACCCAGTACGCCCATCATCGATTATTTTTTGTAGTATTTCCGGGATCTTTATTCCCATAGCTAAAAAGGCATTATAATGAGTGTCAATTCCTATTTCATCAATAAGTCTTACCGGTCCCACCGGGAACCCAAATTTCATCATAGCCTTATCTATCTTCTCGATTGCTATGCCCTGGCTTAGAAGGTCATACATTTTGAGGAAATAAGGCAGGATCATAGCATTGACTACAAAGCCGGGATTATCTTGGCAAACAATGGGCCGTTTTTTTATCGCCCCGGCAAAGCATAAAAGATTAAATATGGTCTCCTGGCTAGTCTGTTCTGCTTTGACAATTTCTAAAAGCTCCATTAACCATACCGGAGAAAAGAAATGCGCTCCTGCAAATCTTGCCGGGTTAGTAACCGATTCGGCCAATCTTGTTATAGGTATGGATGAGGTGTTACTGCAAATGATACAATCTGCAGGTACAACCGAACACAATTCTTTATATACCTGGTCTTTTACCTGAGGATCTTCAATGATAGCCTCAATGACGAGGTCTACATCCTTAAAATCATCCCCAATATCTGATGTTACGGTGATAAGGTTCATCAATTCATCAACCGGGATTTTAAGCTTCTTTTTCTCAGCAAAACCATCTAACATTTTTTTAATAAATTTTTTCCCGGGTTCCAGAGCCTCAGGTAAATCTCTAATGACCACCGGAATTTGCATATTCCTTAAAATATCAATGACTATTCCACGTCCCATGATTCCAAAGCCAACCACCGCAACCTTTTTTATAGCCCTGGACTCAAAGTCACGGGGGACCATGGCCAGTGGTTTATCGGTCGCTGTTTTCAGGAAAAAAGTATGCATACTGCCCTTGGCTTCATTGGAAAGAGCAACCTCTATAAAATATTTTTTCTCGATGTTCAGTCCTTCCTTTAAAGATACCTTAACCCCTTCCTGAACTGCTTTGATGGCTGTCAGCGGCGCTGGCAGTTCACGTCCCCGGGTAGATTTCAGTACTGTTTTCCGTGCTGCATTGGCTGCCTCATCAATCTGCGAAAAATCCTGCACTGGTCTATTAAGCTTGGCGGTCCCGGCGATAATTTCTTTGATAAAAGTCTTAGCCTCAGATAAAAGATCCCCGTCGGCTGGTACAACCCGATCAACTATCCCTGCCTCATAAGCCTTAGTGGCTGATAAACTTTTGCCGCTCAGGATAAGATCCAGTGCCGGCAAACCAATAAGCCGTGGTAAACGCTGGCTGCCGCCCCCACCGGGAAAAAGTCCTACCAGCACTTCAGGCTGACCAAGCAACGTCGTTTTTGATTCTTTGGCTATGCGACCGGTACAGAGTAAGGCAAACTCAAGTCCACCACCCAGGCAGCTCCCTTGAATTGCAGCCACCGAAGGAACTCTTAATTCCTCGAGCTGGTTAAAGCCCAGGTGAAACCGATCAAGCCAATCTTCCATGGCTTCTCTGGAGGTGAACCCTTCAAGAAAACTCAGGTCGCCTCCTGAATGAAAATTATTAGGCTTCCCTGATGTAATGATAATGCCTTTTAGTTGGGCATTTTTACTAACCACATCAACCAAATCGAAGAACTCTTCCATCGCTTCTACGGACCAGGTATTAACCGGTACGCCGGGAACATCATAGGTAATAATGCCGATCTCATCCTCTATATTGAGTTTTATAACTTTACCAAACCCCATAAAAAAACCCCCTTTTAGTTCAATTGGTCTCCTCTTCCTAACTGATACTCATATATTGCAAATCTGTGACATCTCGTTTTTACAATCCAATAATTTTAGCGATAATATTTTTTTGCACCTGGGATGTCCCCCCACCAATGGAGAGGATAGGGATCTCCCGCATATACCTCTGCATGTCATAATCCATTGAACATCCGTATTCTCCTAAAATGTTAAGGCCCTGTAAAACAATCTTCTTGATGGTTTCCCCGCAAAAATATTTCGTCATCGAAGTTTCTTTTACGCATTCCAGGCTTCGGGCCTCTTTCCAGGCGGTACTGTAAGCCAACGTCCTGGCTGCCTCCAGGTCGGTAGCCATTTCCACCAGAGTGTGCTTGATAGCCTGGTAATCCCCCTCTTCTTTCCTGGACCCCATCCTTTGTTTCGCAAATTCCACCGCATCTTCCACTGCCGCTCGCCCTATTCCCAGTGCCATTGAAGACAATAGAAGGCGTTCCTGATTTAATAATTTCATTTCTTGCTGCCAGCCATTATTTAACCCATCTTCCCCACCCAGGATATCTTTAGGCAGCACTTTGACGTTGTCATAATTGACTTCGCAGGTATTTGAACCGTGATATCCTAATTTTTTTATTGACCTGGCGCTATAGCCTTCCGATTTAGTATCAACGATAAAGGCCGTTATACCACCGTATCTGGATTCCGCTGTCCTTACAAAGGTTATGGTATAGTCAGTTACACCTGCCCCGGTGATAAACATTTTGTTGCCATTAATAACATAATGTCCATCTTCATAAACGGCCCTGGTCTTAATGGCAGCCGCATCAGATCCGGCATTAGGTTCCGTTATAGCGAAACTAAATGTTATTTCGCCCCTGGCTAATTTGGGCAGATACTGCTCCTTTTGTTCCTTACTGCCGTTAATTCCTATGATTTCGTTTCCATAAAGCAGGATATTGCCATAAGCCCAGCATAAGACGGGCATGCGCCTGGCTATATTCTCAAAAATTATCATTAAATCAACGATATCCCCGCCTTTGCCGCCATACTCCGGGGCAATATTTATCCCGCTCAGGTCCAGATCACTTAGCTTTTTTAAAAGAGCCTGGGGAAATTCATCCTGTTTATCAAATTCCCTAACAAAATCTCTCGTTAACTCTTTATCAACAAAGATTCGCATCTTATCCCACAAGGCTCTTTTGTTATCATCAAAATATAAATCCACTTTTTTCGGTCTCCTTCCGAACTATTAACCTCATACAATTGATGATCGATAACTATTAGGCCGTTTTCCTGTGCATCAAAAACTTCATGTCCAGAACCATTACGGCCTCATCCCTCTGATTGTGAACCTTATACTGCCAGGTCTGATAGCCCTGCTCTATTTTGCTTGTTTCTCGTTTTTCGATAACCTCAATTTTGACGGTTATGGTGTCGCCGATTTTTACCGGCCCCAGCATTTTCATATTGTCTACGCCCAGCCAGGCGATCATTGCATCCTCCGCCACCATCGACAATCCTGCCATCCCTACTGCCATGCCAAAAATCAATGGTCCATGCGCTAGTCTTTCTTTAAAAGGCGTGCTGGCGCTGTATTCTTTATCCATATGCAACGGATAAAAATCCATAGTCAGACCCGCCCAGTTGACAACATGTGTTTCCGTAACAGTTATTGATGGCGTTTTAAATCTAAAACCAACATCAAAATCGTCCCAAAATTTTGTAGGCATGATCTCACTCCCTTTTAAATCTCGATTTTTGGTCAACATCGCATCTATTTCTCTGCCGGCTTAAACTTGGGCAGCGTAAATTCCTCTGTCAATTTTTCAAAGGTAACCTGAACCGGCATTTCACAATAAACTTCTTCGGGATCGCAGCCAACTATATTGGTCAGCATTTGCACGCCATCCTCCATGCGAACCACGGCAATTACGAAAGGCATATCCGCAATAAAGGCAGAAGGGGCATTGCTGCGGACTATCGTATAAGTATAAATATTGCCCTTTCCGGCAGATTCGGCCCATTCGAGCTTATCAGAAAAACAAAACGGGCAGCTCATTCGAGGATAGAATATATGCTTGCTGCAGTCCTTACAACTTTGAATCATCAGTTTTCCTTCATTGGCGCCCTTCCAGAAGTCCATGGTCCAACTATTTACCACCGGAACCGGCTTGGCAGATATGTTCACTATCATCACCCCCATTATTTACGGAATTGTATTTCCAAAAATAGCTACATGAGAGTCCATATATGTACCACCTGTGGTGGTTTCAATGGCAAATTGGGCACCTTTAATCTGGCGGTCGCCAGCCTTACCCATTAACTGGCGGGCTGTTTCAACTACTATAGCAAAGCTGCCGCCAGCACCAGTGTGTCCCTGGGAAAGCATCCCGCCATTGGTGGTCATGGGAAGTTTCCCTCCGGGCCAGGTATTTCCAGCTTGAATGAAGGCTCCCCCTTCTCCTCTTGGGCATAAACCTAATGCCTCAAGGGCAATAAGCTGGTAAATAGCATAGGAATCATATAACTCCGCTATATCCATATCACCTGGCTTTAAGCCGGCTTCACGATACGCTGCTTGGGCAGCTTCAACAAAACCTAAACGGGTAAGATCAGTATCCTGTGAGAAAACATGATGGGTAACCAAGGAACCTTCACCTAATAAGTACACTGGCTGATCGGTTAATTCTCTGGCTCGCTCTGCCGAGGTAATAATGAAGGCTGATCCGCCATCGGCCAGCATGTTCGATTCTTTGGCATGCAGCGGTTCGGACAGCATTTTGGAAGCAAGCACCTCCTCAATCGTAAGAGGTTTGCGGTGCATAGCGTTAGGGTTTAACTCTGCCCATTTTCGATTGGACACACAAATAGAAGCAAGTTGTTCTGGTGTTGTCCCCGTTTCATACATAAAACGTTGCATACTCAAGGCGGCTATGGCCGAGTAATGCATACCGAACGGAACTTCCCATTCAGCCGATATACCCGCTGTAGAAAAAAGGTCAATCCCACCCTGGGCGGACAATCCCGTGGCCAGCTTATCCGAGTGGACACATAAAACATTTTTTGCCAGTCCCAACTCGATAAGGCCGGCAGCGGTTCTAAATATGTTGCTGGTACTTGATCCGCCAGAGAATACTTGAAAGTTAGAAGTGGCTTTTCTGGCCAGACCAAGTTCTTCTACGATCCTACTGGTGCACATCTCGGTGTTGTATGCAGAGCTGAACATGGTTCCTGTGGGAATAACATAATCTATGTCATCCTTATTGATCCCCGCATCAAGTATTGCCTGCCGGCATGAATCTATAGCCGAAACAATACACGCACGTTCCGGATACCTACCCGTAGGCACCTCGCCTATACCCACTATCGCAGCCTTTCCTTTAAATTTGCTCATGGCTGTCCTCCTTTGCCATTACTATCAATTAGCATCCAGATAGGCTTTTTATTTGTAACAAAACATTTTTTTTAGAGTTTTTAGGCCCCTCCCCTAATCCGACCGGGGCCTGGGTACTTACATTGCTTCAATAATCACTGCGCGGGCAGGACCGTTTCCTCCGCAAAGAGTGGCCAATCCCAAGGCAACCCCTCTTCTTCTCATTTCATAGAGCATGGTTACTACCAATCTACATCCGGTCGGTCCTCCAGGATGTCCCAGTGCAATGGCTCCGCCATTAACATTGGTAATTTCTCTATTTAAGCCCAGCAGTTTTTCGACAGCTAAATACTGGGCGGCAAAAGCTTCATTAACCTCAATCAACCCTATATCTTCTAGTTTTAAGCCGGTTTTAGCCAGTAATTTTTGCGTACACGGCACAGGTCCATAACCCATTAATTCTGGTTCAACAGCCACAACCGTCCCTGCAACTACTCTTGCCATGGGTTTTACTCCCAGTTCCTGAGCCTTGTCCAAAGACATTAAGAGAACGGCTGAAGCTCCATCGTTTAACCCCGAAGCATTACCGGCCGTTATTGTGCCGCCTTCCTTAAAAGTCGGAGGTAACTTGGCCAGCTCTTCCATGGTCAGATTAAATTTAGGGCGTTCATCAACCTTAAATTCGGTGAACTTTCCACCTCTTCCGGGTATTTTCACAGGGACGATTTCTTCCTCAAACCAACCGTTTTCTATGGCCTTCTGCGCACATTGATTACTGCGTAGGGCAAAATCGTCCTGCTCCTGGCGAGAGATACCGTATTTTTCAGCCAGGTTTTCAGCAGTCAATCCCATTATCAGGGATCCCCCGCCCTTCATACCTTCCCATAAGGCATCCACCAGTTTGTCATCTCTCAATTTTGTTCCGCTGCGATGGTTTTTCAGTATATAGGGAACCCGGCTCATGCTATCAGTTCCACCCGCCAGAACCACCTCGTAATTACCAAGTTGAATATGTGCAGCTGCCATATCTATAGCTTCCATGGAGGATGGACAAACGCGATTAATGGTCATACCGGGAACCTTGTAGGAAAATTCTGCTTTAAGCGCAGCTACCCGGGCAACATTTACTTCACTGGTATCAGCGCAGGTTTGCCCCATAATTACATCATCTATCAGATCAGGATCGATCCCTGCGCGATTAACACATTCCTTCAGAACAATTGCTCCCAAATCGCCGCCTGACAGGCCCTTAAGTGAACCTAGAAACTCTCCAATGGCGGTTCGACAAGCGGAAACAATTACTACCTCTTTTAACTTTGTCATCTCTTTTCCCCCTCGTATAATTTCTGAGTTAGATGTTATCTTTCAAGCTTTAAAAGAATGTTCTCAACCAGAAAGAAGATAGTTTTAAATCCTTTATGGCTGAGAACAATTTAGATGGTGTTATTTTTCGATGCCGGCCAGCTCATCTGCTATGTTTTTGCAGTATGCAATGGTTTTCCTGGCTTCGGCGAAAATCGTCATCCGTTCGGCTACGGGTGAGCCTTCTCCGTGCAGGGCGATGGTTTCCAATTCAGAGTGTGTCATTCTGCGAATCAGGTCCAGCATCCTCAGCCGGTATTCAGTTGGCACCCCGGTCTTGCCGCCGCAATACTTGACAATATCATCGGTTAACTCAGGAACCAGGTAATCCAGATAGGAGGGTCTGGTTACCAGGAGTCCTCCGGCCAAATCCTGTACTATCCTGACGATCTCATGGTAGTTATGAGCAAAATGGTACTTAGCTATATTGGTGACTACTGGATTGGGAACAGCGATGCCGGCAATCATCTTGTAGTCATAGCAGGCTGCCTTGCATAAGGCCTTAAGGGTCTCCAGGTAAATAACTACTTCGGTGATTTTTTCCCTGACGTGCGGGGCGTTTTCCACACCGTTGTATTCAGCAATAGCCTGCGCCATACCCAGGAACTGTTCGCTAAGTGGTATCCTATATGCACAGCCAGTTCTTCGGTGTAATAATGCAAAGTTGTATACCATGGTAGCTGCGAACTTCCATTCACCGCAGAGAAATACCCTCTCCCACGGTACAAAAACATCATCAAATATAATTAGGGAATCGTTTATCATCCTGTGAGGGCGCTCGTTGGGGAAGTCATTGGCCGATCTTGCCCCGTCAAAGGGGCGTACTACCTGCTTTACTCCCTTGGCATTGGCTTGAATCGCAAATGCCACTGCATAATCGGCATCGCCTTCAGACATAGCCCGGCACGGGATAACAAAGAATTCATTGGCATATGCAGCCCCTGAGATATGGGCCTTGGCACCCCGAACGATAATCCCCTGGTCGTTTTTTTCGACTACCCGGACGTAGTAGTCCGGATGGGCCTGCCCGGGGTCTCCGGGACGCAGCATCCGGTCACCCTTTACGTCGGTTACGGCAGCTACCACCGCAATATCCGTTTTTTTAAGGAAGGTACGATAGTTTTCTATCCGTTCAATGTAGTCCTGGTCTCCCATTAGTTTCGCAGTAATACTTATAGCATTAAGGGCATCTGCACCTATATCGTGGGACAGAGGAATATATCCATCACCCAATTCGGTTGACTTAATAATCAGCTCCTGCATTTTCATCAGGTCATCGCCATTTTGGGGTATATAGAAGTGTCGGCTGATTTCTTCCCCCAGTTCCTCATCATAAACCGCAACCAAATCTTTGTACTGGGGATCATGACCCATAGCAAAATCTACCGCCATGGTATTAACACAGTTAATAAATGCCGGGTGGGTGGCTATATTTTCTATTTTTTCGCCCTTGTAATAAACTACCCGGCCATCATTCAAACTATCTTTATATTGTTGTGCAGACATTAATCCCATATCTGATCATCCTTTCATTAAAGTTATTCTTAACTATGAATTTTTTGGAAGTATTTACCCGCAAACTTTAGTTGTTCTATTTAAATAGTTTTTCTTATGAAGCCTCATAGCTTGCTGATATTACCAGCTTTTTACCCGTGAGGGCATGGCGCGGTGATAAAAGGGGAAAACTTGTTCTTCGATGTTAGAGCCCATCATACTGTCCACACACAGAGTCGCGCTTAGTGCTGCTGCATCCACGCCGCATCCCCATAGACGCTCTCCATATTGGTCACCAGCGAAATAGAGGCCCTCAACATAGGGAGATTTTACATCAATTCGGTCATAACCTATTGGCTGAATCCAGGCGAAAGCATGATCGGTACACATCCAGAGCATATATTCCATTTCGGAATCCCATTTATTAGCTCCAAAAGTGTTCTTCCACCATTTTTCATTCCATTCCACGACTCTTTGAACTTTATGAGGATTTCTCATTTCTTCATGAGTCATAGCGGTTGAAAATATCCATCCCGATTTGCCTTCCGGCGCTGCTCCAGTTTCATTGGTAAGACTGGGATTGGAATTGCTCCCTCTGGCACATGAGGCAAGATTCCATAACACCATGTCAATGCATCCGCTATAACCTTCTTCAGTCCCAATAACGTCTGGCATGTATATAAAACTTCTCTCTTCGATACCTTTTTCAGCCCATACATTGGACTTCATGTTGCCATACCCGGTAATCATTCCTGCTCCCCAAAATTCCTTCTGAACCCTTTCCGTAAGATCCTGGGGGAAGTATCTGGGATGTATTACGTTCAGCATCTGTTTGCTCGGAATGGTGCATATTACCCTATCGGCGTATACTGTTTCAATGCCGTTACCTTTTTGGTATGTAACGCCTTTAACTACACCTTTTTCGATTATCACTTCAGCAACAGGCGCGTTCCTAATGATTTCCCCACCGTTCTCCTGGAGTAAATCTTCCATCAATAAGGCGAAGGATATGGTGCCGGGGTTGGCAACTGTCGCGCAGGAACCCGTGACCAGGTTCATTTTGATATCATTAGCAATACACATATGCCCCAGTACGTCTGGAGCCGGTGTAACGTTAAGATCAGCCTGTCCGGTTTGGGAGGCCGCCAGAACCTTAATATAATCATAGGCTTCCTTGTGTACATTTCTGGCCTGCAGCCATTCCTCAAAAGACATGTGTGCGGTTTGAGCTACATCATCGAAGCTCATTAGGGCCATATCTCGGAGAGTTATCATAGTAGATTTGAAGCCTTCTTTGCTCATCCACTGGTAGGGCTCGCCTTTACCAACCTGGTAAGCCTTATTCCCGCCCTTGTAATCAACGAAGGCAAACCCAAGATTGCAGGGCATGTCAACCGGCTTATTCAGATAATCCATTAACATACGAATTTTACCTTTATTCCCCCAGAATAAACCGTGACCTGTGTCAATGGTATAGCCATCAAACAAACCGTCTTTGAAACAGCTTTCCAGACTGGGCGTACATTTTGGTATCCAGGCACCTACTAACCCAAGAGCGCGTTTAAAGCCATTGGCATCCAATTCCAGTCCATCTATACAAACCTTGTCACCTTTACCGACAAATGATGCCAGGCGACCACCTATAAAGGGCGCTTTCTCCAAAACCAATACTTTCTGGTTAAAATCCCTGGCCAGTATGCAAGCCGAGCCCAGGCCAGCCACCCCAGCTCCAATAACCACCACATCGAACTTTTCCGCCATAACTCAATCCTCCCCTACATATCATTTTTGGTATTTGCGTTAGATTGACCCGCCACCATCCATTACAATCGTTTGTCCGGTAATATATGAAGATGCCTCTGAAGCCAGGAAAAGTACTACTCTGGCCGCTTCTTCCGGCTGTGCTATCCGGTTTAGGGGGGTATGCTTCAACTCCTCCTTCATAAGGGGTTCATTCGACCACAAGGCCTGGCTGAACCTGGTCTGCACCACTCCCGGGGCCAAACCATTAACCCGAACATTGCTTGGCCCCAGCTCCTTGGCCATAGCCCTGGTCAACATAATAATTCCAGCCTTGCTTATACAGTAGAGACCTAGTCCATTATCCGGTGTAACACCGCCTACCGATGATACATTAACAATCGCTCCGCCACCCTGTTCAACCATAACCTTGCCAACTAACTGACTTAATATGGTGTAGCCCTTCAAGTTCGTGTTCATTATCTGGTCATACATTTTTTCCTCCTGATCTACTAATGGACCCATACCGGGATTGGTTGCGGCGTTATTTACCAGGATATCAATCTGGCCAAACTCAGTTTTGACCGTATCGACCAGCTTTCTGAGGCTCTCAACTTCTCTGATATGGGTGGGAACAACTATAGCTTTTCTTCCCAGCGCCCTAATTTCTTCAGCTACCTTTTCTAGCTCTGCTTGTGATCGACTGGCTATTGCCACATCAGCTCCAGCATCAGCCAGGGTTAGAGCAATAGCCTTGCCAATTCCTCTGCTGGCACCTGTTACTAAGGCAATTTTGCCTTGTAAGGAAAGATATGCTGTATTCAAGATAATTCCCCCTTCGCTTTGCGTTTTAGTCCCAATTTTTGGCACCCTTTAATCCCCTAGCAAAGATATATTTTGTATTATTCTTCAGTAGAACAAGCCTTTAATAGATTGTTGTTCCGTACACCAGTGCTTTACCTAGCTTTTCTTTGCTAAAAGTACCCTTTAGCTCGTTTACTAATATACTTATTTAGTGTTATGGTTTTTAATGTCAAAATTTTCTGATTTTTTAACTATCAATTTATTCAGAACACCTACAGTAATTCTTCATGCTCCAACTTTGCTTAATATGAAAAAGCTAGTCATTCTATAACAAAGAGCAGGAGCTTTCTCCCACTGTAAGGGGAAAGCTCCTGCTCTGGCGCACATTATTACATAATATTTTTCTCCTGCTCCTATCCAGAACACATTGTAACGGTATTTGTGTCCTGCTGGCAGGAGGGGTTGGTACGAACATGTAAAGTAACGGGATTGATAAAATAATTTGAATCATCACGAGATATTGGTAAGATTAAAAGGCAAGTATTTGTTGGGATTAAACTAGAAGAACAAACAGAATAGTTTGAATGTAGGACTTGGACAAAATCGATTTATCGCGGGTTTCTTAATTGTATACCGGGTAACCTCTTCTAATAGGGCTATGTTTTAAAAATAAGTTAAGCATTATCAGTCATAATGGCATTAAGTATAAATTGAACCCATGCCTGGTTGGGTTCCAGCATCTTTGCATACGTAAAGCTTCGAAACAGTATGAAAACGCAGTTAGCACTTGCTTTTTGATCCATTTTACGGAATACTTTTTTTTGATTTCCCTCTATCAAAATACTTTGGAAAATCTCTTCAATCCCTTCCTCAATTTTTTTGATTTCATCCTTTAACAGCGGCATATAAAAACCAGCTTCATCACCTAATACCTTGCCCAAAAAGGGATTGCTGCTAAAATAGTCCATACCCATCCTGGTGAATACCTCTAGTTTAGTTAACGGATCATCAATTCCGTCTATCTCCTTATGAACAAGATCCTTCATCTGCAAGGCTTCGTGCATTACCAATTCAGATAGTATTTTTTCCTTACTATCAAATATATTGTATAAGGTTCTTTTTGAAATTCCAGAACCGGCAGCTATTTCATCGACGGTTGTTTTTTTAAATCCAAACCGTTCAAACAACTCTTTAGAAACTTCGTAAACCTTAATCTTTTTTTCTATATCCATAATTCACCCACAACTCTTTTGTTTTATGATTATGTTTAAATATACATCCGTCTTGGATTTGTTATACGAACTTTTTAAGACAGCTTTTGCACCTTACATACCTTGGATATCTACGCACCCTTTAAACCCTCAATAATGAGCTGAAAGAACTTATTGCCATCTAACTTTAGGTCAAAATCACCATTCCGAACACACCAGTCGTAAATAGTTCCTCGCATACACCGCGTAATCATTCTGGTTAATTCTAACGGTTCCACGTCATTTCGGAATTCTCCGGTTTTTTGCCCCTCTTCGATAATTTTTTGGACGATAACGTATAAGGGCCTGGTTTCATTATTAAATAGTTTTTCATCCTCATTTTTAATAATCTGGCTGTAATAGACTGTTTTAATGAAACTAATGCCCATTATGTCAGAAACATAATAATGTTGCGCTTTTATAAACTCCAGCAACTGTATTTTGGCTTTTTTACGTCTTTTAATTTTTTCATATTCTTCTAAATAAAACTGGTCAATTTCTTCAAACTGCTCCATTATTATTTGATCTTTAGATTTGAAATGGGCATAAAAAGCCCCTTTTGAGGTACCCGCTTTTTCAACGATATCGTCTACTGATACCATTTCATATCCATGTTCAATGAATAGTTCTTTGGCGGTTTGAAATAATCTATTTCGTGTTTCAATAGCTTGCAGCTGTCTTTTCGTTAATTTCTTTGCTTTTATCATGTTCCATTCCTTTCGTTTTTTTTGGTTGTTTGTATATATTAAATCAAAACTCTACGCCGGTAAAATACAGCGTAAATCTTCATAAATGCCTCTTCATTCAGCATGGCAGCAATATAATAACTATAGTCATTGATCATCACTCAGTAGATTGCGGTATCCGACTTCGGTATAATGTTTGCTTAATATTCAATGTAGCACAAGCGCTTCATAATGAGAAGCATTTTACCAAAAATAACAAAAGCTAGTAACCCCAGCCGTCCTGGTTACGGGATTACTAGCTATACGTTTTAAAATGATCTCGATCAGCTAGGTCTAAACTATTTCTTAATCTTTTTTCTACAACCCGAGCGGAGCAAAGAAAACGGCAATCGTCATTATTATTGCATAAAAAAGGAACAACACCCCGCAGAAACCTGCAATCTGGCCAAAACTGGTTTTTGTAATGGAGAGGACCGGTATCGCCCAGAATGGCTGAACTAGATGACTCAGCATGTCACCCCAAGCATAAACCAGCGTGGTAGAGGCTGGACTAATTCCAAACGATTTGGCGGCTGGCAGCAGGTAGGGGGCTTCTATAGCTAATTTCGCTCCACCAGAAGGCACAAAATAGCTTAATATACCTGAATACCAGTACATAATCGGGAGAAATGTCTGTTTGGTACAAATACTGGTGAATACTCCAGTGAGAAAATGACCCATGTTGGTATAGCATATTAAGCCAAAGATTCCTCCATAGAACGGGAATTGCAGCAGTATGCCCCATGCTCCTGATACGCCTTGTCTACAAGCGTTCAAGAACACCACCGGTCGCCAGGTTAAAATAAGTGCCAATAATAAAAAGGTTAGATTGTACATATCGATGGTCCACGCACCGCCACCAATCTCCATAAATCGTCTGATCATATAAATTATACAGGCAGCCGCCATTGTCAGGTTCCATCCTGGCCACCAGATTAGTTTTTCTGAGAAAGTGGGTTGCTCGGGTCGATCACTTATAACAACTGTAATTAATGCTTCAGCTTCCTCCTTGCTGATAGTGAACGCTTTTTCAGGTCGGGGAGTTAATATGGTTAAAATAACTATGCCTAAAACTGCAGCTATTATCAGAAGTAAAAAATTATATGAAGTGAACATTGTTCGACTAACCGATATCAATTCACTAATAAGGCCTGTTTTGACTAGAAAATTATCGGGCGTTGCCACCAGCAGGGTTGCTGTACCGGATAGGCCAGCGTGCCATATGGTTGCCCCTCCGCAATAGGCTGCTGCAACTAAAAGACGAAAATCTGTTTTAGGATTATGCTTTGCTATATAAGGAACCAGCATTGCAGATATGATAATGGTTACTGCCCAGTTAAACCAGGCAGTAATCATGGCGAACCCGCATAATAATAGTACTGCCTGCCAAGGTTTATCCGGATTTGGAATTGAAGCCAGCTTATTTAGCATCCCAGAAACAACCGGGGCAGATGCACAGGCATAGGCTACTATTATTGAAAAACTAAACTGGGCCATCAACGGAAGCAGTACCCAAAAGCCCTTGCCCCATGCATCAATGGCCATAAAAGCATCTACTTTCCCCCATGCTAGGGCCATAAAAAAGGCTAAAATAGTTAAAATTACTGCTATAACCCAAGCGTCAGGAATCCATTTAATAGACCAATTGGTTAACGCTACCCCAAAATCGCGAAATGGATCTATCCAGGAACATTCATTATTATCAATAATAATCTCCTTCATGGTTTCGTGTGACATCAGCTTCCCAACTCCTCTCCTTTCGGTAAACAGCTTGAGACGGTTAATCAACCTTTATGAGTACCGCGTCTCCCTGTGCCAGGCCTCCGCATATGGCAGCAATTCCATAGCCGCCACCCCGCCGCTGAAGTTCGAATATCATGGTCATAATAAGCCGGGCCCCCGTAGCTCCTACGGGATGACCAACAGCAATCGCCCCCCCGTTTACGTTTGTTTTAGCCCGAATCTCCGCAAGAGGTACCCCAGTTTTATCGGCTAAGATTTTAGTGCTGACGAGGGGCATGGCCGCAAAAGCTTCGTTAATCTCAATCAGATCAATATCGTCAATCGTAAGATTTGCTTCGCGCATTGATTTAAGGATCGCTGGTGCTGGGACTACTGCTATTTCCCGGGGCTTGCCGGCTACACTTACCGCATTAACAACCGTTGCCAGCGGGGTCTTACCCATTTCCAGAGCCTTTTTTCTGGTGGTGAGCACTAATCCGGTCGCCCCGGTATTCATTCCCGGAGCATTGCCCGCTGTAACCGTTGGACTGCCATAAACAGTTGGGAGCTTACCCAACTGTTCTCTGGTGATATCTGCCCTTGGTTGGGTATCAGCATCCAGACTTAACTTCTTCTTGCCAATATCAAAAGAAACAGGAAAAATTTCTTCTTTAAACTTATCCGCAGCTTTAGCTTCTTGATAGCATTGCTGGCTCCTATAGGCCCAATCGTCCTGCTCTTCTCTCGATACTCCGAATTCCAGCGCTACATCTCCGGCGTCAACGGCCAATGGGCTAAACCTTGGGTACCCCAGTCGATAAAGCGGATCCTTCAATACCAGGTCACCCATCCTGCTTCCTTCCCATCTTGTAACTGGAGAACTAAGGTAACCAACTCGGCTCATGTTTTCTACCCCTAAAGCAATTCCCAATTGGGATAGGCCGAGCCGAAGGTTTCTTGCCGTATACTGGACAGCCGTGGTGGCTGAACAACAGGCACGGTCAAGCGTAATAGAAATCACCTCAGCAGATAATGCTTCCAATACAATCTGCCGACCAATGATGTTAGTATCCTGGGCAGCTTCTATTTGTAAACACATACCAAGGTTTACTTCATCCACCTCTTCATCAAGAATATCTGCCCGTTTAATTAATTCTCTTACTACTGCTGCCCCCAACTGGTAAGATGGGACATCTTTTAATACCCCTCCGAATCTATCAAATGGAGTTCTAGCTGCTGAGATAATCACAACATCTGTAGGTTCCATTTTCTCCTCCCCCTTAACCAATATTCTCCTTATAAGAATCCAGTTGTTTATAAATAAAGGTGGTTATGTCACAATTCATTGTCAGTTAGTAAATCTTCATCGTTTAAGGTACCATCAATTTTTAGTAACTGATTTATCCTCATCAGCAATACCCGATTGGGGATAAAAGTTCTTTTTCAGGCTATTGCGCAGTTCGCCTCTTAAATCAGGATGAGATATCGCTATCAGTTCCAAGGCTCTTTCTCTTCTGGTTTTATATTTTAAATTGGCAATACCGAATTCACTAATTACATACTGAGAGAATTGCCGGGGCACCGTAACCGGCATTCCCGGTGGTAATTCAGGTACAATGGAAGAAGAAAGTGCACCCTTGGCAGCTTTAGCTGCATTTATTAGCGTAATTCCCCGACCACCTTCTGAGTAATAAGCACCGATCATAAAATCCAATTGTCCTCCCGGACCGCTTATTTGGGTATGTCCTAAACCCTCTGAAGCTATCTGTCCGGACAGATCCACCATTAATGACATATTCATAGCTACCACATTGGGGTGTTTGGCCACAAAAAACGGGTCATTGGTATAGGACGCTGGGTGTAGCTCGAGGGCCGGATTCTCTCTGGCATACTCATAAAGATCCTGATCACCCATGAGGAAGGTAGCTACCGTTACCCCTTTATGAAACGGCTTTTTAGCATTAGTTACTATGCCCTTTTCCACCAGTTGGGGTAAGCCAAGTGGTAACATTTCAGTAATAACCCCCAGGTCGTGTTTTCCCTCCAGACCACTAACTACCGCTTCAGGTATGCCACCGATTCCCATCTGAATGGTATCTCCATCCTTGATTAATTCTAGTACGTACTGGGCAATTATCTTTTCTGTTTCGGTTGGTTGGCTTCGCCCGAACGTAGGCAGCGGGGTAGAATTCTCAACAAAGTAATCAATTTCCGAAACATGCAACCAATTGTTCCCGTAGATAATTGGCATCTGATCATTAACCTCGGCAATTGTAAAACGTTGCTTGCCAGACGCTCGCCCTTTACGGATAGTTTCCAGTTCATAGAAGTTGGATACCCCAAGATTAATATAACCCTGGCTGTTGGGCGGCGTTA
Source organism: uncultured Syntrophomonas sp. (assembly GCA_964510795.1). Classification (GTDB taxonomy): domain Bacteria; phylum Bacillota; class Syntrophomonadia; order Syntrophomonadales; family Syntrophomonadaceae; genus Syntrophomonas_B. Next base: position 36,200 of record CAZEDT010000017.1, read on the forward strand.
CCATCACTATGGCGATGTCTGACCGGTTGGCTATCTTCTCTGCAGAATCGCCGGTACTAACGGGAAAATAGTCAGCCATATTGGAACTGTACATTTTTCTAATCGTAGCCACCCCAAAAGGCAGGACGTGATTAATTCGACCATAAAGTTTGGCCATATACTCCGGGTCATACAGCTTGCAGGGACGCAACTGTACAACATCAAGTATTTCTACGTTTTCTACTTCTTCGTACCTATTAAGGATTGCGTTATAGATATCCACGGAAGGGGCACCTACAGCGTGACCCATAGCTACGGTGTCTCCGGATTTTATGAGTTGAGCGGCCGCTTCAATCGAAATGAGCTTTTTTTGGTAATCTTCACGCCAATTCATAATACATACCCTCCTTTGTAGACTTACTGCAAGAATTCCGTTCTAGGTTTAATAACTTAACAGCTTTAACATCGGAACAACAGTTAATCAAATAAGGAGCTTTAATTTATTACGGCGATTTGTAAAGACTTGAATAAGGAATGCTATATCGTTTAGAGATGAGGTGCAGAAGCAATTTGAATATTAGCCAGAGTCAAATAATCTATATTGTTAAGCCATTAGTCAGGAGTAGTTACCAACCGGCTAGTTTATTCATTGCAGGGAAAGGTGCGGATTCGTAATCATATTTACTTAATCGGTTTTCTCAATTAATTCAATATGCACATTATTGGAGGCGCTGGGATGCATAAATGCTACTAATGCTCCAAGCCCACCCGGCTGTGCTTTCTCATGGATTAGCGGTATCCCCAATTCTTTTAACCTGCTTAAAAATTGGTTGATGTTATCAACCCTGAAAGCAATATGATGTAACCCTTCCCCATGATCCTTAAGAAAATTACTGGCCATGGTTCCCTCCGCTGTGGGTTCAATTAGCTCCACAAGGGTATTCCCAACCGGCAGAAAAGCTATTTTGACCCCAAATGCTTCATTGTCCTCAATCTCCAGCAAATTGAGCCCCAATGCCTTGGTATATGTTTCTAGAGATTTTTCAACGCTTTCTACTACGATCCCGATATGATCAATAAGTTCGATCATAATCTACCCTCCTCTCTTTTTATATACCGCGGTACATACTTAAGTATCTGACTATAGTCAGTTTAACATTTGCTTTTCTTGGCTGTCAAATTCCATTTTTTAACATTTTCATGATCCAGTCACCCCACTTGCTTTAAGCATAGGATGACCCCTATTAGCGTGTTGGCAAGCACTCGACCATGGTCCTATGGAGGACTTATGGGGTATCCTAAAGGGCTAAAAATATTAGTTGCACTCGTATGATACTTTGGAGCACTTTAAGAAGCACCTTGATGAATATATCTATTTTTACACCCACAAGGACTTCAGAAAAAACTAAACGGCCTCAGTCCGATGGAGTATCGAACAAAGGTCGCTTAATTATATTTTTTGGTCTGTCTGCTTTACAGGGTGCTCTTCGTGTGGGGATAGCATCGTCTGTCTCAAATTAATATTTTAAGATCTAACGCAACACCGTTTCTCATAATAAGTTCCAAAATAATTAGAGTTTTTGAAGGATTTTCTTACTATATGGCGAAATTTACCAATAAAAATAAAGGAGGATTATATTAATGCATAGCCCAGTTTTGCAAGAACACACAGAAAAAATGGACCAACTGTTATTTTACCTAATATTATTTTCCTTATTAGGATTTTATCCTTTTAATGTATTTGTTATGAAGATGAACCTGGTAAGCGGTTCAATCTTATATTTAACCGCCATTGCTCTCAATTTTTTGGCCAAGGGTCTGAGTAGAACCCCCTACGCAAGTGTAACCAAATACCTATATTTAGTCTCCATAGCTGGTTTTTCTGAAGCGCTTTTTATTATTTTGGGCCGGGCTAATGTAGGAGTACCCTGTTTGTATTTCGTTGGGATTATGCTGGTTACTATGTATTACCAAAAAGGGCTGGTCATGTTTTTTGGAATAATAACCATGCTGCTTAACCTGTTTGGTATATTTTTTTTCAGAACACAGTATTTCTATTATTTTACGCCTGCTGAATGGTCCTTCATTCTTGGGCTTTTCCTGGTAGCGATTGCAGTGTCCACAGCCCTGACGATCCAGGCTGCTAAAATGATTACCAGAGTAGAAGGCAACGAACAAAGAGGACAAAAGCTGGTAGCTTCGCTCAACGACACGGTCTCTACCGTATCTACTACCACGGAGGAGCTTTACGTATCCAGCAATACCATGCAACAGGCTTCCCAGGAACTTATTTTATCTGCCCAGCAAATCACAACCGCCCTGAACGATATAAGTCAAAACATCGGCGAGCAAACTAACCACATAAGTGATGTCTCGGCAGCCACCGGTCGTATTGATGGAGTGCTTAGGAAAACGGTAGAAAGCACCGAGGCTGCCAACCTGGCTGCTTCACAAAGCCTGCAAATGAGTCAAACTGGAACGGCTAATGTTGATTCAGTTGTCACATCCATAAATCAGCTTAACCAGGTTATTGAAGTTTCTGTTAATACTATAAACGATTTAAACGTTTCCTCTATGCAAATAAGAGAAATAATAGAAATGATAAATGATGTTACTGCGCAAACCAATCTGCTGGCCCTTAATGCAGCCATTGAAGCTGCCCGCGCCGGAGAAGCCGGGAGGGGGTTCGCAGTAGTAGCCGAAGAGGTCAGAAAGCTAGCCGCCCAATCGGTGGCAGCCACTGAGAAGATTCAAATTATTATTAATAATATTCAGGTTCAGATAGAAAAAGCCATTCGCATAACAGCCCAAGGAAAAAGCGGCATGACGGAAACGGTTGGAAAAACAGCCCTATTAAAAGAGGCCTTCGCCAATATTTCGAATGCTGTGATCAAAACCTCACAACACCTTGATCAAATTGTGGTACAGGTTCGCGACCTCTCCCACGATAGTAGTGATATCGCAGGAAGAATGGGCAACCTTGCTGCCAATTCTCAGGAGTCATCAGCCGGATCTGAAGAAATACTGGCCAGCGTTGAACAGCAGATGGAGAGCTTCGATTCCTTTGCTATGATGGCAGCGTCTCTAAACAACCTGTCCAATTCTTTACGCCAGGTTGTCAATGAAGCTTCCTCTTATCAGGAACAAAACTCCATTTAGTTCAGAAGTGCCTATCAATTGTAAAAAACAAACTCAAAAGGGGTTTCATCTCACAGTCTGAAACCCCTTGATATTTCTTAAAATAGCTGAAAAAGCTCCAAAAAGTACTCTTCTGTTCGAGAACCGTTTTCTGCAGATGTATTACCAAATAGGTTACTTTATTGAATAAAGCTCTAACAGTTGATTCTTCATCTCCCATAAAGACTGTGACAAATCGACATAGTACTGATGCGGGTTTTCAAACCTCTTTACCTCATCCCATAACGTATTAATCTGATCTTTACAATAACTCTTTATATCTTTCAATGGAGGGCTTTCATATACGCAGGTTCCTTTATCGAAAATTCTGGTTAAAAGCCTTTGGGCATAATAATTCGTTACTATCTTTCTCTTCCAGGTATACTCAGGGTCGAATAATTCGTAGGGCTGGTGTTCATCTATTTTTTCGCCGCTATTAGTTAGCACATCTGCCATTGCTTTCCCAGTGGCCTTGTCAAAAAGCCTCCAAACTTGTTTAAAACCAGGATTGGTTATTTTGTCTACATTTTCGCTAAGTTTTATCTTGGGCAGTATCTCATCGTTTTCTTCAACCGCCACCAGCTTATAGACCCCACCAAATACAGGGTCAGATTTGGAGGTTATAAGACGTTCACCAACCCCAAATAAATCCACCTGGGCACCTTGCATAAGAATATCTCTGATGATAATTTCATCCAAGGAATTAGAGGCTACAATACTACAATCCTGGAATCCCGCTTCATCCAACATTCTCCTGGCTTCTCTGGAGAGGTAGGTAATATCCCCACTGTCAATTCTAATTCCTTTGGGTCTAAAGCCTTTGGCAACAAGCTCTTCATTAAACACCTTAATTGCATTCGGAACCCCGGACTGTAATACATTATAGGTATCTACCAGCAATGTACAATTGCCAGGATACGTTCTGGCATAAGCCTGGAAAGATTCCAACTCGGTTGGAAACATCTGAATCCAACTGTGAGCCATTGTGCCAATAGCCGGAATATCAAACTCCTTCTCAGCAATAGTACATGCGGTTCCAACACAGCCTCCTATGTAGGCAGCTCTTGCTCCATAGATAGCTCCATCATAACCATGCGCTCTTCTCGACCCGAACTCCATAATACCTCTTCCCTGTGCTGCTCTGACTATACGATTGGCTTTGGTTGCGATCAGACTTTGGTGGTTTATGGTCAGCAGTACCATGGTTTCAATGAACTGAGCTTCAATAACCGGCCCTCTGACCGTTATTACAGGCTCGTTAGGGAATATCGGAGTTCCCTCCGGCACTGCCCAAACATCACAGCTAAACTGGAAGGTTTTGAGGTACTCTAAAAATTCTTCACTAAACAAATTTTTGTTTCGCAGATACTCAATATCACTAGCTTCGAACCTAAGATTATTTAAATACTGAATAAGCTGCTCAAGCCCTGCCATTATTGCAAAGCCTCCATTATCCGGTACCTTTCTAAAAAACATATCAAAATAGGCAATTTTATCTTTTAAACCGTTCTGTAAATAACCATTGGCCATGGTTACCTCATAGAAATCAGTTAACATGGTTAAATTTATCTTTTCCATTTCTTCACCATCCTCAGAGCACCTCGGCGGACACGTCAAAAAAGTACTGATTAATTGAAAAGCTTTCTTTTCCTAAACTCTAGATTATTTAAGCATCTTTACAATCTCAATTCCATTACCTGCCATTTCATACAGTGCCATTATATTCATCAGATCACCGTTATGCAATCCCAGATCAAAAGTCTCAACCGCATTGGCAGGAACAATTACTCTAACCTTCTTATCTTGCATATTAAACCAGGTCTTTATGGTTATTGCAAACTGCTGTACACATATATCTGTACAGACACCTGTGACAATAAAAGTACTTACGTAAGGATTTTCTTCAAGCCATTTTAGAAAATCTCCTTCAATGAACCCATTTGTGCAATTCTTAGGTATAAGTGTGTAGCCGCCTATTTTCTTAATTTCATCAACAACTTCTGCTTCATTGGTCCCCTTTATACAGTGTGCCGGGTAAGCATCGAATTCTGGAGATGCTTCAGAATGGCAATCTGCAAATGCAAGCTTGGGAATCTCCAGTATGTCGCACATCTTTGATAATTCTGCTATTTCAATTATCAAATCTTCAACCCGGGGGCTTTTTAAGCTTCCTTCCCTGGCAAATCCGTTTAGCATATCAAAAATAACCAGAACAGTTTGCTTACCTGGTAGATCTTTTAATTGGAGCACAGGAAGGTTTGCTATTAAATCAAATATTTCTCCAAGGGTTTCAACACTTTTATCTAAAAAATCGTTTTTATTTATCTTCCTCATATTCATTTATCCTTTCACTCATTTTATTAACCAAAATTGAGTTAATCCTGAATAGCTTGATGCCTATTAACCTGCCTCTTTAATTCCATCTAATTTTCGTTAACAAAGCCTTTTATTGGCTGGCACCCCGATTGGCAGGAGAGATTAATTACCCTCTTAACTCATTTATCCTTTATATTATGACATATTTCGTTGCCAAGGGAATAATGTCCTCCCGTCCATCTAATTGTAAAAATATAAATGGGGTTCCAGACCTAAGTCTGAAGCCCCTCGATATTTCTATTAATGATGGAAAAGGGGCGGACTAACCAGGCACTGTAAGCTTTTCCTGCTTGATTCTGTCTTCTGTTTTTATTGCTGTCGAGTGATCCCGTCCGGTGTAGTAATTATACCAGGCCGATGTTTGATATAATTCCCAGTTAACCGGTGGTAGGTATAAGGTTTCCAGTTGTTCTTCTTCGTTATAAGCCTTAAGCATCGAATACGCTTTAACCCAGATACATTTTTTTTCATTAGGGAAGACTTCACACCAACCATCATGACTCCCGCCACAGGCACCATTACGTTGATTCTTCGGGCATTGAGACATTGGGCAGAAATACGCCATATCCAGTAATGCACAATCGCCACAATCTTTACAGCCATTGCTGATTACTTTAAGGAAGTGTTCAAAGTTGTACTTTTTAGGGTTTTTAACACCGTTGTAAAAACGGCTCATTAAGGGAAACAGGTTTTTATCAGGAGTAAATAATAGGTGGTGGATAAAACGCATCAAACGATAATTAATTCCCACTGGAAGATCAACCGGCAGGTTGGTACGATTCACCGGAATATCAGTATTGAGGCCAGTATTCTGGTCTTTTTCGAAAAAGTAAAATCCATTGGATTGTGGATAATCGAATTCAGGTATTAACTTCATCCAGTCGGCACTAAGTTCTTCGCCTTTGTCAATAATATATTTAACCTGTTCATATTTAATATTATGTCCACCCAGGTGTACTCCATCAAAACCCATGCCTTTCATAAAGGCATACATTTTAGCAGCCCGAAGTAAACGCGCACTTACACCTTTATCTTCGGCAGTCCTTTCTTGATCAAGTTCAGCTAATAGCTGGTCGGAAACCACACAGCCCGGCAATTGGTTGGAGTTCATTATTTTACCCGCACCAAACGGCAGAATATAGATATTACCTATTACAGGTGTATTTGAATTGAAATTCTTAATAATTTGCAGAGCCTCGTGGAACTTGCGGGCGTCAAAACCTAATTGAGTTACTATAAATTCGGCTCCATTCGTAATCTTTTTCTTGAGCTTATAATATTGAGCTAATAGTTCGGCTTCTGTAGCTTTAAAGGGCGAAACAACGCTGCCCGCCAAGAAATTGCTGGGCTGATGATAAGCTAAACCTTTTGGTTCACTGATTTCCAAGCCTTTATTCATACTGTTAATCAGATCAACTACATGAACCGAGTCCAGATCAAAAACCGGTTTAGGCCGCCCTTTAAACCCGTTAGTGGGGTAATCACCGGTCATCACCAAAAGATTTCTGATGCCGGCGCGATCCATCGCGTATAGCTCAGATTCGATCTGGTTACGGTTTTTGTCCTTGCAAGTAAAGTGAACCAGCGGTTCAATTCCCAGCTTTAAAATTTCCATTCCCAGATAAGTAGCCGATAAGGCCGGCTTTCCACCTGGATTATCGGTAATGGTAAGGGCATGAATTCTACCATCCTTGGCAGCCTGTTCTGCTGAAGTGACAGCACTTTCTTGAAGCTTTTCATGTGCTCCCCGGCCGGGAACCAGTTCCCAGGCTACAGAAAATGTATTTTTATCCAGCAATGATTCCTTGAATTTATTAATTTACTTCTCCCCCCTAAAACCCAGAGTTTGTATCCCTCATTAATATATATAAGCACAATAATAACCATTATTGCCATATTGACTCAATCAAAAAACCATTTTCCCCTAATCAAGGAATTATATTATTTCTAGATTTCACACCGTTTCCCCTTCTTCTTGCCAATTAATGTATTCAGTCGTTTTTCCAAAAAAGTTTCTTAGGGCTGTCTTGTAGATACTGTTTTAAAACAGCAAAAAGGGTTCCAGCTCAAAGTCTGAAACCCCACATCAACCTTTGAGGGATTCATGGAATCCCCTCTATTTCAATATCAATGCTTGAGATATGACACTAATTTTTAAAATAAACAGCTTGTCAATGGTTTTTTATTTAGTCTTTTGGCCATAATATTGAAATATAATGTTGGCTTTACAAAATTAACCAGTGTTATACTTGGAAGAAAAACCCCCTGCTTATCTTTCCATAGTGATCTATGTACGGCCTATCCAGCAGGTAATCTGCTCCCTAATGGGTTCAGCTACCGGCTGCTTCCAGTGCAAGTACTAACAGAGTTACATGATGCTGCGGGAAATAATAGTAAATTTTTAAAGAGGTTTGACTTATGATTTACGTGATACGGCTTTTTTTAATTGTTAATTATTTTGTTCTAGTCTCTTTGCTGGGCATTTTTATCTGCCTGGCAAGACCTTTCCATCCTGATAATACAAGATGGTTTGGAAGAATATATTCCTGGGGCGGTGCCGCAATACTAGGAATAAAAATCAGGAGATACAATTATGACAGTCTGAAAAAAATGGGCCCGTGTGTATATGTAGTAAATCATCAGGACAATTTGGATCTTTTCATCTGTGGACGAGTGGTTCCTAAGCGCACAGTCTCAATAGGCAAAAAAAATCTGAGATATATCCCTTTTTTCGGACAGCTTTACTGGCTGGCCGGCAATGTGTTCATAGATAGAAAAAACAGCTCCAGTTCAAAAATAACCATGAATTCATCAACACGAGCCTTAACCACAAAAAACACGTCGATCTGGGTATTTGCAGAAGGAACCAGAAACCGGGGGAGAAATCTTCTGCCATTTAAAAAAGGGGCATTTATAATGGCAATTGAAGCCAGCGTTCCAATTATCCCGATCTGCGTAAGCAGTTATGCGAGGAATATAGATCTAAGACGCCTGAGAAGCGGTAGGGCAGACATAAGGGTTTTGCCGCCGATATTTACCGACAACCTTACCAACGAAGACCTCAGCCGGATAATGCAGCAATGCTGGGAGGAAATGAAGGAAACCATAGACGCAATGGACAGGCGGTCTACTTGTTGGGATGATTCCAAATCCTTAAAATCGAACCTGAAACGTACGGGACGTTCTTCTCTTCTTGGGCTGCCGTCAATGCTCATGGCTAAGTTGAAAACAATCTTTCTGCTGATTCAAAGCCTCTAATTTCAGATGCCTATTAGAAACGGATTCCCTTACCCGTCAAGTGCTGACCTGTCATAAACAATAATTCCAAGTGCTCATAAAAGCCAGCCAGGAGAACCGCGCTGTGCCGAGGTTCTCCCGATGGCGAGGAGCGAATGTGTCTAGCTCCATGGGTCTATTTCTTCAACAAAAAGCTTCACTTTTGCATATCTTCAACCGGTAATTCTTGCTTTTGCTCTTTAGAATCAAACCAGCGGTTCAATATCAGCCGTATAATTCCAGCTGCAGGTACTGCAATCAGCATTCCCCAGAGACCCATGCAACTGCCCCCGATAATAATAGCCAACATCACAAATACGGGATGCAGCCCGACACTATCCCCAACAATTTTCGGAGAAATTATGTTGCTGTCGATTTGCTGAACGATCACCAGTACGATAACCGCTAATAACGCCTTATGTAAGCTGCCTCCCAAAAGGGCTACTATCACTGCTAGAACTGACCCGATTAACGGTCCAAAGTAAGGGATAATATTGAACAAACCCGATGTCATTCCGACGAATACTGCAAAATCCAGGCCTATGACATACAAAGCGGCTGAACTTAAAACCCCCACAATCAGTGCATCCAACAACTGTCCCCGTATGAAACTGGAGACAACGCCATTGATATCGGCCATGTAGTCGGCTATCTTTTCATATTGGTGTCTTTTAAATAAAACGGAAGCACCACGGCGGCATAGGCTTTTGAAATACGTTGGGTCGTTTAAAAAGTAAAATGCAATAATAAAACCTAACCCGATGTTTAACAGGTTGTTCGCAAAACCTTGCAGAGAAACAAACATCCCGGAGATAGCATTGCCGGCAAAGCTTTTACTTGCTTGTATCAAGTTTAATAATTGTTTTTTGACCTCTCCAGACAAGCCACTGTTTTCCATTGAGGCAGTCATACGGGAGAATATATCATTGGTATTATTTGCATACTTGGTAATAGACTCCACCATACTATTCAAATCGATATGGCTGGGCAGCGAACCGCTGACCAGGGCATATAAACAGGCGACAAAGAATACGATGATACCCATAAATAAAAGATATGTGACCAATACACTTACGGTACGGCGAAGGTTTTGGTTTCCGTCATTCTTAAAAGCCTGGGGTGCAAATCGTATTTTGTTTTTCAAAATAAAAGCATCTATCCAAGTAACCAAAGGTTGTAACAGATAGGCGATCACCAGCGCAATGATAAGCGGAGTAAGCACAGCCAGAACGCTCCCCAATGCCATCCATGCTGTTTTTAATATGGTTCCCAGGTTGGAAATGATGGCATAGAGTATCAATAGCATGGTTACCGTAAAAATTGTGTAGGCAGAATATTTGACATAGGTTTTATCTAAAACAATCTTCATAACCAATGGTTCCTTTCCGCAATTCTGCGATGATTAACAGGATTGGCTCGACTGTAAAAAATACTGAAAAGGGGTTAGCTCTAGGTCTAAAACCCCTTTTCGTTAATGGCTGAGAGGGAGGGATTCGGCAGCCAACCCTTTATAAAAAACATCTACTAATTCCTCCATCCGTGCTGGCAAGTCTATGCGTCCTCTGGAAATGCACCATTCCATAATTATACCTCGTTGAGCCCGAATTATTGTATCGCACATATTCTTCGTTTCTATGTCTTTTCTCAGCACTCCCGCGTCTATCGCCTCCCGCAATATTTTGTCCAGAAGGGTATACAGTGACCGTTTTCTAGAGATGATGAGCGGTGAAGTCTTTCTGGCTGGTGATATCTGGTAGGAGTAGACGACACTCATAAGTTCCGGGCCCAGTTTCATGGTTACTTCCGTTGCGCAATGAGTAAAGACCATAAGCCTTTGAATTGGATCGTCAATTATTGAGAGTTGAGGGGCCAATTCTTTGTATTGTTTATCAATCTCCATATAATATTCGATAATTATATGTTCTTTTGAGTCAAAGTGGTTGTAGAACGCCCCTCTTGTTACCCCTACCTCCAGACAGATATCTTCTACCGTTGTTGCTTCATAACCGTTTCTGGTAAACAGTTCCAAAGCCACTTCAAATATTCGTTGGCGTGTTTCCAACCCTTGTATTACTCGTTGGGTGATTTTTTTGCCCATTTATATACCTCACTGTCAATACATATATCCTTTATCATACAAGAGTTTTTTACTGATTGGCAATACGAGAACCGCAAAAACGTATGTACAAAACCGTTCTTTACCCAAAGCCCTGCTTTCAATGAATCTGATCTGCGTCCCACCGTATCGGGGCATTCAATCAGCTCATAATTTGAAATAAATGTTTTGAGCAGAAGGCTAAGGTGCTTCCGTTGGTGCATTAACGTACAAAATAAAGGGTTCAGTAGCTTCCCTAATGTTTTATGGTAATTATATCCTTAATATCGGATATTCTAGTTATTTCAATATTTCGACATATAAATCAAAATATTTACCTATTGTAAAAATGTTGGAGGGATTGTACACTTTATACATACACATGTACGTACACAGGTACATATATATGAATGTGTTAAGGGGGCGGTAAATCATTGCAAATCAGCGTATATTAGATCTTTAGTTAGAGAAATGGGGTATGTTGGCTTTTTCCCGCCATTGGACTGTGAGGGATAGGACTAACAAATACTCCACAACTTCAGGGAGGGTCATCCAGGGCTAATCCCCGGTAACCTCAGGGCGAATTGGGCGAACAATATATATCGCGGCATTCAAAAGGAGATGAAGGCAATGAACCTAAGTTTTGACAACAAAGCAGCCATTGTCACTGGAGCAGGAAATGGCCTGGGCAAATGTTATGCGATTGAATTGGCACGCCGAGGTGCACTGGTGGTAGTAAATGATTGGGATTCTCCAGCCGCACAGGAAGTGGTCGGGGAAATCCGGAGCGGGGGTGGAATAGCGGTAGCCAATTTTAACAGCGTTGCCGAGGAAGCCTCGGCTGCTTCCATCGTAAAGACCGCAGTTGATACCTATGGAAAGGTGGATATCCTGGTTAACAATGCCGGCATCCTCATGGACAGAAGTTTTTCGAAAATGACTGCGGAGGTGTTTGACCAGGTGTTAAAAGTGCACCTGTTCGGCAGCTACTTCATGACCCGGGCGGCCTTCCCCCGCATGCGTGAACAAGGTTTTGGCCGGATTGTCATGACAACTTCCACAGCAGGACTATACGGAAATTTCGGCCAAGCCAATTATGGGGCGGCGAAACTGGGTATCGTTGGTCTTATGGGAGCCTTACGCGATGAGTGCAGCAAATGCAACGTTCTAATCAATACGGTTGCCCCTCTCGCAGCTACCCGAATGACAATCGATATGTTTCCGCCAGAAATTTTGCCGCACATGAAGCCTGAGCAGGTGGCTGCGCTGGTGCTGTATCTATGCAGCGAAGCGTGTCTTACCACTGGCCAGGTAATTAGCGCCGGAACTGGTTTTTATGCCCGCGACGCCATGATGGAAGGACGGGGCTACCGCTTTGAAAACCCTGCCGCAATTACTCCGGAGATGATAGCAGCGAACTTCGAAGAAATCACCGATCTATCTGAAGCAAAAGCCATTGACAATGCGGCCGCTTCCATATTGAGGATTTTAGAGCCATTTTATAAATAAATTGCAGGAAGCGTGACACCGCCAAACAACATTTCTAATCTTAACAAAACAAAAATGGAGGTGCAGTTAATGAGTAATGTATATATGATTGGTTCCTATTCGACCGCTTTTAAGCATTGGAAAGGGGTATCGTACAAAAATTTAGTTCGTATGGCATTTACGGGTGTAATGGATGATTGTGGTATTGACCCCCAGGATATTGATTTTTCGTATTTCTCCAACAGCGGCTGGGGTATTACGATGCCAACCGTAGAGAGTCCTGATTTTAGGCCTGCCCAGATGAACATCCGCGGACAGGTAGCTTTTTCCCCACTGGTCAAGGAAGGCCTGATGCCGAGAATACCCTGTATCAATGTTGAAGGGGCGTGTGCCAGTGCCTCACTGGCATTTCATTCAGCCTGGAAAGACATTCTAAGTGGTCAATCTGAAGTTGCACTGGCCCTGGGAGTGGAAAAACAGATCATCAAAGAAGTAAGTGCAGCATTTGCACTTCAATTTTTCACCGGTGGGACAGACGTAAGTGCTATGGACGACATGAATGAGCTCTATGCGGGGGTCTGCAAGGAAAGTGGCAAGGAGTGGAGCCCGGGAGCCAATCGTTCCATTTTCATGGACTTTTACGCAACCTGGGCAGCCTGGCATATGTGGAAATGGGGCACAACCCAGGAACAGATGGCTATGGTAGCTTCGAAAAACCACTTTCACGGGTCACTGAATCCGTTGGCTCAGTATCGGGTTGAAATCCCTGTCGAGACGATATTGGCTGATTATGAAGTGAGTTATCCAATTACGCGGGCAATGTGTTCTCCATTGGGAGACGGGGCTGCTGCTGCCATTCTATGCTCGGAGGATTACTATAAGGCACTTCCGCCCAGCGTCAAACAGCGGGCTGTAAAGGTTTTGGGCAGTGCAATTACAGCCGGCGGGCGACGCAGTATGGAGGAAACACATTTTGCCGCTTTAGCTGCGAAAAAAGCTTATCAAATAGCCGGAGTAGGACCCGAAGCCATTAATTTAGCTGAAGTTCATGATGCAACCGCTTTTGCAGAGATATTACAACTGGAGAACATGGGGTTCTGCCCAATCGGGGAAGGCGGCAAATATACAGCCTCCGGCGAAACCCGGCTGGGTGGAAAACGGCCGGTCAATACCTCGGGGGGCCTCGAGTCCAAGGGTCATCCCATTGGAGCCACCGGGCTCTCCCAGCTCAACGAGATTGCGACTCAATTACGGGGAGAAGCAGGTGACAGGCAGGTTAAAGACGCAATTTATGGCTTAGTCGAGAATGGCGGGGGAATGATGGGTCTCGAAGAGTCGGTCTGTGGCGTTACCATTTTACAAAGGGCTGATTCATAGGCCCACCTGCTTCCAGAGACAACATCTCTAATCGTTCGGAGAATGAAAGGAGTGTAATTATGATTGACAAGAGCAAACGCTTTCAACGTCCCAAGTATAATTTGGAAGAATTACCTGTCCTTAAAGGCCTGCGCCTGGAGTTTGACAGCATTGCAGAAATGCTCACGGTACGTGCCCAGGAAATTCCGAACCGGCCTCATGTCCTCTTTTATGATGAGGTGATAACCTACTCTCAGACCAATGATCGTGCCAATAAGGTAGGCAACTTTCTCAAGGAAAAAGGGGTCGCCAAGGGTGATATTGTATCAGTTATGATCCTTAACTCCCCCGATGTCTACTACACCATGTTTGGAGCTCAGAAACTTGGCGCAATCGCCGGTTCAATTAATTACATGCTGAAAGGTCCGGAGATTGCCTTCTTATTGGAGGATTGCAAACCCAAAGTTACGTTTGTAGGCAGCGAGTTTATGCTGGAGTTTGCCAAAGGCTGGGAGCTTTCCTCCCACAAGCCACTTGTGGTTGAAGTTGAGACCGGAATACCTCATGGTACTGCGATACCTGAAACCACATTAAAAGACATCCTTGCCAAATACTCTACTGATGAGTGCTTGGTACCGTTGGCTCCGGAGGATCCCTTCTTCCTCATGTATTCATCAGGAACCACCGGTACACCTAAGGGGATACTTCTCTCCAACCAAGGCGAGTTGTCCGTCTGTGTTGATACGGCCCATTTGAACGCCCCCGAGCCCGGTGATGTAATGATGATAATTCTGCCCATGTTCCACGCTAACCCCCTGTGTGTATGGACTTACCCCTGTTCCTACCTGGGAATAACTATCTGTATCCGCAAAATCTTCTCCCCCAATGATTTTTGGCCTTCCTGCACTCGTTACGGGGTTAATATAGTCCAGGCTGTGCCTGCCATGTATGCTTATATCGTAGCAGCTGCTGACCCCGCCCAGATAGAGATGGACAAATTGAAGTTAAGATATGCCTTTTCCGGAGCTGCTCCTATGCCGTTGAATGTGGTAGCTGCCTTCAAAGAAAAATTTGGTGTGCGGGTTATCGACGGTTATGGCTTGACCGAGGCCTGTGGGGTATCTACCTCCAGTTTCGGCTGTCCTGAGAACTGGGCCTCCATCGGCATGGCTTACAATGAGCAGGAGGTCGAAATCCTGGACGATGACAACAACATTATGCCCTATGGCGAAAAGGGTGAGATCTGCATCAAGGGTAATGCGGTTATGATCGGGTATCTCAACCGGCCTGAAGACACCGCCGAAGCCATCAAGGATGGTTGGCTTCATACCGGTGATATGGGTTATATGGAGGAAACAGGGTTTGTCTACATCTCCGGACGTAAGAAAGAAATGCTCAATCGTGGCGGAGAAAACATCTATCCTCGTGAAATAGAAATTCCGCTCGAAAAGCACCCTAAAATCATGGAGGTAGCCGTAATCGGCGCCCCTGATCCGTCCCTGGGTGAGCGGGTGCGGGCCTGCATTGTTCTTAATGAACCCGGCAGCATGACTGAAGAAGAGGTTAAAGAATACTTGAGCGATAAGATTGCGAAATACAAGATTCCCGAGTTTGTTGATTTCATGACCGAAATCCCGAGAAACCCGTCGGGCAAGATCCTTAAACACGAATTGAAGAAAATGTTTGTCTAAAGCCTTAATGGCCAGTACCAGACCCGTCCAACTCGCCCCGCGATTGGCAAGCTTTCCAGGCAAATTCTGCTGGACCCTGAATATCATTCAGCCGTAATGGAAGCCTGGGCGAACCAATGAATCATTAGATGAAGTATCTCCCAGCTTGTACAGCATATAAATTAAAAGGATGGTGGATTACATGACTGAACATACACATCCTCCGACAAAAGTTCTCGTTGTTCTTGGTATCATTGTGGTTTTGTGGCTATCAGTTTCTCTAATTCTCCTGAGTGCAGTGGGCATCAAGGATGGCTGGCCGGCATTCCTGGCACTACCGCTCTTTTTCCTGGTGGGTGGTACCGATGTGAAAGAATTAATCAACATTTTCGTCGGTGCAATGACCGGGTTAATTATGGCCGGATTAATAGTACCAATCGTTACCTTCCTGGTAAAAAGCGGCGGGTTGCCTCAGGATCCAGCCATTTTGCTGGTACTTGGATTATTAGTATTCTTCATCACTGCCTTCGGTGGAATAGCCCCAATGTTTTTTAATAATTATAACTTCGTATATTTCTCAGTAGCGCTAATTTACCCCGCACAAAATACCTTTACCTGGCTAGGCACATTAATTGTGGGGGGAGCCTTTTTTATAGGAGCCATCCTGTTGAGTATGAAATTAATTATTCCTCGTTTGATTAAAGAGGGGGTAGAATAATGGACATTAATGGTTTAGTAGCACTGGTAACCGGTGGTGCATCTGGTCTGGGAGCTGCAGCAGTAGAAATGCTTATCGAGAAAGGTGCTAAAGTTGTTGTCGCCGACCTGAATGAAGAAAAAGGTAATGAATTAGCTGCCAAATTTGGAGACCAAGCTGTATTTGTAAAAGATAATATTACTGTCACCGCAGAAAACGAAGCTGCTGTAGCTGCTGCTATAGAGAACTTCGGCAAACTGGATGTACTGGTTAATGCTGCTGGTATAGGCAGTGCTTCCAAGATTATTGGTAAGGATGGCCCTACTCCTCTGGAATGGTTCAAGATGGTAGTAAATATTAATTTAGTTGGTGGTTTCGATGTCATGAGGCTGGCCGCCTGGGAGATGAGCAAAAATAAACCCAATGCCAATGGTGAAAAAGGTGTAATGATCAACGTTGCTTCTGTAGCAGCTTATGATGGACAAATGGGACAGGCTGCTTATTCCGCTTCCAAGGCGGGCGTAGTTGGAATGACCTTACCAATAGCCAGAGATCTATCCAAAGAAGGTATAAGAGCTGTTACAATTGCCCCTGGTATGTTCGATACTCCCATGATGGCATTACTGCCTCAGGCAGCACGTGACTCTCTGGGAGCCCAGGTACCTTTCCCGAAACGCATGGGCAATCCGACGGAATTTGCCTCCCTGGTATGTCAGATAGTAGAAAATGCATATCTGAATGGAGAAACTATTCGTCTTGATGGAGCCATTCGTATGGGAATGAAATAATAATCTTGGTTTGTAAAACCGGTCAGGTTTTTATAACTTGGCCGGTTTTATTATTGTGGCTTTGCCTTTTGCGCAGCCTCCGGATTAATGTCTTTGGATTAACTCTGGCGGAGGCGAAAGCTTTATCTTAGACATACTCATTTTCTTAATCCTTTCAAAATATTAGTGTCAATTATTTCATTTTATATAAACCGTCTTAACTATTGTTATGTTTTGGTTATTTTGTTTTTTGTTGACATTATATCGCTTTAATATCATAATTTTTACAATATTTAAGAATTAGAGGGATGTTAAAATGAATAATGCTAGTAAGTTACTTAGCGAATTGTTTGATAGCTTTACAAAAAGTTTCACGAGAGAACAAAAATGTGAGGTTATTAAAAACAAGTTTAGTACCGTCGATAATTTTAGAAAAAGTTTTGTATTACAATCCTTTTTAACTGGTTACTTGCTTCTATTACAAAGAGAATATGATTTTGCTGAAGCTGTTTTTCTAAAGCTTAAACAGAGAAAAGCTGCTGCGGAGATCGGTAAATATATAGATTTGGCACTGGGATTTAATTTTTTAAATAGGGCAAAAAATACGCACTCAATTGATGAAGCAAAATCTGCCTATGAGAATGCTAAAATAAATTTCGAACTTGGTTTAAAGGATAACCCCCTAGCTTATGGTTATCTTGGCTATGGAGTCTGTCTATATGAAGAGGCCAGAACTTATAAACTTTTAGATCCAAATTATAAACAAAATCAACTTTTTGATGCATGCGACGAAGCTTTAAAGCAATTAGATATCGCCTCTAATCTTCATGGGAATAGGGAATTCCCTGTTCTACTTAATAAAATCGGAGATGTTTATCAGCAAAGGGAATTATATGATAAAGCTGAAAAATATTATAAAGACGCAATGGCAGAAACAAACGACGAATTTGCTTATCCCTATAATGGATTAGGAAAGAATTATCTTAAAAACCGCGAAATTCCTAAAGCTATAAATGAATTTCAAAAAGCTATGTTGAAGAAACCAGATTTTGTATATCCACTTGCTTATTTAGGTGATTGTTTCCTAATTCAAGGAGACTATCAAAAGGCTTTAAGCCTATATAAAAATGCCTTAAGAAAGATAGGTCTTGATATTGATGAGTTTGATCTAATTAAAATAAAAGATATAAATTCTCCTCATGATACTATTCATAAGTGGAAGGCAGTAATAGTCTCGCTGTATGGAATAGGAAGAGTATACTATGAACTTGGTAAGAGTGAAGATCCAGATAAATACTATAATCTAGCTCAAACCTATTTTAATGCTACAAAAGCTACTGCCTCTGCTTTTCCCTATGTTTATCTTCATAGTGGACGCCTTTTTTTAAGGAAAAACGATTTAATATCTGCTGTTAAAGAATTCGAAACAGCCAAATCCTATTTTGAAAACCTAGCGGCCACAGATAGGATAGAAGAAACAAATAATTATTTAAAAAAAATTGAAACCCTCAAAATTTTGGATGAAAAACTTAAGGCGTTTAATGAAAACCATATAGAATTATTCTTATTAAAAGAAACCCAAAACCTAGAACAAAAAGCATTTGTGAATAAGAAGAAGAATTTTTTCAGTTTCCTTTCCGAAGCACCTACTACTCAAAAGAACGAAGGTTTTATCGTTGAGGTACTTAGAAGATGGAATTCTTATACTCCGCTTGTATCCAGCAATAACGGAGGAGGATATTTTATATGTATTGAAGATGAAGGTTTAGTTGTTGACCCTGGTTACAACTTTATAAATAATTTCAGATCCGTTGGCCATAAGTTTCATGAAATAGACTCTATCTTCATATCACATTCCCACGATGATCATACTGCTGATTTCGAACCACTTATTAACCTTCTATTCAGATATAACAAAGATTTAAAAGATCATTTCATTCCAAACTGGATTGCTAGGAAAAATAGGATATCAAAGGATGAAGCGAAATTACAATGCAATAAAGAGATTGCTGATAACTTTGATTTAAGAAGGAAAACGATAAAATTACTATTACCCCGGGAAGTCAAGACTAAATTTGAAGGAATCTTTGAACTAAATAATGTCCTTGACAATAAGGGAAGAATTATTGACAAAAAGGATGAGAATGAATTTGTAAGTCTCAAACATAAACAGGTTGTTAATAGTTCCGCTATTACTTTACAAAACGGAAAAACCAATTTGATTCCTATAAGAGCTTTCCACGAAACATACCCAGGTAAATTTGACTCCCACGGTTTTTATATAACCAACAATAATGTTAGTCTCTTATACACTGGTGATACGGGTTGGAAGTATGCCAGTTATTATTCCGAAAATGTAAAAGAACATTTAGCTAAGAACAAAGTTATGATTGCTCACTTTGGTGGATTCGAAGACAAGGAATTAAAGTTTATAACTGACAAGAAGAAGAGTTTTCCATACTATAAAAACCATTTAGGAAGACTAGGCATGGTACAATTGGTAAAATCTATTCAACCACAGTTGTGTATATTGTCAGAGTTTGGTGAAGAATTTAAGGGCTTAAGATCAAAAATAGCCAGAGCATATACTAATTCTTTTAAAGAATCCGGTTATAGCAGTACAAAGTTTATACCTGGTGATCTTAAACTAAAAATTAAGTTGGATAGCTGTGGCTCGGACCCTCTTCGTGTATGGGGAATTACTTATATTGACTATATCACCCAAACCTTTGCTACGGGATGGATTGAAGTTGAGTCCTTAAATTTCACAGAAATAGATGGCGGAGAGTCGATTATTTATTTTCAAAGTGATTTAGATGCGAGCGAAGTTGTTGACGCTATTCACAAACGCTATTTAGGGGATCCGACGTTTTTTCTTTGATTCTCCTATTCTAGCCTTTGGCTAAATACTCAAGGGGCTTCAGCTCTAAGTCTGAAACCCCTGCAGTTTTCATAATGAAGGAGAGGTCAGGATTCGAACCCTCGAGACAGTGTCACCCGTCTACTCAATATCCAATCGTGTTGGCTGCCTTTTCATTATTCCCCTCTGTTAACCTCTGCCCTTATCTACTCTCATATTTAAACTTACTACAGCCCTCATGTTTTACATTTTTTTGTCCTCTGGCGATTATTTCCACCTATTTCGGCTACTCCCAGGCTACTCTATACATAATCCAGGTTGCCACTCCTTATCATCGCAGATAGTGGCAACAGGGGAATACTATTGGCATTCCTGCCTATCCTAAAGTTGTTTTTTACGGATTTTATTTATATTCTTCGGGCAAATTAAAATATCTTACGTAATTAAGATGGATATTTATTTACTTATTATTTAAGGTATTTTACTTGAAAGGTTGGTTGCTGATGTTCAGGTTGCTGTCAAGAAAATTGCCCCTTTGGCGGGCCACAAACAACAACAATGAACCGAAAGTAGACCATAATCCTGCTTCTATTAACCTGTCCAGGAACCTGGATGATAACCTGATTAATATCAGAAACATCCTGGGTCATAGCAGTGATGTCATCATGCATAAGATGAAGCTAGGCGCCCATGGAAACCTGGATGCAGCCATTATCTACATTGATGGCCTGGTGGAGAGGAACCTGGTCAACCAGGATGTATTACGGCCTTTGATGTACCATATGCAAATGGCAGAGGATAATACTCAACGAAAGCCTTCCAATTTGCTCGAGTTCATCCAAACAAATGTTTTAACAACAGCGGACACCGCCCCCTTGAAGGATATAACCGCTGTGTCCGATACCGTGTTGGCAGGTAATACAGCCATCCTGATGGCAGGGGTCAACCAGGCTTTAATCATCAATTTACGGGGATGGGAAACCCGCAGCCTTGAAGAAGCAAAAAACGAATCGGCTATTCGAGGCCCAAGAGTAGGTTTTAATGAAACCCTACGCACCAACACGGCTTTATTGCGCCGGATAATCCGCGATCCGCGTTTAACCTTTGATTCCCTGGAGATTGGAGAACGAACTAAAACAAATGTAAGCGTAGTTTACATTAAAGGAATAGCCAAGGACAGCCTTATTGAAGAAGTAAAACAACGCTTAATGCGAATAAATACTGATGCCATCTTAGATATAGGATATATAGAGCAATTTATAGAAGATAGTCCCTCCTCCCTTTTCCCCACCATCGGCAATAGTGAACGCCCGGACGTAGCTGCTGCCAGGATTTTGGAAGGCCGGGCCGCAATTCTAGTAGACGGCTCACCCTTTGCGTTAACTGTACCCATGCTATTCATCGAAGCGTTCCAGAGCCCGGAGGATTATTATGCCCGTCCTTATTTTTCCTCTGCTGTACGATGGCTTCGATTTCTGGCCTTTGAACTTAGTATTTACCTGCCCGCCGTTTATGTTGCATTGATGACTTATCACCAGGAATTGTTCCCCACCCCGCTTTTGATTACAGTGGCAGCATCCAGGGAGGGGATACCTTTTCCTTCGCTAGTTGAAGCTCTGCTTATGGTAGTTCTTTTCGAAATCCTCCGGGAAGCAGGCTTGCGCATGCCCCGTACCCTGGGCCAGGCAGTGAGTATTGTAGGTGCCCTGGTCATAGGCCAGTCCGCCGTGTCAGCCGGCCTGGTAGGGGCGCCCATGGTTGTGGTATTGGCAACCACGGCTATTACTTCTTTCGTGTCGCCCTCCCAGGCAGATCTGGGTGCGATCTTGCGTTTTATAATGGTTATCGTAGCCGGTTTTCTAGGAATGTTTGGAATAATTGTGGTATCTATTGAGTTGCTAAGTCAAATGATCGCCTTACGCTCTTTTGGGGTACCCTACTTATCTCCCATAACACCGTTAAATATTGGTGACTTAAAAGACGTTTTCCTGCGAGCACCCCTGTGGGCTATGAAAAACCGCCCGCAAAGCATTGGCTCCCCTGATCCTAAACGGCAGGCTAACGGGCAGCAACCCGGCCCTAACGGGGGTGAAAAACCTTGAAGAAAACCAAGCAGCATCTCCTAATGCTTGCCGTGGCAGTGTTATTCATCTCATTTTCCGTATTCATATCCGGCTGTTGGGATAGCCATGAGTTAAACAAATCAGCCATCGCGGCTGGAATAGGTTTTGATATAGACCCGGAAACAGGTGAACATTTAGTTACTTACCAAACAATTATCCCCAGCCTGGTAAAGAGCAGCTCTGCGGGCAGCTCCGGGGGGCAAACAGGAGGAGGGATATCCCCTGCCGTTAACCTTGACCACCTTAAAGGCGAAACCTGGCTTGAGGCCTTGGGCAATTATGGTACCCAGGAGAACCGTAGTATATTTTTCTCGCATAACCAGGTTGATATCATAGGTAAGGAATTGGCCAAGCAAGGAGTATATCCAGTTATTGATCATGCTCTTAGAATTACCCAAAGCCGCCCCAACAACTTGCTCCTGATCGCCCAGGATAAAGCCAGCGATATTATGGCAGCCAGAGACGGGATGGACGTTATACCGGCAATAGCGATAGCCGGCAAGGTCAAAATATCGGCGGAATTCTCCAAATATCCTGCCGTAATGAGGCTGGATTTCGCCAACCGCCTGATGAGCAAGACCACTGCGCCCATTATCCCTATAATAAGCATATTTGAGGAAACCGGCCCGGAGGGGAAAAAGTTTAATAAAGTACGCATCACGGGAACGGCAGTATTTAAGGGAGATAAGATGGTTGGAGAACTGAATGAGCAAGAGTCAAGAGGCCTGCTCTGGGTCATTGATAAAATCAAAAAAGGTTTTATGGTGGTGGATGCTCCTGATGGTTCAGGCAAAGCCAGTCTGGCGATTACCCAGGCCAAAAGCGAAGTCATCCCGGAGCTGACTGACGGAAAAATTACGATTAATGTTGTAATAGAAGAACAGGCCGATCTGACGGAGTACAAAGGCCGCAAAAATATGGATGAACTTTTGCTTAAGCAATTAGAGAAATGTCAGGATGAAGCGATACAAAAGGAAGTCATGGCAGCACTTAACAAATCTTGGGCTTTAAATGCAGATGTTTTTGGGTTCGGTGAAACAGTCCATCGTAAATATAAGAAGGAATGGCCGGATATTGCCTCCCGGTGGGATGAGCTATATCCGGAACTTGATGTGGCAATCAAGGTAAAAACCCATGTTAATGAAACTGGAGATATCAGCAAAGCGGTTATTCCACAATAAGGTTCGATAGGAGCAAGATTTATGTCATTAGAAGAAGGTAGAATATCCGGGTTTCAGGTGATGATGCTGATGGTGGGGTTTATTTATGGTAGTTCGGTGATTCTGTCTCCGGCCCGGCCGGCAGGTCATGATGCCTGGATCGCCAGTCTCATAGGAATAATGGAAGCTCTGCTAATTGCCTGGGTATTTAGCACTTTAGCCAATCAATATAAAGATAAAACCCTGGTTGAGATCAATGATCTGGTCTATGGCCGCATTTTAGGGAAGATCATCTCCTTGATTTTTATCTGGTATTTATTTCATCTAAGTGCACTGGTTTTAACCGTATTTAGCCGTTTTTTTGTTACAGAAATATACGTTGCTACTCCCAAGACAGTACTTCTCATCGCCATTGTAGCAGTTTGCGCCTCCACCGTGGGCCGGGGCATCGAAGTTCTGGCTAAATGCAGTGTTATCTTTGCGTCGTTTACATTATTAATTATCCTTAATGATATGTTCTTCGCGATACCCACTATGGATATAAAAAACTTACTGCCTATTTTAGATATTCCAGTCGGAAAACTGGTATGGGTGGCTCATGGTGCAGCTGCTTTTCCCTTTGCACAAACGGTGGCATTTACCATGATTTTAGCTTTTGTAAATAACCAAAAAGGAAGATACGCTCCTGTTGCCACGGCCATACTCATTGGAGGACTAAGCCTCACCCTGATAGTAGCACGTAATTCGCTGGTACTGGGACCTATGGAGTCTGCTTATGAATACCCGTCCTATTTGGCAGTACAAATGATCGACATAGGAGATATCCTTAGCCGTTTAGAGGTTTTGGTTGCTGTCTTTTTCATATTATCGGTATTTATCAAAGTATCCGTCCTCCTTTATGGAACGGCTTTGGGCTTATCCCAGGTTTTAAACCTGCGTTCATACCGTCCGCTTATCATTCCTATAGGGATATTGATGATCATTCTAGCCCTAACCAATGTGGGCAGTAGTGTAGATCTGTATGCCTTCGCAAATAAAGATCTTCCTATCTATATCATGCCCTGGGAACTTGGTATTCCTCTGCTTACGCTGATCGTGGCAAAGCTGCGAAATCTGCCTCAAACCGGGGGTGACAAGGTATGATTGCCTTACTACTGCTTGGGTTCGGGATTGTGGCCTTACTACAAATTCCTGGTCTGGTTCGAAAACAATGGTGGCGGGAGTTAATCGTTTTTACGATGCTTTGGCTTAGCGGCTTGATTCTTAGTTTATTCCTTACCTTTGGGGTAAAACTCCCTGCGGTAACAACGATAATTGGGAACATTGTTTCTAAGCTATTTGGCATATAAGACATCATATGCAAATATTTTGGCATTTTTTACCGTATCAGACTCCCATGCCGCGAAGCGGCACCACTGATGGATGAAAAATCTTTTTTCAGGGCAGAGTATAAGTTTTTTAAGGTCGTTAGGTAAGAAAACTCAGGCAGCCGCTGTCCAAGGATGGCAAGGAGCGACTGCTGTCGCCTAAAGGATCACCCTCCGGGTACTACTGATGCTCCCACTGGTCGCTTTTAAGGTTGCGGCGTAAGCCGAGTTTTCTTATACCAAGCAATTGAATAATATGAGGGGTGCAAAAAGGAACTAATAATAGGTAATCCTGCAAAGGCCAGAGCAATAAACGTAAATGTGATATGATTCATTCGGTTATAAATTTAGAATTGTAATCCGCAATATAGAATGCACAGGTACACAGGACCGAAATAGATTTATCAATTTCTATTTTTAAAAGTTGTTTTCTTAAAATTTCAATCGATTCGGGAAGCAAGTGTTCGATATCATCCAAATTCCTTTCCATTTCGGATATGCACCACGCCTTATCTATGTTCTGCCAAATTACTGTATTGCATTCTTCACGAGTGACTGCAAATTTTGAATAATCGTGATTTCTGTTTTCTTGATTAACTCTTTGTTTGTAGGTTCTTTGCGATAATTCATATAATGAAACAACATAATCGTTATAGTCTTTGTCCGGTATTGTTTTCATATGATAAAATGCCTCGACCATCGGATAATTTAAATACAATTTGCCCATATCGGAGGATTCAACGAAAAATTGCGTCATTTCCAAAATTTTATCCATCGAGAATCGCGGATCCTGAGTTTCCAAATCAAACACCAAAAGGATATCCGAATAATGAGCATTAAAAATTTCTTTTTTAACAGGGTTTCTTTCTCTTTCTTTAAGTAGCTGTAGTATATCAATAGAGGATGGGTCCCCATCGGAGAACATATCCTTATAAAGCACATAGATGTTGGTATCGTATGACACCACCTCATGATTACTATCGATCCCATATATGTGCAGCAAATGTTTCATAAGACGTAAATCCGTCTTGGCGCCTTCAACAAGAACCAGTATTTTACTCATACTATCCATTAAATTCACCGCTCATATATAGTTTTTCAAGATTGTGACCTTCTCGGAGTTCCCTGTCAGTTGCATTTGCAAGAGAGATCAGTTTTTCCTTTGTCAAAATGAAATAGCAATCCGGACGCATTATACGATTGGTCAATAGATTTGTGTTGTGCGAGGTTAAGATAACCTGTGTGTCGGTCATCTTTTCCAACATAGAAACAATGCTTTCAGCAAGCTCATAATGATAATATGCATCGAATTCATCAATAAACATAAGCGTAACTTCGGTAGAAGTTTTATACCAATAAAAAAAAGTATACAGAGCTTTTGTACCGCTTGATGCAACTTTGAAAAATGGTAACGGCGTATTGGTTTTAAAATATAAACGTTTTTGACCATCACTATCCTTTTTTATAATCAGATCTTCTTCTACTCCAGATTTTTGAAGAAAAATTTCAAATTCCGAAAGTATTTTAGGCTCAAAAATGAAGTCGTAGTAATCGTTGCTATGACTTTTGTATCCGATATATCTGTTTTCGTCTAAAGATCTGAACCAAAGCATATTAGAAACATACCGCATCATTCTGCGTAGCGGATGACTTTCGTCAAGAACGGTGTTATTCAGAACATATTTGAGAATGGAATCAACATCCTGGAACGCCCAGTTTAATGTCGGTGCAATTTCTTTTATTCCATCCGTATTGCCCCTTTTCTTTTTATAGTTGTATTCAAACAACATCTTTCCGTCAATAGAAACACGTTCATAAATCAGCATCTGTTTATTGTCCTTGCGGTATCCGTAGTCAATCTCTTGATTATCAAACTTAAAGACATAACGAAACTCAGCATAATCGTTAAGGTTGTTGACATTCAAAAAATAATCGTATAATCCGGGAGTAACATTTTTACTTGATAAATGAGAAACAATATCAAACATGGCAAGCCCATAATTAGATTTGCCGATTGAATTTTTGCCGTATACAATAATCTTGCTCAGAAGATTTTTAGTAATGCAAGCACTGTTGAATCTGTAATCACGCACATCTGAAAAATCCAATATAATTTTGTCTTTGAAGTTTTTAAAACCCGAAACCTCAAATAGCTTTAACATTAAGAATCACCTCCTCTTATTTATTATATCCAAAAGAGATGAAAATCCAACCATCTCCGTAATGTTTTTACGGACTAAATGTAAGTTGTCTTCGACAATTTCCATTTGAACAAAAAGTGTAACGCAGACAAAAAAGAGATTAGCTTTACCATCATTGTATTACCACTCTGCCTTTCACGGCTTTTATGCAGTTTTACATTAATTCCCGGCTATTCCCCTATTACGGCTACTACAGGACTACCGCGATTCGACCAATTATAAAGAGCATTTAAAAAGGGGTTTCAGATCAAAATCTGAAACCCCTTGGTATTTCGTTAATGGCGGAGAGGGAGGGATTCGAACCCTCGAGACAGAGTTACCCGTCTACTC